>NZ_JAFCLY010000003.1:0-337364 GCF_018130185.1 Bradyrhizobium sp. AUGA SZCCT0182 | reverse complement strand
AACCTGATCGGCGTGGTAGGCAGCCGCCTGCCACCCTATCCGGACACGCCCACAATGACTGAACAGGGCGCCGTCGGCGACTTCTACGACCTGCGCGCATTCACCACCTTCGCTGTACCAACCGGAACGCCGCAGGATATCGTCCAGCGGATCTCGGAGCTATTGATCCAGGCCGGATCCGACTCCAAGGTCCAGCAGATGCTAAACAACTTTCTGCTGAGTTCCCCAGCCAATCTCGAAACGACGGCTCGTATTTTCAAGCGCGACAGTGATGTGATGCTCGGTATCCTGCGCGATCTTGGCGTCAAGCCGTCGGAGTGACTAGCGAGCGTCCGGCGAGGCCGCCTCCGCTTCTGACACTCTTGACCCTGGGAAACTTCCGCTGTCGGCACGAAGCGGACATGACCCCATGTCGACTTGAGTCCGGTTTCGGGCGAAGCGCGGAAGTCGAATTTCGGTGCCGTTAGGTCGGTTGATGACCCCTGAGCAGACATAGGTGAATGTGCTATCACTGCACCCCATTGAGCGCTGCAAAGGAGGATGCGCTGACATGAGGCGGCGAGATGTGATCACGCTGGCGAGCGGCGCGACTTTGGCATGGCTGCCGTTTGCGCGCGCGCAGCAATCGTCTCGGAAAGTGTGGCGTCTGGCTTTCCTAAACACAGACTCTTGGGAAAGTGAAGTCCAGCGTGCCCTGTTCGAGGTTTTCCGGGACGAGTTGCGGAAGCTCGGGTACGTGGATGGCAAAAACCTTGTGATCGAACGCAGAGCAGCGGAGGGGCATTACGAACGCCTCGATCAGCTTGCGAACGAGTTGATTGCTTTAAGACCAGACGTAGTAGTCGCAGTCGCTACACCTGCGATAGCCGCCGCGCGACGAGCAACTGCAACCACTCCTATTGTGATGTGGGGCGTCGGCGATGCGGTCGCTTTGGGCTTTATCAAGAGTTTGGCGCATCCCGGGGGAAATCTGACCGGTGTGGCCACGATGTTCTCCGACACAGTCGGCAAATCACTTGAACTTCTGCACAGTATCCTGCCCGCAGCAACACGGGTGGCCGTCCTGGGGCGGTCCAACGCTACCCATAAGCGGCTGTTCGAAGAAGCGGAGGCTGCTGCCAAGACGTTAGGTCTGGTAACGATCCCAATCTCCGCTCCCTCCCGTGATGATCTCGGCCAGGCTTTCGAAACAATGGTACAAGAAAAGTGCGATGCGCTTTTCGTTCTTGCTGGTCCAATAGAGCCACAAATTGTTTTACTGGCCGCCGGCAAGAAGATGCCAGCGATTTACCAATTCAGCGCCTACGTGGACTTAGGTGGCCTCGCGAGCTATGGGGCAAGCCTCGCTCTGATGGGTAAACAAACGGCGCAATACACAGCCAAGATATTTCAGGGAGCCAAACCAGCAGAGCTTCCGGTCGAGCAACCGGTCGGCTTCGAACTTGCCTTGAACCTCAAGACGGCTGCCGCACTTGGATTGAGCATTCCGGCAGCGGTTATCGCTCGCGCCGACAAGGTAATCGAATGATGGCTGGGGGACCGGAAACCTGATCGGCGTGGTAGGCAGCCGCCTGCCACCCTATCCGGACACGCCCACAATGACTGAACAGGGCGCCGTCGGCGACTTCTACGACCTGCGCGCATTCACCACCTTCGCTGTACCAACCGGAACGCCGCAGGATATCGTCCAGCGGATCTCGGAGCTATTGATCCAGGCCGGATCCGACTCCAAGGTCCAGCAGATGCTGAACAACTTTATTCTGAGTTCGCCTGCCAATCTCGAAACGACGGCTCGTATTTTCA
Organism: Bradyrhizobium sp. AUGA SZCCT0182; assembly: GCF_018130185.1. Taxonomy (NCBI): domain Bacteria; kingdom Pseudomonadati; phylum Pseudomonadota; class Alphaproteobacteria; order Hyphomicrobiales; family Nitrobacteraceae; genus Bradyrhizobium; species Bradyrhizobium sp. AUGA SZCCT0182. Next base: position 335,561 of record NZ_JAFCLY010000003.1, on the reverse strand, counting down.
AGCGCGACAGTGATGTGATGCTCGGTATCCTGCGCGATCTTGGCGTCAAGCCATCGGAGTAATTATCGAGCGTCCGGCGAGAGCGCTTAGTCTTCAATCCCACCCGCGATCACCACGTTGTCCGGCCCTCTGGCATTGAGCCTTAATGGAAGGAGCGCCTGGTATGCCGGTGACAACGGACGGCGAGCAGTCTAGCCAAATCAATCCGAGAAGTTACGATGCCTCGTTCGGTCCTCAGAGGTGATCCAATGCCAACAATCAACAACAGGGCAGTTGCAGAGGTCAAGGCCGTGCTGGACGGGTGGGAAGCTGCCTGGAACGCTTCGGACATGAACGCTATGTGGCAGCTCGCGACGGATGACATTCATTGGGTCAACGTCGTCGGGATGCATTGGCGCGGAAAAGCAGAAGTACAAAAAGCGCATCAGGTATTTTTCGATCTGCTGTTCAAGAATAGATCGTGCAAACTCGAAGAAATTGAAAGCATTGAAACATTGCCCGGCGGGGCTTTCGTTGCGGTCGTACGCTGGTCGATGGGCGGCTATCGACGGCCAAATGGGGAAATGAGACCGCCCGGCAAGGATCGCATGTCGCTAGTGCTGGTCCCCCGGGGCGAAGGTTTGGCCATCGCGCATGGCGCTAACGTGCCCATCGACGAGGCGGCGGAGGCGCACAATCCGATCAAGCGTTAGCCGCAGCACGCGGCCCAATGCGTGAACTTCATGCTCACGATCGTGATTATGGATTCCTGGCTCTCGCTGCTGAATAACGGGTCACTTACGATACACCGCGTTCGGATCGAACAGTCGGTCCGCATCGACAAACGACAACTGTGTGCCGCCATCTCCCGCCGCCACCGCGCGGTAGAAGCACGACTGGCGGCCGGTGTGACATGCCGCGCCGTGCTGCTCGACGCGAATCCAGATTGCGTCCTGATCGCAATCCATCCGCATCTCGACCACGCGCTGGGTGTGTCCGGAGCTCTCGCCCTTGCGCCACAGGCGCCCGCGCGAGCGGCTGAAGTACCAGGCCTCGCCGCTGGCGATGGTCTTGCGCAGCGCCTCGTCGTTCATGTGCGCGACCATCAGCACGTCGCCGGTCGCAGCATCGGTCGCCACGCAGGTCAGAAGACCCGACGCGTCGAATTTGGGCTGGAACGCCAGCCCTTCCTCGCGGTCGTTGATATCTGCAGATGTGGACACGGCGGGCCTCGCGAATTCCATAGCGTTTTCGAGCGAAGTGGATACCGGTTCGCGTGAAGAAAACGCGTCAAAACAAAATGGAAAGCGAGGTTACCGGGCCGGTCCTCGCACCATGGACAGGAAACGCGCCTGCTCCGCCGGATTGTCGCGGAACATGCCGGTATAGCGGCTGGTGAAGGTCATCGCACCGTGCTTGGCGACGCCGCGCACCGACATGCAGGTATGCTCCGCCTCGATCACGACGGCAACACCGCGGGGCTTGAGCACCTCGTCGATCGCGGCTGCGATCTGCGCGGTGAGATGCTCCTGCGTCTGCAGGCGGCGCGCGAAGATGTCGGTCAGGCGCGCGAGCTTCGACAACCCCACGACCCGTTCGACCGGCGTATAGGCGATATGCGCCCTGCCATAGAACGGCATCATGTGATGCTCGCATTGCGAGGTGAATTCGATGTCGCGGATCAGGACGAAATCGTCATAGCCCGCGGTTTCACCAAACGTGCGGTCGAGCACTTCGGCCGGGCACTGGTGATAGCCCTGGTAGAGTTCATCGAAGGCCTCGACGACCCGGCGCGGGGTATCGAGCAAGCCCTCACGGCCGGGGTTCTCGCCGATATAGCTCAGCAGCGTATGCACGGCCGCTTCGGCCTCGGCGCGCGACGGGCGCGGCTGATCGGCACGGACGGCGGCGGCCAGGAATTCGGCGGGATCGAGTTCGGCGGGGCGGGTGTCCGGCGCCACGTCAGGCGATTTGACATCAGTCTTGCTGGGGCGAAGGGATTTGATCAATGCGTCCATGTCTTCTCCGTTCGACCGGTCTTCAGACCGGAGTGTCACCGGGCAGACGGGGCGGCTTCGCCGCCGGACGCCTGAGTCCCCTTGAACCTAGCACCACCGGGGTAGAATTGGCTTCCAATCAGGCCGCCGTGGCAACATGGCCGGACTGTATTTCCGCCATGACCGTCCATATATAGGACGGTGAAACCCTGCCGCCAAGGGCGGTTCCGCCCACGGGCCCGAGACCTCGCTCCATGCTGAACGACATTTACAACAAGCGCATCATCGAGTTGGCCGGCAATATCCCCCGTCTGGGCCGCCTCCCCGACCCCGACGCCAGCGCCACCGCCCATTCCAAACTGTGCGGTTCCACCGTCAAGATCGACCTCAAGATGGACGGGCCGGTGGTTTCCGACTTCGCCCATGACGTGAAGGCCTGCGCCCTCGGACAGGCCTCCTCCTCGATCATGGCGAGCCATGTCATCGGCTCGACCGCGAGCGAGCTGCGCGAGTTGCGCGAGACCGTGCGCAAGATGCTGAAGGAAAACGGCCAGCCGCCGCAGGGCAAATGGGCCGACATCGCGCTGCTGGAGCCGGTGCGCGACTACAAGGCCCGCCACGCCTCGACCATGCTGACCTTCGATGCCGTGGTCGATGCCATCGGCCAGATCGAGGCCAGAGCGAAGCAGCCGGCGTAGGCGCTCATTGTCATGCCCGCGAAGGCAGGCATCCAGTACGCCGGGAATTCTCGATCAACTACGGACGCCGCGGCGTACTGGATCATCCGCTTTCGCGGATGATGACACCGATCGTGCGGCTTACTTCGCGGGCTGCGGCTGAGCCGCCGGCGCGGCGGTGCCGCCGGTGGGAACCGCGGCTTCAGCGGTCTTGGTCGACTTCGCCGGATGCACAGGCGCCTGCTCTTCGACCGCGGAGCTGACGAAGCGATCCTGCGTCGGCTTGGATTTCAGTTCGGCAACCGGCGTCGATGAATCACGCGGCAGCACGTCGGTTAGGGCGTCCGTCGTGATCAGGTTGGTCAGCCGCAATTCGGCCGCCGACAATTTGTGCAGATCTTCCCACGGCGGCACGCTCAGCGCGAGCGACAACAGATCGCCGGTTCCGCCCATGTCGAAGGTGAACTTGGCGAGCCGGCCGATGTCGCGCTCCACGATCATCAGGTCCTGCGCGGTATAGCTTGCCGCCTTGGCGTCGTCGGCGCGATCGCCCATCCAGATCTGATGCACGCGGACATGGGAGGCCGGCGAGACATACCGCGTCTTGCCCGACAGCAGCAGGAACACGCACATCGACTCGCAATAGGCTTCCGGAACGACATGAGCGCGCTCGCCCTGCGTCGTCTGCATGCGCACGGTGGTGCCGACCGTGGTCAGCGCGCCGAGGGCACGGAACCTGCGGCCGAGCGCAATGGAATCGTTGACCGAGCCGCCGCTGGAATCGAGCACGATGGTGGCGCCGCCAAGCTGGCGATCGCGCGCGAACTCTTCGAATGCTTTGGGACTGTCCGCGGTGACAATGCCGACGGCGGAGACCCAGCCCTTGCAGTCCGGCTGGCATGCGACCCACTTGAAGTGCATCGGCAGTTTGCGTTCTTCGAGGCTAACGCCGGCGTGCGCCGAGTTGACCGGCGTCGCGATCTCGCCAGGCAATGCGATACAAAGGGCGGTGGCGCCAAGCAGCGCCAAACCGCGAATTTTAGCCGACGTCACAAACCTCAATTTGGTTCCTTCCCCCAAGCCCTAACGGCGAGCAACGGCAATGGCCCCACTTCAACGCCGCATGATTCTGTCATACCAGCGTTATCAAAAAGGTAACCGTGCGCCTTGCGAGCGTCCATAGTACCTTTGCTGCATCGCCCATAAACCATCGGATAATTTCCAACTGTGGCGTAAATATCTGCGTATGTTCAGTTCCTTACCTTGGAACCCCGCAAGAGTACGGAGATCATTCGGGCAAGCCATATGGAACAGTCATTCATGCCGTCATCACAGTGCACAAAATCACATTGCACAGATTGTGCCACGACGGTCCGGCGCTTGCCCCGCAACGCGGGGCGCGGGCTGATCTGGATTTACCGGCACACGCTGTCGCCGCTGGTCGGCTACAACTGCCGGCATTTGCCGACCTGCTCGGTCTATGGCGACGAGGCCATCGAACGCTTCGGTCTTTGGGGTGGCGGATGGATGACGCTGGCGCGGATATTACGCTGTCAGCCGTGGGGCACGTCCGGCATCGACAACGTCCCGCTCGCAAAACCACCGGGTGCGCGATGGTATCTGCCGTGGCGCTACGGCCGATGGCGCGGCGTCAACGCGCCGTAGTCGATGCGCGCTGGCGAACACGGCGCATTGAAATTAAGCCGAACGAACTCTAGCGCCAGAAGAAGAAGCCGCCTCGCGGCTGCGGTTCGATCGGCGCCGGCGGACGCGGCTTTCTGGGACGCGGTGGCGGCGGTGGTGGCGGCTCGGCCGATGACGTCTCCTGACTGCCGGAACCGTCGTCGGGCAACCTGACCGACAGCAGCAGGTTCGATTCATGCGTGCGCCAGCGATAGCCGATACCGAAATCCATCGGCTGCGCGCGCCTGAACAGCTCGGCATAGGATTGCTGATATCGTCCCGGGAATTCGTCGATCGGGCCGGCATAACGGCCGAACGGAAAGAAGCGCCATTTCTTCGGGCTGTAGTAGTGAAGCGGAACGCCGGAATCGTCCTGGATGATGGTGGCGCTGTTGGCGAGGATGTAATCGCGCACCGTGGTGAAATTGCCGGAGTGCAGCAAATAGGACGCGCTCTTGATCAGGCTGTTGCCGGGCGCCAGCGTCGAACAGAATTTCAGGAAGCCCGTGACCTTGACGCCGGAATTGGAAAGATCGGTCGAGAAATAATACAGCGTCTTTTCCGCGCCGTCGCTGCCGGCGAAGACGATGCGCGTGCCGCGCACCGCGTTCGGCCCGGGGTTCTCGTTGCCGAAATACGCCGCGCCCTTGTCGTCCAGCGCCACCGGCGTGACGCTGCGGATGGTCTTGCCCGAGCGCGCCAGAAACACATAGAGGACCGGCAAGGTGCCGTTGATCTGGCCGGCACTCAGATCGGTCTTCATCTGTTTGGTGATGAAGAAGCTGAAGCTCAGGATCGAACTCAGCGAACGCTCCACGCTGTGGAGCGCGGCGCTGACGCCGCCGCGCGGCAATCTTGTCAGATCCGGCACCGAGCCCGGCGGCTCCAGCGCGCTCAGCACATAGGTCGTCGCCTTCGAGTAGAACGCGTTGGCATAGAGGAAGTCCGGCCCCGAGAACATGTAGAACATGGTCGGCCGCGGTGCCGCCAGATTGCTGTCCGCCCAGGCGCGGATCTTCGACAATTGCCGCTGCTCGAGCTGCGCGAACGCATTGTCGAAGAATTTGGCGTGGCGCTGCCAGGCCGGCTCCCTGGTCAGCGGCATCAGCGGCGAGTCGGCCGAGGGCATCATGCCGGCGAGAAACCTGGCGGTATCGTCGGCGGTCGCCGGATCGGCGGCGCGCGCGGGCAGCATCACCACGAACAACATCGCAGCCACCAGCGCTACGATTCTCAACGAGGCAATTCTCACCGCGGCAATTTTCAACGAGGCAATTTTCAACGAGGCACGCATCTTCATTCGCTACCGACAGACGCGGCCACCGGGCCTTGGTCGGCCCGCTTGCGGAAAACGGCGTAAATCAGAAGTCCTGAAAGCATGATCAAAACACCAAGGAACACCCGCAGCGGTTGTTCGGTCAAAAGATAGTACATCATGAAGCCGGTCACGAGCAGGAAAACCACCGGGGTGACCGGGTATCCCCAGGCGCGATAGGGCCGCGGCAGGTCGGGGTGCGTGATGCGCAGCTTGATCACGCCGAGCACGGTGAAGAACGAACAGAACAACAATGCGAACTGGATGAATTCGAGCACCGCTTCAAAACTGCGCGTGAACAGCATCAGGCTCGCCACCGTCAGCTGGAACAGAATGGCGTAGGGCGGCGCGCCGCCGCTCGACCGGCGCGCGAACGGGCGCAGCACCGGAATGTCCTCGCCCATGGTCATCATCACCCGCGGTCCGATCCACATCATCGCGCTGATCGAGGAGATCAGACCGACGCAGATCATCGCGCCGACGATGCGGCCGCCGAACTCGCCGAAGATGTAACTGCCGGAGACGCGGGCAACGTCGAGCTGGCCCGCCAGCTTGTCGATCGGCGCCGAGTGCAGGAACACCGCGTTCAGCGCCACATAAAGCACCAGCACAATCAGCGTCCCCGCCAGCATCGCGCGCGGCACGTTGCGCTCCGGATCGTGCACCTCGCCGATGATATAGGTCGCCGCATTCCAGCCCGAGAACGAATACATCACGAACACCAGGCTGATCGCGAACGGCGCGCTGACGATGTGGGAGAAGTCGGACGCGGACGGCGCGAACGACAACGGCTGCGGCGTCGCCATCAGAAATCCGGCGACCAGGAAGGCCACGATCAGCAGCACCTTGAGGATGGTCGCGATCAACTGGAAGGTGCTGGAGTGCCTGACGCCGGTGAGCTGCACCAGCGACACCAGCCAGACCACTCCGATGGCGAGCGCCAGCGGTGGTGCGTCCGGAAAGACCGATTTGCCGTATTCGCCGAACGCCATCGCGGCGAGTGCGACGGGTGCCGCAAAACCAACGGTCGCCGAAACCCAGCCCGCCACAAAACCGAAGGCCGGGTGAAAGGCGCGGCCGAGAAAGTTGTACTCGCCGCTCGAGCGCGGAAACATCGCCCCGAGCTCACTATAGGCAAACACCCCGCACAGCGCGACGATACCGCCGACGGTCCACAGCAACAGGATCGAGAAGCCGGAAGGGATGTCCTTGACCTGAAAGCCCAGGCTGGTGAAGACGCCAACGCCGACCATGTCGGCAACGACGATGGAGATCGCTACCACGACCGAAATGGTCGAGCCGCCGCCGGGACGCGGGCCGGACCATGCCGCGCTGCCCGTTTCTGATGCCGCCATTTCGACCGTACCTTCAGCGCCGCACGCCTGAACCCTCATGGTGCAGGCTGGAGCCGCCCAATTCAAGCAGCGTTAACAATGATTTAAACCAGGTAACAATTTGGGTATCTAAATACCCATGGAAGTCTCTTTGGCCTTTGCAGTGCACCCCGACATTGCGAAAACAAGATGGCGGGGCCCACAATCAGGACACGATTGGATGGTCTCCTCCGGACTTCCGGATGTGGGGAGTTTGCTCCGGAAGCTTAACGTCGCCTAAACACGATCGAGGTACGCCAGTTAACGGTGGATCTTGGGTGGTTCTCAGGTGGTTCTTGGGGCACTGGGTGGATGGTCGGAGCAGATCCGAAATTCCAGATACGTCAGCGCGCGGACCGGGTGATTTCCCCGGTCGCGCAGCGTCGTGCCCAGCCCCGGCATGCCCGTCCTCGTCGTTGGCACTGGATCGCGGTCGCTTCGCTTTTTGTACCGCTGTCCTTTGTTCTTGTTCAATGCGGCAAGGCGCCCCCTGCCGGCATGCTGGCCGCGAACGCCCACGCTACCGCCGGCGACAGTTTTGAAGACCGCTTCCCGCAGCCGCAATTCGCCGACCGTTTCCCGACGCCAAGCGAGAGCCTGGCGCAGCAGGTTGCGCTGGCCCCAACCCCGTCTCAACGCAAGGTGCGGGCCGAGCCGGTCAGGGTCGCCTCGCTCAATCCCACGCTGACACTTCCGCGCCAGAGTGAGCGCGAAGAACTGACCACGCTGGTCAGCATGAAATCCTCCGCCTTCCCCTATTTCGGCACCAATCCGCGCTCCGAGGCGCCGTTCCTCAACATCACCAAGGGCGACCGCAAAGGCCATCGCAGCTATGGCGGCCGGGTCTATTGGCAGGATGAGACCTACAATGACAGCCGCGTGCTGGTGCACGTCCCCGAGACCTTCGACGTCCGCAAGCCCGGCGTGATCGTGGTGTTCTTCCACGGCAACGGCGCAACGCTGGAACGCGATGTCCGCGACCGCCAATTGGTGCCGCAGCAGATTTCGGATTCAGGTGTGAACGCCGTGCTGCTGGCGCCGCAGCTGGCGGTGAACGCCGCCGATTCTAGCGCCGGCAAGTTCTGGCAGCCCGGTGGCTTCAAGCGCTTCATGGACGAGTCGGCAAGCCACCTCGCCCGCCTCACCGGCGACCCGAAATCGGCGCAGGCGTTCGCCAACATGCCGATCGTCATCGTCGGCTATAGCGGCGGTTTCCTGCCGACCGCCTGGAGCCTCGACGTCGGCGGCGCGACTAACCGCGTCCGCGGCGTGTTCCTGCTCGACGCCGTCTATGGCGAACTCGACAAGTTCGCCAGCTGGATCGCGAACAACCGTTCCGGCTTCTTCGTGAGCTCCTACACCCGCTACACCAAGCGCCGTGACCAGGAACTGATCGAGATGCTGCGCGACAAGGGTATCACCGTCACCGAGAACATGGACGGGCCGCTGCGCCCCGGCAGCGTCGTGTTCGTGCAGACGCGCAATGGCATCACGCATCGCGATTACGTCACGCAGGCCTGGACCGAGCATCCGGTCAAGGACGTGCTGGTCAAGATGGCGGCTTCGCCACAGCTGACCCGGATCGCCAGCGCGCCGTCGCCCGCGAACCGGTAATCGGTCGCTTCAGCGATCGAAGGCTTCTTCCAGCTCCTTCCCATCGTACCGCTGAATTCCACTGATCGAATTGTGATGTTGATGGCCCAACGATTTAGGGCGCGCAGCATTGCCCGACGCAGGCCCGCACCATAGGGTGCATCAATTAGTTTATACAACTTTTGGGGATGGATTTTGCAGGACGGCTTATACAAGGTTGAATTTCATACGGTTCATGGAACCGGCACCGGGGTGATTTACGCCTTCGGCGGCAAGCTTCGGGGCGGCAATTCGGCTTTCGCGTTCATCGGCAATTACACCGACAAGGGCGACGGCATTCAGGCCAAGGTCACCACAGAGCGTCACAACCCCGATCCGGCTTTCAAGCCGCTGTTCGGGACCGACATGGTCACGCTGACGCTAAAGGGGGCCGACAACGGCAGCATGGTCGACTTCGAAGGCACCGCGCTGCAATTGCCCGGCGTCACATTCAAGGCTGTGCTGACGCGGATGGCGGATTGAAGCGTTATCGGTTCACGAAGAAAAAGTCCTCGCGTCCGGGCAGCGAACCATACGTGTAAGGCTCCTGGCGTCCGGCGGTCGCCTCCATCACGTCATCGCGGACGAGACGGAACAGCTTGTTGATCTCGACGCCTGGCGTCGCGATCCGCTGCACAACCGCGACCGCGAACGGCGAATAATCCCCCTCGCCGTCCAGCGCGGTCTCGCCATGCTTGGCGGCGTAAACGACCAGCGATGCGCCCTGCACCTTGACCTCGCCAAGCCCGCGACCGACTGAGCGCGTCTTCGCGCCGCGCGTGTCGCCTTCGTTCGAAGCCGGCGCCCGCGCGGCGGCAACCGGCACCTGAGTTGACGTGGAGGCATTCGCAAACGGATTGTCCCGGCAGGCATCGAGCATCACGAGCTTGAGCTTCTTCGCGCCATCAATCGCCGCCATCACCTGATCCAGCGGCATCGCCTCGAACAGGGCGTCGCGGCCGGATGCCAGTTTGGCATCGACCGGTATCAGGTAATTGACGCCATTCACCTCGATTCCGTGGCCGGCATAATAGACCATCGCCCAGTCGGACTTGTCGGCGGCCGCCGCAAACGTGCGCAGCGCCTCGGTCATTTTCTCGCGCGTCACGTCGATGGCGACCGTGACGCTATCGAAGCCGATTGCACGCAATGTGCCCGCGATTTTTTCGGCGTCACGGCCCGGGTTCTCGAGCGCCCGTACCGATTTATAGGCGGAGTTACCGATGATCAGCGCGGCCCGGCGGCCTTGTTTTGCCGCGGTAGCCTTGGCCGCAGCGGGTGCCACGACGGGTGTCGCAACGGCCGGGGTCGGCACCGAATTCGTCGAGGCCGCCCTGACGGGGACCGGAAGGATGGTCGGCTGCGGCACACCCGAGGAAAGCGCCGCAAGTCGCGCCTCGGCGGTTTCACGCGCGGATTTCGACAGGTCGCCCCGGCCGGAATTCTCGCTGATCGACAGCGCGGTGCGGAACTCGGATTTCGCGCGCTCGAGATCGCCGGTGCGTTCGAACGTCAGTCCGCGGCCGGTGAGCGCCGGCGCAAAATCCGGTTCGATCCGGACAGCCTGGTTGAAGTCGGAAAGCGCCCGGTCGTATTCGCCCATGTAACGCAGTGTCTCGCCGCGCAGCGTCAGGCCAAGGGCGATGCCGGGACCGCCGGCGTAGAGCTCGATGGCGCGGTCCTGGTCCTGCAACGCACGCTCGAGGTTTCCGGTGCGACGCCAGGCGTCGCCGCGGTTGGCATAATATTTGGCGTTCTTGGGCGCGAGCTTGATCGCAACGCCGAAATCGGCGGCCGCCTTTTCATACTCCCCCATCGTCTTCAGGATCAGCGCCCGGTTGTTGTAAGCCGAGGCGCGATAGGGATCGTTGTTGATCAAGGCGATCGAGCGGTTGATGTCGGCAAGCGCCGCCGCATGATCACCCTTGTCGCTGAACATGTTGGCCCGCTGGTTATAGACCGCGGGATCGCGGGGCAGGATCGCAGCGGCTTCGTTCAACACCTCGATGCCGCGATCGAAATCGCCTTTGCAGTGCTGCCAGTAGTACGAGATCCACAGATGCAGATCGTAATAGGCGGAGCTCTTCTTGGAGGGCGAGACGTCCTTGGCGCGCATCAGGTCGGCAAACCCGGCATCGCATTTCTTCTGGTTGAGGAGGCTCTGCGCGCGGTACGACAGCGCCAGCGCCAGCTTCGCCGGGGACCGGCTTGAATCGATCAGGATCGTGCAGGCGGCGACACGGTCATCCAGTTCGCTGGTGCTCTTCAGCGGACCGACCTTGCAACCGCTTGGCTGCTCGCGGGCCATCGCGCTATCCGGCGATGCCAGCGCCACGGCCGCGAACTGAAGCGCCACTAAAGCGGCACAGGCCGCGGTATTGCCTACCCTCACGATGCCCCCTCGGATTCCCCACGGGCGAGAGAAGCACGCGAACCTGGTCTTGTCACGACGCGGTGTGTGGAACTTTGGCGTTGGGCCCGCTTGCATCGCACGCGTCAGCGCGACCACGGCCGCTCCGACAAAGCGTGCGGCGCGCAGCGTTGGATTGCATTCAACTGCACGTAGGAGACGCCGGCGCCGAGCGCTGAGGGCCGTTACTGCGCAACGCCTTCGCGTGAACCAATCGCCTTCACGGTGGCTTTTGGCGGCGGACAGGTCGCCACCAAGAGACCTCACAGGAGCGGGATACGTATCATCGCAGGGATCGGCCGCCGATTTTCTTGATATTGCCCGATTGCAGGAGCCGAATCCCCTGCTATACCGCCTGTTCCCGCTTACCTGCGCTCGTTCGCAGGAGTGAGCTCAAGGAGACGCCAATGCCTGACAGCAATGCACCCGCACCGGGATTCCAATTTGGCCTTGCGAACTTGAAACCGGCCGAACCCGTGCAAAAAATCACCCTCACCTTCCCCGATGGCGCCAGGCGCGAATTTCCCCAGGACATTACCGGGCTCGAGATCGCCAAGGGCATCTCGCCGTCGCTGGCCAAGCGCACGGTGGCGATGGCGCTCGATGGCGTGGTCGCCGACCTCAACGATCCGATCTCGGGCGACGCCAGGATCGAGTTCGTCAACCGCGACGACCCGCGCGCGCTGGAACTGATCCGGCATGACGCCGCCCACGTGCTCGCCGAAGCGGTGCAGTCGCTGTGGCCGGGCACGCAGGTCACCATCGGTCCGGTGATCGAGAACGGGTTCTATTACGACTTCTTCCGCAACGAGCCGTTCACGCCGGAAGATTTCGCCGCGATCGAAAAGAAGATGCGCGAGATCGTCGCGCGCGACAAACCCTTCACCAAGGAAGTCTGGTCGCGCGAGAAGACAAAACAGGTGTTTCGCGACAAGGGCGAAGCCTTCAAGGTCGAACTGGTCGACGCCATTCCCGGCGACGAGCCGATCAAGATCTATTACCAGGGCGACTGGTTCGATCTCTGCCGCGGGCCGCATATGACCTCGACCGGCAAGGTCGGCAACGCGTTCAAGCTGATGAAGGTCGCGGGCGCCTATTGGCGCGGCGACAGCAACAACCCGATGCTGACGCGCATCTACGGCACGGCGTTTGCGAAGCAGGAAGACCTCGACCTCTATCTGAAGCAGATCGAGGAGGCCGAGAAGCGCGACCACCGCAAGCTCGGCCGCGAGCTCGACCTGTTTCACTTCCAGGAGGAAGGCCCCGGCGTGGTGTTCTGGCACCCGAAGGGCTGGACGGTGTTCCAGGCGCTGATCGCCTATATGCGCCGCCGCCTGACCGGCGATTACAGCGAGGTCAACGCGCCGCAGATCCTCGACAAGGTGCTGTGGGAGACTTCAGGCCATTGGGACTGGTACCGCGAGAACATGTTCGCGGCGCAATCCGCCGGCGACGAGGCCGAGGACAAGCGCTGGTTTGCGCTCAAACCGATGAACTGTCCCGGCCATGTGCAGATCTTCAAGCATGGCCTGAAGAGCTATCGCGACCTGCCGCTGCGGCTCGCCGAATTCGGCGTGGTGCACCGCTATGAGCCGTCGGGCGCGATGCACGGCCTGATGCGCGTGCGCGGCTTCACCCAGGACGACGCGCATGTGTTCTGCACCGAAGCGCAACTCGCCGACGAATGTCTCAAGATCAACGATCTGATCCTGTCGACCTATGCGGATTTCGGCTTCGAGGGTGAGCTGACGATCAAACTCTCGACCAAGCCGGAGAAGCGCGTCGGCACCGACGAGATGTGGGATCACGCCGAGCGCGTGATGGCCACCGTGCTGTCGGAAATTCAGGCCAGCGGCAGCAACCGCATCAAGACCGCGATCAATCCCGGTGAAGGCGCGTTCTACGGACCGAAGTTCGAATATGTGCTGCGCGACGCCATCGGCCGCGACTGGCAATGCGGCACCACGCAGGTCGACTTCAACCTGCCGGAACGATTCGGTGCGTTCTACATCGATGCCGACGGCTCCAAGAAGGTGCCGGTCATGGTGCATCGCGCGATCTGCGGCTCGATGGAGCGCTTCATCGGAATCCTGATCGAGCATTTCGCCGGTAACTTCCCGCTCTGGCTGGCACCGGTGCAGGCCGTCGTCACCACCATCACCTCCGAAGGCGACGAATACGCCAAGGTGGTCGCCGCCGCGGCGCGGCGCGCGGGCCTGCGCGTCGAGATCGATCTGCGCAACGAGAAGATCAACTACAAGGTCCGCGAACACTCGCTGGCGAAAATCCCGGCCCTTCTCGTCGTCGGCAAGAAGGAAGCCGAGACCCATTCGGTCTCGGTCCGCCGGCTCGGCAGCGAAGGCCAAAAGGTGATGCCGACCGACGAGGCGCTGGCGGCCTTGGTCGAGGAAGCCACCCCGCCGGACGTCAAGCGGGCCAGGCTCGAGACCTGATGGCTGACGAGCAGGAGCTTCCCGCTTTTCCGATCCGGGCTTACCAGCTGATCCCGGATCCCAACCGGCCGACGGTGGTGGCGCTGGCGATCGAAACCGAACAGGGCCACAGCCTGTTTCTGGCAACGCGGGAAATTCTGGAAGACCTCGGGAAGGACCTCTTGGAGCGGGCGGCGAAGATGCCGGTGAAGCCGGCACCGTCGATTTAGGCAGCCTTGTTCTGCCCGATCTTGATCAGGGATTCGGCGGGAATGCCAAGTCCCTCGTGCAGCCGTCTGATCATGTTGAGTGTGAGTTCACGCCGACGATTTAGCACTTCGTGCACGCGATTCCGGCTGCCGATAAAAGGAATGAGATCGCGCGGCTGCAAACCGCTCTGTTCCATATGGTACCTGATCGCCTCCACAGGGTCCGGCAGATCGAGCCGGTAATGTTTGCGCTCCCACGCTTCCACCAACGTGACCAGCACATCTAGCCGATCGCCCTCGGGCGAATTGCGCCGGGCAGTCATCAATCCCTCGATCTCCTTGAGCACGCGGCGATAGTCACGATGGGATTTAATGGGCGCGATATCCATAACCGGAATCCTTAAATGCTTTGCGCATCGATCGAGTCGTACTGTCGATGCGTGCCGACAAACCTGATATAAACGACGCGATAGGGATAGTTGATCCAGACCACGATACGATATTTGTTACCGGCGACGTTGAAGACAGCGCGACCATCCTTGAGAATGCTGGCGCTGCGGATGTCCCGCTTGACGTCCGCCGGCTTCGCCCAATCCGCCTGCCTCACCTGGCGAAACCACGCCATGACCGGCTCGCGGGCGTCGGCAACATCCGCGCCTCGCCCGAGATAATTCTTGATCGTGCTGAGCGCTATCACTCTCACCGCCTGAATCTTACCATAGTCCCACCTTGGGACCAAGACCTTTATCGCGAGCCGCCGACACCAGTCATCCTCACCATTCTGATCACAATCGGTCTAAAAAGGCCTTCACCAGCCTCGTCGGCTTCCTATCTACGTGATATCCGATCGCCAACCTTCCAGCGAAAGCCCTTAAATTGCCCGATGCCCTTGAACTCCTGAAACTCCGCCGCTCCATCAAACCGCGCGAGATGAGTGGCCCCGGCCCCTCGGCGGCCGAACTCGAGACCATCCTGACTATCGGTTCGCGGGTTCCCGATCACGGCAAGCTGACGCCGTGGCGCTTCATAGTGTTCGAAGGCGACGCGCGCGCCCGCGCCGGCGACGTCATCGCAGCAGTATTTGCGCGGAAGAATCCGGGCGCTCCGGCTGCCGATGTCGAAATGGAAAAGCGCCGGCTGATGGATGCGCCGCTGGTGATCGCCGTGGTGAGTTTTGTCAAACCGCACCCCAAGGTGCCGGCGTGGGAGCAGGAACTATCTGCCGGCGCCAGCGCCATGAACATTGTCACCGCGGCCACCGCGCTCGGCTACGGCGCCAACTGGCTTACCGGCTGGTTCGCGTTCGACCGCGACGTGCTCGAAGGCCTCGGCGTGAAGGCGGACGAGAAGCTCGCCGGCTTCATCCATATCGGCACGCCGTCAAAACCCGCCGAGGACCGCCCTCGCCCGGCACTGTCGGATATCGTGACGCGGTTCTGATCGTTACGCCGCCTTTGAGGTACGCGGGCCGAATCCGGACAATAGCGCCGACGGCGTCGCTGCTCCATTCCTGAGGCAGGCGGGAGCGCAACTGGCGATCTCATCACCGATAAAAGCCACTGACCCGGCGCCTGGCGGGCTCATATGCGCCTGAGCCGCGACTTCTCAAGCGGTTGAGGAACGATCCGTGCTGCGGGCGGTTTAACGCGCACTGCAACATTTGTCGGGTGGCCGACGTTTCGTGCAGGCACCCCCGGTGTGAGCATGACCCCAGTGAACCGACTAAGCCGGCTTCCGACGTCCGTCATGCGAAACCGGAACGTTGCAGCGGGCCATTCCTATGCGGTCGCCGCAGTAGTCGCAGCAGGAGCGCTGGCAGCGACCGCACTTCTGAACCGTCATCTGGCGAAAAAGGCAGAGCACGACAATCCGCCAGCCGGCCGGTTCCTTGATGTGGACGGTGTCCGTCTGCACTACGTGGAAAGAGGCTCGGGCGAGCCGCTGGTGCTTCTGCATGGCAACGGCAGCATGATCCAGGATTTCGAATCCAGTGGGCTGGTCGACCTAGCCGCCAAGAACTACAGGGTCATTATCATCGACCGTCCCGGATTCGGCCATAGCAGCCGACCGCGCAATGTCGTGTGGACGCCCGATGCCCAGGCTCAATTGATCCAGCGCGCGCTCAAGCGGCTCGGCGTTTCACAGGCGATCGTCCTCGGGCACTCCTGGGGCGCATCGGTGGCGGTCGCCCTGGCTCTCAAGTTTCCCGACATGGTGCGCGGCTTGGTTCTCGCCTCGGGCTACTACTATCCTACCCTGCGTCCCGACGTCGTGGCCCTGTCCGCCCCGGCTGTGCCCGTTGTGGGCGATATCATGGGCCACACGCTGTCGCCCATGATCAGCAGACTGATGTGGCCGCTCATGATGGCGAAGATCTTCGGACCCAAGTCGGCGCCTGCCAAGTTCGAGCAGTTCCCGAAGGAGATGGCGCTTCGTCCTTCGCAGATCCGCGCTTCGGCCGCCGAGTCGGCGCTCATGATTCCCGATGCCTTCCATTTCGAGGACAAGTATGCGGAGCTTAAGATGCCTGTCGTCATCATCGCCGGCGAAGACGACCGGCTGATCGACATCGACAAGCAATCGGCCCGATTGCATTCTGACGTTTCGCAGAGCGCGTTTCACCGCGTTCCTCAAACCGGGCACATGATTCACCAGACAGCGACGGGCGAGGTGATGGCTGCGATCAACGAAGTTGCCGGCAAGGGCCCCTAGGCCACAATCAACAGGAAGTATTTTCGTGATTTCAGGTCCGTGGGGCGGATTGGAGCCGAAGGCGTAATCTGCCGCCCGGGGGTACATCGCAAACGTGGCCTGTGCTCTATCCGATGCCCCATGTCGAATTATCGTCGCGCTTGCGCTGTCGGCGAGCGGAGAATGCGAGAACAATGATGACCCGCAGCGATCGAGCCAAAATGGCGGATTGCGCCTTCGGCTCAATCCGCCCCACGAGTTGTCGGATATCGTGACTCGGTTCTAGGATTAAATCGGAACGGGCCCAATTTTCTGATTCAATTTTCAAACAGCCAGGCAGATACGGCTTCGCGATCTCGCGGCGCTGATCGCCCGAGGTTTGCAGGTAATTTTCGCACCTCTCAAAAGAGAGGGCGCAGGGAATGCCGGATGACACGATGGCGACGTACTTGCCGCTCCAAATACGTCCGCTCCTGCGCGATCGGCCGGCCTCTCATACCTGCATTCGCCACAAGCGCTCTCCTCTATCGGGAGAGATTCGAGCTATCATTATAATGTGACGAACTTGCGTTCCAGATGACCAGGGCGTGAACCCATAAACTTGGAAGCGGACAACGTCTGTTTTCGTGCGCTTAACGGACTCAAATCGGTCATGGCCCCAGGTCCGAAAGTGCCAAAGAGCTACATCGACTCGATTACGGTCCGTCCGCTTAGGTGGCAGGGATCGTAAACTGAAAGAGAGCACCCTGCGGTTCGCACGGGAACGCCCACAACCGTCCGCGATGGGCTTTGATGATCGAGCGGCAGACAGATAGGCCCATGCCCTCGGGCTTGGTCGTGTAGAATGGCTCGAACAGACGCGGGAGGCTCTCCGGGCTCAGCCCCGGGCCGGTGTCCCGCACCCCGACGCGCACGCCACCTTCGGACGGGACGGCATCGATGCTGATCTGTAATTCGCGCGCGCCTTCCCCAATACCACTCATGGCCTGAATAGCGTTAACGATTAAGTTCAGCATCACTTGTTGCAGTTGGACCCGATCGCCTTGGACACGCGGCAACTGAGGCGCCAGTCGTGTGCTCACTGTGACGCCGGTTTTGACAGCTTCGCTGTAGGTCAGGGCTATCACCTCGACGATCGCCTCGTTGAGGTCTACGATCTCCGCCCGCGGCGCGTTCTGCTTTGTGAGAGTGAGCCCGACACGATCGACGGTCTCCGCACAGATGTCTCCGGAAGGTTGCTTGTAGCTCGAATCCAGAAGGGTACGATTGCCGTCATGAAACCAAACGGAACGGTTCAGAAGGAGATTGCGTTGAAAGGCAAAGAACCGACTAATTTGTCGTTTGGTGGCAAAGACGGGAAGACGGTTTTTGTCACGCAGTGCCAAGGCGGGTTCATCGAGTCGTTTCGCACAGACCAGGAAGGACGCGAGCATTGCTTACAGAGGCCCGACTGTTAGAAATGGATCGGCAGCAGCTCGAAGAACGAGCGGGATGAAGCATCCTGCAATCCGACGAAGAAGATAGGCTGTCGCGCTCCTGAGCGACTGTTCGGCCGTAGGGTCTCTACTTTGCGGGAGCGACGTCTGGCGCGTGACTCCGGTTTCCTAAACACCGCTCGGACCAGAAACGATGCCATCGAAATAAAACGCGTGGTATCGAACGAGCATAATAACACAGCAAATGAGCGAAGCTGTATTCTGCCGTTCATAATGGTCCAGTTGCAGGCTCGAGTCCGGGCGAACCATTTACGATATCAGCAGCTGATCACCGTTACAGTGGCCAGAGGCTTCGCCCAGCTCCAGAATTCGTCGCAGCTATTGCGCTGAGTAGGGGCGAAGAATTGGGAAGTGGGGACCTCTCCTTTCATTCGCTTTGGTATCCAATTGCACCACGCATTTTTGACAACCATTTTGCTTCGGCACCGCCAATTGCATCATGTGGGGATGACGACGTTATCTCATGCGCTCTTTGTCGGCCGCTGTACCAAGCTAGGCCAAGGAGGCGCGTGAGATTGTCGCCCGTGCCGGAATCGCAAGTCGAGGACAAGGGCGACGAGACTAGCCACGCCATGGCCCGCAAACGATAAGGCTCTTATCTGATGAACGAGTTCGGACAGAAGGGAAAGGTACCGCTCTCGGAACGGCTCTCGGTGTCACCTGAGGAGGCAAGCGCCCTCACCGGGATCGGGCTGACCTCCATTCGTGAGGCGATCAGCGGCGGTGATCTCAAGGCCAAGAAGCACGGGAGGCGTACGATCATCCTGCCGGACGATTTGAGAGTATGGCTCAAAATGCTGCCGGATGCCGGCAAGCCGATTGAAGAAAGCCCCGCTTAGGCGGGGCTTTTGCTTTTCGGAGGTGCTGCGAAGCCGACCGACGGTTGAGAGAGCCGGTAAATAATTGGCAATTGAAAACAAGACCTATAAAAAAGATACAACAATTATAGCATCTTATCTGATCCCGTCACGGATCATGTATCCGGCGCCGCGGATCGTGTGCAGCAAGGGCCGCTCGAAGCCCTTGTCGATCTTGGAGCGCAGCCGCGAGATATGCACGTCGATGACGTTGGTCTGCGGATCGAAATGATAATCCCAGACGTTTTCCAGGAGCATGGTGCGCGTCACCACCTGCCCTGCATGCTTCATCAAATATTCGAGCAGGCGAAACTCGCGCGGCTGCAGCGTCAGTTCGTCCTTGCCGCGGGCGACTCGGTGCGACAGCCGGTCGAGTTCGAGATCGCCGACCTTGTAGGTGGTTTCCTCGGCCGGACCGCCATGGCGGCGCGACAGCACTTCGACACGCGCGAGCAGCTCGGCGAATGAATAGGGTTTTGGCAGGTAATCGTCACCGCCGGCGCGCAGGCCCTTGATGCGGTCGTCGACCTGGCCGAGCGCGGAGAGGATCAGGACCGGCGTGCGGTTGCCCTTTTCGCGCAAGCTGCCGATCAGCGACAGGCCGTCGCGCTTCGGCAGCATGCGGTCGACCACCAGCACGTCGTAATCGCCGCTGTCGGCGAGCGACAGCCCTTCCTCGCCATCGCTGGCGAGATCGGCGATATAACCGACTTCGCGGAACGCCTTCACCAGATAGTCGGCGGACTCGCGGTCGTCTTCGATGATCAACAGGCGCATTTGGGAGGCGGTTGCGGTCTGAGAAGCGGTTGTGCTCACGTTGTGGGCCTTTTCTCACCATGGCGCGTGGCGCATGCCGATGCAAGGCAACGGGGAACCCGCGCAATTATTTGTGTTCCCAGAGCTTCGGTCTCCGAAGCTCTGGATTCTTGTTTTGACGCGTTTTCATCACGCAAACCGGTGCCCACTTTGCTCGAAAACGCTTTCGTGTAGAAAAAGCGGGCGGCGAGGCTGGGGGACCCCGCCGCCCTTTTCCCTTCCGACAGAGGGGGGCGTATTCCATCGAAAGGTAGCTGGAGGGAGCGAGTTTTGCACCCGCTCCCCGGAAGGAGCCGTCGGCGGGGGCGACTGTTGCCGGCGAAACCCTCCATCTCGTATTTAACCCTTCGCTACCGGCACTGCCACGAACCGCGACGAACCGCCGCTCTTCACGCGCATGAGAACGCTGCTCTTGTTGTCGGTGCGCGCCGCGTTGATCGCATCACGCACTTCGCCAGCGGTAGCGACGCTCTTGCCGGCCACTTCCAGGATCACATCGCCTTCCTTGAACCCGCGCTCGGCCGCCGCACTCTTCGGGTCGACCTCGGTGACCACGACGCCTTCCTTGCCGGCGCCGGCCACGCTGTTGGCGGGGGCAACCGTCATGCCGAGCTTCGGCACGTCGGTTCCCTTGTTCGGCTTGGCCTTGTCGCCGTCGTCGATGCTGGCCTTGGCCTCAACGGTGTTCGGCAACTGGCCGAGCGTGAGATTGACGACCTTGTCCGCACCCTTGTGCAGCACGTTGAGCTTAACCGCGGCTCCCGGCGCCAATCCGCCGATGGTTCGGGCGAGTTCGCGCGCGTCCTTGACCGTTTCGCCGTTGACAGCGGTGATGACGTCGCCGGATTCGATGCCGGCCTTGGCCGCCGGACCATTGGCCTGCGGTTCCGCCACCAGCGCGCCTTCCGCCTTTTTCAGGCCGAGGCTGTCGGCGATATCCGAAGTCACGGGCTGGATCTGGACGCCGATCCAGCCGCGGGCGACCGAGCCCTTGTCCTTGAGCTGGGCGACCACGCTTTTTACCGTCGAGGCGGGAATCGAGAACGCGATGCCGACGCTGCCGCCGGACGGCGAATAGATCGCGGTGTTGACGCCCATCACCTCGCCGGCGGTATCGAATGCCGGTCCACCCGAGTTGCCCTTGTTCACGGGCGCGTCGATCTGGATGAAATCGTCATACGGACCGTTGCCGATGTCGCGGCCGGAGGCCGAGACGATGCCGGCGGTCACGGTTCCGCCGAGGCCGAACGGATTACCGACCGCGAGCACCCAGTCGCCGATCCGCGGCTTGGAGTCGGACAGCTTTGCGAACGGGAAGTCGGTGCGGCCGGCGACCTTGATCAGCGCGAGGTCGGTGCGCGGATCGGTGCCGATCACCTTGGCGGAGTAGCTCTTGCCGTCGTCCATCGTGACTTCGACCTTGTCGGCGCCGTCGACGACGTGATTGTTGGTCACGGCATAACCGTCAGGCGAGATGAAGAAGCCGGAGCCCTGGCCGGTCACCGGGCCACGGCCGCCACGCGGGTTACCGCGCAGACCGGGCGGCAAACCATCCGGTCCACCGAAGCGGCGGAAGAAGCGCTCCATCGGCGAGCCCGGCTGGAACGGCGAGTCGTCGTCCCGGTTGGCGCTATCGTCCTTGTCCTTGCTGGCAACCTTCTCGGCGATGTTGATCTTGACCGAAATCACCGACGGCTTCACGCGCTCGACGATGTCGGCAAAGCCGATCGGCCGCTCAACCTTGCGGACTTCGTTGTTGACCTGCGCGTGCGCCGCGCTGGTGAACACATCGACCGGGCCCGACGAAGGGCTGAAACCATAAACCGCGGCGCCGAGGCCGGCGACGACGGACGCCATCAGCGCGAATTTGCGCGCCGAGAAAAGCTGACGGCGCGGGGCGCCATAGGACGGAAGCGAGGACAGATCGACGGGACGTTCAGTCATTTTGGGAAATCTCCAGATCCAGAATTCGACGGTGCGGGGGGCTGGGCACCTGACAGGACGGAAGATGGGGTCTGGCGCCTTACCGCGCGCTGGCGAGGGAATTAAACTTTTGTAATGGAGGCGGTTATGGCTGCGGCAGTTTAGCGCAGGCAATCCAAGGGCTTAGCGCCGGCCGAAAGTGGCGTTTTGAGGGGCGTTGCGGCCCCTCATTTGCTGCAAATGGCGCTGCTAACCGCCCTTGGATTTACTGGATTTTCTGGACTTATTCCCGGATTTGCTGCTCGCGCCATTGGCCAGGATATCCGCCATCTTCTCGATTTCGCTGGCGTCGTCCCACTTGCGGTCGGGGGCGAACACACAGCGCGTCAGGAAATACCCGACATGCATGCAGTGCACGGCGCGGGCCAGCACCTCGACATCGACATCGCTGCGGAGCCTGCCGTCGGCGCGCAGGTTGTCCAGGCTTTCGAGCATGGGTTCCCAGATATGCCGCTGCCACAGCTCGGCCATCGCGCCCCTGATGTCGTCGTTCTGAATCATCTCCGCGGTGACGGTGCGGGCGATTCCCGGGTTCTTGACCACCATCGCCATCTCCTCGCTGGCGGCCGCGATGAACCAGTCCTTCAGGCTCGGGGCCCTCGCCTTGATCTGCTTTTCGCGCGTCTCCCACTGCCGCGTCAGGCCTCGCTGCAGCATGATCGGAAACAGCACGCGCCGGACCAGATCGTTCTTTGAGGGGAAGTAACGAAACATCGTCTTCTCGGTGACCCCTGCGCGCCGCGCGATCTCGGCCGTCGTCGCGCCGTCGACGCCGCGCTCGCCGATCAGGGCGACCGCGGCATCGATGATCGCCTTCTCCTTGGCCGTGGCCGGTGTGAGGAATTTTTCGGTCTCGCGTTCGAGATCGGCCAGCGACAGGCGGGATTTTCGGGCCGGTTTTTGATCCATGACTTTGAAAATTCCCGCCTTTCCAAAAAGTATAGTGATCACTATCTTTTTATATAGTGCCCACTTTACTCCGATGTATAGTACGCACTATACTCTTCGTCGTCGTTACGCAAGTGCGCCGAGGCGCCGCCGCCCGCGATACTTGCCAGGAAACGGAGATCACGATGACCGCATCACGGCAAACGCTGCTTCGCATCAACGCCCTCTTCCTGCTTGCCGCTTCGGCCGGCGGCTTCTACAGCGACGTGCTCGGCATCTTTTTCGCAAGCGGGCCCGTCGCCAAAATCGTCGCGGCCGCGCCCTATTCCGGTCTCGGCTTCATCGAGGCGCACGGGCTGGCCTTCCTGATGGGCATTCAGATGTGGCGCGCCGAACCATCGCGCGCCTGGCATCTCACCGCCGTGGCGATTCACGTCCTGCTCGGCACCTCCAATCCGGTATTCTGGCAACTCTTCGTCGCCGCGGACATGCTGGTCGTCGGCTATGTGACGACGGCGCTGCACGGGCTGTTCGTGGTGCTGCAATTGATTGCCGCGAGCACCATCGCGGCCCCGATAACCGGACATGCCCGGGCCTGAACAAGATCATTTCGTATCCATTTGAAAGATTAAGGAGCTGGACGTGACACGCGAACAGAAGACCGTTGCGATCGGAGCCGCGAGCGGTGTTTTGACGATGGTGCTGGCGGTTGCCGGCATCTACCGGCTTTGGCCGGATACCGCAGCCCTCACAGATGTTGCCAGCCGGCTCGCCTTCACCCTGAAGGCCAATGCGTTTGCGGCGATCCCGCTGCTGGTCGGCATCATCACCGTCGGCAACAACCGGTTTCTCAGCGAAGCCATCGATCCAACGCTGCACAAGGAAGACGCCGCGACCGAGATCAACGGCCGGGTGCTCGACAACACGCTTCAGCAATACGTGCTGTTTCTGGCGGGCACGCTCGCCCTCAGCGTCACCCTGACGGCAGCGCAGACCAAGGTCATTGCCGCCGCCGCTATTGTGTTCTTCGTCATGCGGTTTGCGTTCTGGGTGGGGTACCGCATCCACCCGCTCTATCGCGCCTTCGGCATGTCGTCGACGATCTACCTCAACGTCGGCATTCTCGGCACGGCGGTTTGGAAGACCCTGTGGGGATAGACCAGCCCTCAGGTCTTCAACTTCAAGCGTCCCATAAAATCCCGTTTGCCGAGCGGAACGCCGTTGGTGCGCAGGATGTCGTAAGCCGTGGTGGCGTGGAAATAGAAATTCGGCAGCGAGAACGACATCAGGAAGCCTTCGGCCGTGAACGGCAATTTGCGGTCGCCCAGCGCGAAGATGACGTCGCGGCCAGCGAGCGCATTGACCGCCTCCGGCGTCAGCGCCGACAAGGCGTCGCGGGCCTGCGTCACGTGCGCCTGCAATCCGGCGAAGTTGAACGGGGTCTTGAACGACGGCGGATTGAAGAGGCCCTGCTGCACGCCCTCGATGGCGCCGCGGGAATGCTGGACGACGGAAATGATCTGGAAGCGGAACGGCAGCATGTCCGCCGCCAGCCGCGTCTCGACGATCGCTTCCGGATCGATGTTGTTCTCTTCAAAATGGCTCAGCGCGCGGTCGAGGAATCCGCTGACCGCGCCGAGGGTTTGCAGATAGTTCGCCACGCTGGCGTCGTAGAGCGAAAGAGCCATTGCGAATTCCCCCTTTGGCGATGTTGTTCTTGACGGCCGCAATGTAGCGGCGGAACCGGCCGGCTTGCAATCGGCACAGGCTTCAGGCCGGCTTTTCCGGCGACGTTTCCTTGGCGATCAGCCGTTCCAGGCGGGCCTCTTCCTCGGCCGTCAGCTTCAGCAAGCCTTGATCTTCCGTGCCCGGGGATTTCGAACGGCGTCGGCTGTAGATCCATAACGCCAGTCCGCCCCCCAGCAGCGCCAGCGGGGGCAACAGCCACAGCACCAGCGTATGCGGGTTGAACCGCGGCCGCAGCAGCACGAATTCGCCGTAGCGCGCCACCAGGAAATCGATCACCTGCGTATTGCTGTCGCCGGCAGCAATCCGCTCGCGCACCAACAGCCGCAAGTCGCGCGCCAGCGGCGCCTCGGAATCGTCGATCGACTGGTTCTGACACACCATGCAGCGCAGTTCGCGCGACAGATCGCGCGCGCGGGCTTCCTTGCCCGGGTCCGCCATGATCTCGTCGGGCTGCACCGCGTAGGCCGCCGGGCATCCGATCAAGAGAAACGTAGCAAATGCGCAGGCCAGGAGCGCTTTCAATGGATCACTCCGCGGCCTGCAACGCCCGCGAAGCCTTCGCGGGCTTCGGCGCCCCGACGCGCAAGCGCCGGTCCGACAGCGACAGCAGGCCGCCAAACGCCATCAGCACGGGGCCCCACCAGATCAAAAGCACCAGCGGCTTGTGATAGATGCGTACCGCGACCGCGCCTTCGCTCGTGCTCTCGCCGAGCGAGATGTAGAGCTGGCTGGCGCCGCGCGTCAGCAGCGCGGCCTCCGTCGTCGACGATCCCCGCGTCGTGAAATTGCGCTTGGACGGCGTCATCACGCTGAGCTTCTCGCTGTCCAGACGAACCGTGAACTGCGCGATCATCTCGCGGTAATTCGGTCCCTGCCGCTGCGTGACGCCGTCGAGCTTCAATTCGTAGCCGGCAACCCTGGCAACCCCGTTCGGCTTCAAGGTGCCGATATATTCGCTGTTCCAGGTGGTCTCGCAGACGATCCCGATCAGGGCCACGCCGACGCCCGCATGCGCGAACGCGGTGCCCCAGGTCGCCCGTGGCAAGCCCCGCGCGCGTTGCATCGCGGTCGCAAAGGGGGCGCGAAACAAGGCCGTGCGCTCGGCGAGATCAGTCATCGCGCCGGCGATGACGAAGATCGCAAGCCCGATCGCGAGCGGCGCAAAGGTGCTGCCGCCATAGGTCCATGCATACGCCACGGCAATCGCGACCAGCGCCGCGATGCCCGCCGCCGTCAGCCGCTGCGCCGCGCCGAGCAGGTCGCCGCGCTTCCACGCCAGCAGCGGCCCGAACGACATCGCCATCATCAGCGGCACGAACAGCGGCCCGAAGGTCAGATTGAAGAACGGCGCGCCGACCGAAATCTTGTCGCCGGTCAGAACTTCCAGCGCCAGCGGATACAGCGTTCCGACGAACACCGTCGCGCAGGCCGTGGTCAGGAACAGGTTGTTGAGCACCAGCGCGCCTTCGCGCGAGATCGGCGCGAACAACCCGCCCTGCTTCAGCGTCGATGCGCGCCATGCATACAGCGTCAGGCTGCCGCCGATGAAAAAACAAAGGATCAGCAAGATGAACACGCCGCGCGTCGGGTCGGTCGCGAACGCATGCACTGACGTCAGCACGCCCGATCGCACCAGGAAGGTGCCGAGCAGCGACAGCGAGAAGGTCAGGATCGAAAGCAGTATGGTCCAGACCTTCAGCGCATTGCGCTTTTCCATCACAACGGCGGAATGCAACAGCGCGGTACCGGCGAGCCACGGCATCAGCGAGGCATTCTCGACCGGGTCCCAGAACCACCAGCCGCCCCAGCCGAGTTCGTAATAGGCCCAGTACGAGCCCATCGCGATGCCGAGCGTGAGGAATATCCACGCTACCAGCGTCCAGGGCCGCACCCAGCGCGCCCAGGCCGCATCGATCCGCCCTTCGAGAAGGGCTGCGACCGCAAACGAAAACGAAATCGAGAATCCGACATAGCCGAGATAGAGCATCGGCGGATGCACCGCGAGGCCGATGTCCTGCAGCACCGGATTGAGATCGCGGCCCTCGATCGGCGGGGTGGCGATGCGCAGGAACGGGTTCGAGGTCATCAGGATGAACAGATAGAACGCGGCCGCGATCCAGCCCTGCACCGCCAGCACATGGGCGCGCAGCGACAGCGGCAGATTGTTGCCGAAGGCCGCGACGAGACCGCCGAACAGCGCAAGGATCGCCACCCACAGCAGCATCGAGCCTTCGTGATTACCCCAGACGCCGGTGATCTTGTAGAGCAGCGGTTTGGTCGAGTGCGAATTCTCGAACACGTTGGCGACGGAGAAATCGGAACCGACATGGAGCATCACCAGCGCCGTGAACGACACCGCCACGAACAGCAATTGCGCCAGCGCCGTGGAGCGCGCGACATTCATCAAGGCGACATCGCCCCAGCGCGCCCCGGCGATCGGCACCGTCGACTGGATCAGCGACAGCGCCAGCGCCAGCACCAGCGCGTAATGTCCGGCTTCCGCGATCACTTAGGCGCCCCCTGCGTGGGCGCCGCCGAAGCGCTCGGCTTGGCGCCGTAATCGTCCTTCCAGTGCCCCTGCTTCTTCAGCGCGTCGGCGACGTCCTTGGGCATGTAGGTCTCGTCATGCTTGGCGAGCACGGTGTCGGCCCTGAACACGCCTGTTGCGTCGATCGCGCCCTCGGCGATGACGCCCTGCCCTTCACGGAACAGGTCGGGCAGGATTCCCTTGTAGGCAACGGGCAACTTCGCGGCGCCGTCGGCGACGCTGAAATTCACCGCCAGATTGTCGCCGCGCACCAGCGATCCCGGCTGCACCAGGCCGCCGAGGCGGAAGCGCTTGCCGGCCGGAATCTGCTTCTCGGCCGCCATCGAAGGGGTGGAAAAGAACACGATGGAATCGCGCATCGCGTTCAGCACGAGCGCCGCCGCCACCGCGAGCACCGCGAGCGAACCGCCGATCATGGTCAAACGCCGCTGCTTGCGCGTCATGATAATCCTTTGGTTCCCTGCATGATGGGTTCCATCATCCGTCAAGCCCGAGATTCTTCAGGCCTTCATTGAGCTGGCGCAAGCGTTCGGCATCGTTCGCAACCGCCTGTCGTGCATCGCCTAGCGCGCTCACCGCCTTGTCGCGCTCGCCCATCACCATATAGGCCCGCACCAGCCGCAACCATCCCTCAACATCGTCGCCGTCCTGCTTCAGCCGTGTGGCAAGGCGGTCGACCATGCCGCGGATCATCGCGCCACGGTCGGCCTCGTTCATGTCCTTGGCCGCAGCCATCGCATCATTCGACAGCGCGGGTGCCGCCGGACCGCCGACCCGCACCAATGCGGCCTGAACCAGCGGCCGCCACGGCGCATCGGCCGGCGCCTTGGCCAGCATCGCGCGCCAGATCGCGGCGGCGTCGGTGCGACGGCCATCCTGCTCGGCGGCAAGCCCGAGGAAATAGCCGGCTTTGGGCTCGTCGGCGTTCAGCGCCGCCGCGCGTTCGAATTCGGCTTTGGCCTGCGAGGTCACGACGCCGCCCGCCGAACCGGTCAGGGCTTCGCCGAGATCGGACCGACGCTCGGCGCTGTCGCCATTGTAAGTGATCGAATTGCGCAGCGCGCGGATCGCGTCGTCGTAGCGGCCGAGCCGCGCCAATGCCGGGGCCAGCACGCTCCAGCCGCGGCCGTCGGTCGGATTTTTTTCCAGATGCGCCTCGACCTGCGCGATCAGATTGTCGATCGGCTGGTTGACGTCGGGGGCGCGGCTGCGGCTGGCGAGCGGGAAATCACCGAGCTGCGGCGATCCCAACGAAAGGTAGAAAGCAACCGCCGCAACCGGCAGCCCCACCAGCGCCAGGACGGTCGAGGCCCGGCGTAGCCCGAGGTTCGCCTGTGCCGGCAGGTCATCCCTGCCATCCGCGGCCGCCAGCAAGCGACGGCTGATCTCGACGCGCGCGGCTTCCGCTTCCGAGGGCCCAATCAGGCCGGCGGCGACATCGCGATCGATCTCGGTGAGCTGGTCCCTGTAAACGGCAGCCTCGCTGCCACCGGCTTGCACCGCCGAACCGCGACTCAACGGCCAGAGCACGGCAAAGATCGCCGCGACCGTCATCAGCGCGAACACAAACCACAGCGTCATCAAGCGGTTCCCGGGCGGAACGGCGCCTACGAAGCAGGCACCGATAGCGCCGCTTTACACCACCGGCGGCAAGCCCGGCAATTGACAATTGCGGCAGAAAAACCGGGGAAACCGGAGTGGTCGCAGACTCACCCGTGTGGGCGCCGCAGAGTCAGCGGGCGCGACGCGCGAACCGACGAGAAACTTCGCGCAGATCCTGCAATCCCCGGAGAGTGACGCGTGAGTCACGCCACCCAGCCCGAGCGCCGGATTCGCTGCACTGACTCAATCTTAAATTGACCATATATAATTATGCATCCGTAGACATGGAGGTGCCTACCTTTTGATCTTGGCGACGGAAATCTGGCGTGTGCGATCAAACATTCCCGACGCGGCCGCTGGAGGATGCAGCACCAAGCTATAGCATTTGCACCAAGACGTAGGCGATGCTACACAATGGGGTGAATACGTTAATTCCCAGCCCCTTAGAGGCAAAACCGATGCGATCCTGGAAAGCTCTTCGACGCGACGCCCTTCCATTTGGCCTTGTTGGAATTTTGGATGGCCCGAAGGTTCGCCGCGGCGCCGCGTTACTTGCGCTCCCGTTCTTGTTCCCATCGCTTGCGGCGTCGGCACAGGATGGTGTGGACAGAACCGCGATCGCGGCCGCGCTGCTGCCCCGCGATCTCAGCCCCTGGGGCATGTTCATGCAGGCCGACATCGTCGTCAAAGCCGTGATGATCGGCCTGGTTTTTGCGACCGTGGTGACCTGGACGGTATGGCTGTCAAAGACGATCGAACTGATCAAGGCGCGCCGCAATGCGAAGAACGCCTTGCGCGAACTCGCCAACGCGAGGAACGTGGAAGACGCCGTGCGGCAGGTGCCCGAGGGGGCGGTCGCCCAATTGCTCGAGGGCGCGATGGCGGAATTGAAGTTGAGCACCGATCGAATGGACAAGGAAGGGATCAAGACCAGGGTTGCGTCCCGGCTTCAGCAGATCGAGGCGGCGGCAAGCAGGCGCATCGGGTTCGGCACCGGCGTGCTGGCAACCATCGGATCGACCGGTCCCTTTGTCGGACTGTTCGGAACGGTGTGGGGAATCATGAACAGCTTTATCGGGATCTCGAAGTCGCAAACCACCAATCTCGCGGTGGTCGCACCGGGGATCGCCGAGGCGCTGCTGGCGACGGCGCTTGGGCTGGTGGCGGCTATACCCGCCGTCATGATCTACAATCTGTTCGCGCGCCAGATCAGCTCGTACCGCGCGCTGCTCGGCGACGGATCATCCGAGATCACCCGCCTCGTTGGCCGCGACCTCGACGGCGGCGCCCTGCTCGTCCGGCGACATCTCGCGGCGGCGGAGTAACGGCCATGGCTGTCAGCGTGAACCAGAGCAATGGCGATCTTGCTGAGGTCCATGAGATCAATGTGACACCGTTCATCGATGTCATTCTTGTCCTGCTCATCATCTTTATGGTCGCCGCACCGCTCGCCACCGTCGACATCGCGGTCGATCTTCCGGCGTCGAATGCGGAGCCGCAGCCGCGGCCTGACAAGCCGGTCTATCTGACGGTCAAGCCGGACCTTTCGCTGTCGGTCGGGAACGAGACGGTCGGCCGCGCCGCGCTGCCCGGCGTGCTCGATGCGAGCACCAACGGCCATAAGGACAGCCGAATTTTCCTGCGCGCCGACAAGCTCGTCCCGTATGGCGAGGTGATGCAGGTGATGAACATGCTGCGCGCCGCCGGCTATCTGAAAGTCGCCTTGGTCGGACTGGAACAAGCCTCGTCGCCATGATGCAGCTTGCGGCCGAAGATCGTTCCGACCTGCAACGCTGGATGCTGAGCGGCCTTGCGGTGCTGTGCGTCTACGCCGGTGTGACGGCCACTCTAGCGACCTGGCGCTATCCGGACGACGTCGCGGCGACCGAGCCTTCCGGTGCGATCGTGGTCGACCTCGCACCGTTGCCGGCAGCGCCTTCGACCACACCATCCGATGTCGCGCCCGGCCCGGAACAGGTGATGTCGGAAGCGCAGCCCGTGGCGAAGCCCGACGTGACTCCGCCCGATGAAACACCTGAGCTGCCCCCCGCGCCCAATCCGGATGCGGCCGTGGCGCTGCAGAGCAAACCACAGCCTGAGGTGACGCCGCAGCAGCAGGCGGCGGCCGCTACCACGTCGGCACCCGCAGCTGTCCCGGAGCGCATCGCGCCGGTGGCGGTGGCGCCGACACAGGGCGCGCCGAATGTGAAAGATTCGGAAGCCGCGGTGACATGGCGAACCAAAGTCCTCGCCTTGATCGAAAAGAACAAGCGCTATCCGGAAGCCGCGCGGCCGCGGCAAGGGACGGCACGCGTGTCGTTTGCGCTCGATCGCAAGGGAATGGTGGCCAACGCGCGCGTGATTGAAAGTTCGGGCTCCAGCGCGCTCGACGAGGAAGCGGTCGCGCTGCTCAAGCGCGCGGAGCCTTTTCCGACGCCGCCCGCAAATTTTCCGGGCGATTCTGTTGTCGTGAGACTACCGATCCGCTTCACCGTGAAATAGCGCGGACAAGAACGGACTGCAGAGTTGCAGATATCAGACGTCCGGGGCGGCGGCGTCAGGAACCAGGCATCGGTGAAACTGAGTGGGCCGCCTGCCTTGCTCTAAAATTCAGGCGGCCCCGCCGACCATATCAATTGTCCTGCCCCACGGCAGAGGCCATAGCCAGCTGGACAAAGTATGAGCAGACGTATTTGAAAGTCTTGTGACAGAGGCCGCCGCCAGCCCAGTTTGCGCCACAACACCGGATCAATCCGCAATGATCGCGCCGCCGGCGCCGAACTTGTAGTTCACGCCGACCCTGACGCCATCGCTGGTCACCCTCGTGTTGGAATCGAACGCGACCGCCGTGTTGGCGGCGGTGGCCGGCGTGGAACGCACCGAACCGAAATCCATGTGAAGATATTCGAGCTTGCCGGTCCAGTTGCCCGCGAGGCGGGTCTCCAGACCGCCGCCGACGGCCCAGCCAAACCGGTAGGTGTCGGTATTCAAAGCTGCGGTCGTCGCGGCACCCGCATTATCGAAACCTGTGACCGACGTCGACGTCGTTATCTTGCCGAACGGCACGCCCGCCGTGACATAGGCAAGCAGGCCGGGTGAAACGAGCGCGCCGACGCGCCCGCGAACGGAGGCGACCCATCCCAGTTGGTAATCCAGGCTTGCCGTCACGGGTGCGTCGAGCGGAGCCAGCGCCGCGTTGCAGACATTGCCGGGACATGTCGTGGTGCTGCGTCCGCGCTGATTGCGGTACTCGAAATCGCCTTCGATGCCGGCGACCAATCGGCCGGAGATCCAATTGTAGCCGGCCTGCCCGCCAATACTGGCGCTGCCGCGCGTGGAGAACAGGCGGCCGCCGTCAAACGGCAGGCCGGTCGCATCCTCGCTGAACACCGCGCTGGTAACAGCCCTGCCGCCGACATACCCGACATTGCCGCCGGCATAGATGCCTGCCCAGTTCCAGGCCGCGTCGAGCATCCGCGGCGATTTGTAGTACATGCTGCCGCCCGGCCCCCGCGCCATCCCGAAGGACGAACCCGGCGCTCCGCTCGGCCGATCGACGCCGTATTTGACGTTGAGAAAGAGCTTGAAACCGCGCCCGGGCTGCAGGATCTCGTCCTTGTGGAATTGAACGGCATTGCGGATGTTGGCGTTGAGCAGATTGTCGCCGACCAGTCCGGTCACGACCTCGACCGCGCCCCACGGCGAATCCTTCCAGAACTGCCGGTTCTCCAGCTGCACCTTGAGCAGATCGTATCCGCCGGTCGTCGTATCGAACTGCGAAACGTCGTTCTGCGCGAATGCGTGCAGCAGGCCGACGCGGGCAAACCAGCTGTCGTTCCGCCAATAGGCGCCGCCGCCGAGCCGCATCGGCGGGATGCGCGGAACATTGCTGCCGTCGGTGAACGTCGCGCGCACGACATCGAATTGTCCGTCCACACCGAACGTACCGTTGGCGAGCGGTGCGACGTCCCATTGCCAGGCCAGCTCGCCGCCGCGAAACGTCGCGTCGCGCTGATCGTAATTGACCTGGATGTAATCGGTGCCGGCTCCGCATGTGGCAAACGTTTCCTGGCAAAGGATGCCGGTGGCGCGCGAGAAGATGAACTTGTCGTACGACGTGTAATAGGCGTTCGCGGCGAACCTGAAATCGCCGGCCGTGCGCTTCAGGCCGATTTCCGCCGTCTGCGCGGTCTCGATCCCCAGGTTCGGATTGCCGATCTTGAAGGTCTTCTCCGAACCATCAGGACCTTGCGCGAACAATTCAAGCGCGCGCGGTGCGCGTTCGATCCGCTGCAGCGTCAGGCTCGCGACCAGGTAGGACGGAAGATCCTTGATGATTCCGAAACTGACGCTCTTCGGCATGAAGTCGAGCTTGGCCGCGGCCCTGCCCGGTTCATTGGGCGGCGGCAGAAAATTCGGCGGGAAGGTGAACGCCGTTCCGGCGATATCGACGCCCTCGATGCGTCCCGCCAATTGCGTGCGCAGCGTCTCCGTGTGCCTTACCTCATTGAGGAAATACGCCGCCGCCGTTGTGGTCTTGGCAGGAAGCAGGATGGCCTGGCCGGCCGTATCCAGTTGCTGGTAGGCGCCCTGTGCACCGATAATGCTGGTCAGCGCCCCGATCGGCGTGGCGAACGCCGCAGATTCGAGCTCGATCTTGCCCTCGGTCTGCGTGTTCTTGAAGGTGGCCGTGATCCCCTCGTAACCGGGACCGGCGAGCACAGTCTCGTCATGCCTGTACTCCGAATATCCGGTCCAGTACCTGACGGCCGCAAGCGCGGCCGCGTCCGGGCGATATTCGCCCTTGCTGGTAATCTTGGTCTGCTCGAGATCGTTGTGCTGGCGGGCGGCCGCGGTCGCGATACCCGGAACGAAATAGTCGCTGGTGAAGCGCGAGACCGCGATGCCGGCATAGCCGCCGTCGAACAAATAAGAGCCGCCGACCGCCGCCCCCGCGCTCTGCGAGGCCGAGTTCGGTTGCCTGCCGTTGCCGACGGGCGCGGGGTTTGGGGGAACGAGATAGGGATAACTCGGGATGCTGTAATCGCTGGAGGATCGCCCATAGATGTCGGCGTGAACGGCGGCGTTGCGACCGCCGGCATCCAGCAACAGACCGCTTTCCCATCCTTTGTTGACGCTCGTCACACCCGATCTCAGTTCCGCGGCCACCCCACCCACTGGAGCGGCGGTCGGAATTCGGTTGTTGTTGACGTCGACCACGCCGCCGACGGCCTGCGAGCCGAACCGGAGCGCTCCCGGTCCGCGAACGACGTCGACCTTCTGGATCGCGAGAGGATCGATCGGTACGGCGTGGTCCTGCGCGATATCCGACACGTCGACCGCACCGACGCCGTTCTCCTGAATGCGGACCTTGGCGTCCGACAAGCCGCGCAGAATGGGGCGGGACGACTCCGTGGCCAGTCCGGCGGAAGTCGCGCCGGGCATGTTGGAGAACAGGCTGCCAAACCCGCCATTGCTGCTGCCGGTCTGGATTTGATTGCTGCCGATCGTCGACAACGGCGCAAACGGCGGATTGAAGGGCGAGGCTGGCGCGGCCGCCGGGGCGGGACCAGGCAGCGGTGCCGCGATGGCCCGTGAAGGCCGGCCGGGCTCGGAGCGCCCTGCCCGCCGCGCCGGCTTGGGCTGGCGCCCCTCCACGGTCACTTGCGGCATGTCGATTTCAGCCGGAGCGGCGGGCTTGTCTTGCGGCCCGGCGGCGGTGGCCGGTTGCGGCGGTGCCGTCTGCGATTGAGCGGGAGCCGCCGGAGCTTGTCCCGTTGCCGGGGCCGCCGGCGCGGGCGGCTCGGCAGGCGCCTGAGGTGCGGCCGGAGACGGCGATGGCGCAGGCGTAGCCGTAGCCGTCTGCGAGAGCGCCGCAGCCTGGCTCAAACATACCATTGCAAATGCAGAGGTGCCCAGAAGGGCCATTCGTGTCGCGCGCATCTCGTCCCCAACCTTCATCGCGCTACAGGAACCGGTCCGGATAAGCTGCGACCTTAAAACGTAGGTAAGGCTACATGTTAATGTTGCCCCGTTAACTGTCAAGACTGCCGCGGCCGGTCGTCGCAAGCTCGTGCCGGCCTGTTGCGGATTCGCGACACGCCGCCAACTTGCAATGTGGTCGGCAGCACGCCATGGTCTGCCTCCTCTCGATGGATTCGCCTGGAAAGGTGCCGTGTTGCGCAAGCCCTCGACAGACCGGGCCAAATCGATGCAGCCGCTCCCCACGGAGCAAACGCAGGCGCGCCGCTTTGGAAAAGCGCGGTCGGCGCGCTCGACCGCGGTTCTGGAAGATTATGTCGAACTGATCTCCGATCTGTTAGGCACGACCGGCGAGGCGCGCCCGACCGATATCGCACGCCGGCTCGGCGTGTCGCACCCGACGGCCATCGACACCATCGCGCGGTTGAAGCGGGAAGATCTCGTGACCGCGCGGCCCTATCGCGGGGTGTTCCTGACCGAGAAGGGCGAGACGCTCGCCAAGCGAGTCCGCGCGCGTCACCGCCTTGTGGTGGATGTCTTGCTGGCGCTGGGCGTCCCGCAGGAAGCGGCAGAGGGCGATGCCGAGGGCATCGAACATCACGTGTCGGATGTGACGCTGAAGGCGTTCGCCGAATTCCTGCGCGCGAACAAGGATCGCCGCAAGGTGTGAGGGTGCGACGGCCCTGGCGTCCTATCCGTTGCGGGTGGACTTGCGCTCGGCGGATTTGCGCTCGCCCGTGACGGCGTTTTCGGCCGCCCTGCTCATCAGCGACGCGTAATCATGGCCGAACAGGACTTCGCAGAAGCGGATCGCCGCCTTGGCCTGCAGTTGCCGGTAGGCGCGCGCCTTGGTGTCGCCGCCGCGCAGCGCCTGCACCAGCGCCTCGGTCGAGTGCTCGACATAATGCTGCAGGTCGGAATAGGTCCGCAACGTGACCTCGTTGATCGCAAGTTCGCTGGCATAGGTGCGGCAAACCGCGACGAAATCGATCAGGGCCGCGGTTTCCTCGACGTCCGTGGCGTCGATTTTGGGAGCCGACGAAATGTCCTTGTCGGCGCGCTGGCGCAGGATGCGCCGGACCCGGCCGGGCACGCTGTCGATTTCCGACTGCAGCGAATTGGA
Source organism: Bradyrhizobium sp. AUGA SZCCT0182 (assembly GCF_018130185.1). Lineage (NCBI taxonomy): Bacteria > Pseudomonadati > Pseudomonadota > Alphaproteobacteria > Hyphomicrobiales > Nitrobacteraceae > Bradyrhizobium > Bradyrhizobium sp. AUGA SZCCT0182. The sequence goes on along the minus strand of NZ_JAFCLY010000003.1, from coordinate 300,119 downwards.
AATGTCGGCGCGGATCGAGGTCAGCTGCTTGCCCCATGTGGAATCGTTGCGCAGGTCGAGTTCGGTGCGCAGGCCGCGCACGCCGTCATGCAGCGTCTTCAGCTGTTCGCTGACATTGTCGAACTGGCCACGCCTGATGTCGGTGCGCAGGCAGGCCGCGAGAAAGGACAGATCGTGCAGCGCGAGCGTGACGGCGATGCCGTACGGCGTCGCGGCGACACGAATTTCATCGTCGGAAGCCGCCATCCTGATCGCGAGGCGGATGATCTGCCACGGCGCCGCCAGCCGCTGCATGATCAGCGACAGCGCGAACGGCAGCAGTTGCGGCGTCTGCAGCGAGGGAACATTGAGCGCCGAGGTCACCGACGCGATCTGGGATTCCGACAACGCCCGCAACTGGCTGGGAAGCCGGCTGCCCAGCGTGTCCATCGCCTCGCGGGCCCGCAAAACCGACCCGATCGACAGGAAGTCCTCGACGACGTTGGGCGGGCCGATACGGGCGAGCGAACGCTGCCGATCGTCGCCCTGCACCGGCGCCGCGACCTTGGCGATCGCCTCAGCGGCGGCGAGCTGGAATTTGCGCGTCTCCGATTCCAGTCCCGCGGTCGAACCGCTCAGCCTGATCTCGGCCAGCGCGGCTTCGAAGGCCCGCGCCTGCTCCGGCGCGCCGTCCCGGGCCAACCATTGCCAGACCGGCAGCAGCGAGGTGCGGCGGATCTGGCCCTGCCGCATCGGGAAATTGCTTTCGACCAGAAACGGCTCGATGGGGCGAAACAGCAGGCGCGCCGGATCGTCGGTCCGCGGCCGTATTTCCTCGTCTTCCTCGGTTCCGCGCACCACCTTGCGCAATTGCTCGAGCACGAGGGTGGCGACCGCGACTTCCTCGCCGCGCTCGATCGCGCGCTCGAACGAGCGCATCAGCAGCGCCTGCGCCTGAGGCGGGAGCTGGGCGAGATAGTCCCTCAGCCGCTCGGTCGATGTCTGGCTCATGCGCCCGGTGTGGATATGCGTGTGTCGTCCGGACGGCAAAGCGCGTCCAACCGCCATCATAAAAGTGCGCGCGTTAAGAAGTCGTTTAGGAATGATGAAATCAAGGGCGGCATGGCCGGTCCCCCGGACCGGATTCAATCGCTTTTCGCGCTCAAACCCCCGGCAGCAGCAGTTCGGCCCGCAAGCCGCCGATCGGGGCATCACCGAGCGCAAGGCTGCCGCCATAGAGGGCGGCGAGATCGACCACGATCGAGAGCCCGAGGCCAGAGCCCGGCTTGGATTCGTCCAGCCGCTGTCCGCGCCGCGAGACCTGCGCGCGCTCGTCGGCCGACAGCCCGCGGCCGTCATCATCGACGATGATCCGCAGCCGCGGCCCGGCGCTAGGCTCCGCCGCCGACTCGACCAGCACCTCGATCAGGACCTGCGCGGCGGCCCATTTGCAGGCGTTGTCGACCAGGTTGCCGGCCATCTCCTCGAGGTCCTGGCGTTCGCCGCGAAATTTCGCGCGAGGATCGGCTTTCAGATTGATCGCGATGGCGCGATCCCGGTGGATCTTTTCCATGGTCCGCCGCAACGCCTCGATCGCGGGCGCGACCTCGGTGACGGTGCCGACCACCGTGACGCGCGCGGCGATGCGCGCGCGCTCCAGATGATGCGCCACCTGATCGCGCATCACGTCGGCCTGCTCCAGCACCTTGCTGGCAAAGGCATCGACGGGGTGCGCGGCGGCCTCGTTGACGATGACCGATAACGGCGTCTTGATGGCGTGGGCGAGATTGCCGACATGGGTGCGGGCGCGCTCGACGATTTCCCGGTTGGCGTCGATCAGCGCGTTGGTCTCGCGCGCCAGTGGCGCGATCTCGACAGGAAACTCGCCCTCCAGCCGTTCGGCACGGCCGGAACGGATATCGGCGATCGATTCGGAAATGCGCTTGAGCGGCGCAAGCCCGAAGCGGACCTGGAAGATCGTGGTCAGCAGCAGCACGATGCCGAGCGCCGCGAAGGTGCCGCCGAGGTAATAGTCGAAGCTGCGCGTCTCGTCGAAGATCTCGCCGGCATCGCCGGCGACGCCGATCAGGAATTTGCCGTCCGCGCCGAGGTCGACCGGCCGCTCCACCATCCGCAAAGTCTGCCCCTCGGGGCCGTCGACATAGCCGAGACGGATGCCGGCCGCGGTCAGTTCGGCGCCGTGCTCCTCGAGTTTCGGCAGCTTCTTGTCCCACAGCGAACGCGACACCCGCGCTTCGGGCTTGTCGCCGTCGGTGCGCACAACCTGCCAGTACCAGCCCGACAGCGGCAGCTCGAACAACGGCTCGCCGAGCGACTGGAACGGGTGGTCGGGCGGCTCGTCCGGCGTGGCGACCTCGGCAATCAGCGTGCGCAGATAGAGATTGAGGCGGCGGTCGAAAGCGCGCTCGGTGGCATCGCGATAGACCGACGACAGCACGAACCCGGTGATGACAAGGATCACCACTACCCACGCGGTCGCCGACAGGAACAACCGTGTGGCGAGCGAGGAGCCGCGCATCAGGACGCGATCCGGAAAAGTGGCGGCCGGTTTTCAGACAAAAACATGCTCAAACAAAGAAGTAAGCGTGTTGCTTCGTCAACGCCTTTAATCAGAGGCCGGCAGTCACGTGCCCGGGGCGGGCGGCGTCAGGAGATAGCCGAGCCCGCGCACGGTCTGGATGATATCGACGTCGAGCTTCTTGCGGATCCGGCCGACGAACACTTCGATGGTGTTGGAATCGCGGTCAAAATCCTGGTCATAGAGATGTTCGACCAGTTCGGTGCGCGACACCACGCGCCCGGTATGATGCATGAGATAGGCGAGCAAGCGATATTCGTGCGACGTCATCTTGATCGGATTGCCCGATACGCTGACCCGGCCGGTGCGGGTGTCCAGCGAAACCGGGCCGCAGGTCAGTTCCGACTGGGCGTGACCGGTCGAACGGCGGAGCAGCGCGCGGATCCGCGCCAGGACTTCTTCGAGATGAAAGGGCTTTGCGACATAGTCGTCGGCGCCGGCGTCGAAGCCCTGCACCTTGTCGCTCCAGCGGTCGCGGGCGGTGAGGATCAACACCGGCATCGCCCGTCCGTTGCGGCGCCACGACTCCAGCACCGAGATGCCGTCCATCTTCGGCAGGCCGATGTCGAGAACGACGGCGTCATAGGGTTCACTGTCACCGAGGTAGTGCCCCTCCTCGCCGTCGAACGCGCGATCGACCACATAACCGGCATCCGTCAGCGCCGTCGTAAGCTGACGGTTGAGATCGGGGTCATCTTCGACGACAAGCAGGCGCACGCTGGCCTCCAATGGTGAACTTCACGAAACCTGCCACAAGATGAGGCTCACCGGCGTGAACGGCCAATGAACGGTTACTCCGCGCTAGGTTACTTTTTCTTCATGGCGGCCCGCAACGGCGCGGCCGTCAGTCGCAGGTAACGCCTGGCATGCCGAATCGGCCGCCCAAAGCGCCCAAAAGCGCGGCTAACGACCGTCTGCCCCACGGACCACGATGAAATCGACAGGGCCGCCCGGCCGGCCATCGTCGAACACCCCAACCGTCAGCCGTCCGGATTTCCAGGCGGCGGTGTCGAGATTGGTGCGGCCCTCGTACAACAGTGGGCCTTCGGGATCATTGTCGTGGCCGTGCACGACGTGGAGTTCGCCGAACCCGCTCGAATCGTCCTTCGGGTAGCGTTTCCATAACAGGGTTTTTTCGCTCTGCTTCTCCAGCGGCGTCGCTGCTTCGACGCCCGCGTGCACATAGAGGCGGCGCGCATCGACATACAGCAGCCGCAATTGATCGAGCCACGCGATATGGGCGTGCGGCACCGCGGCGGGATCGCCGCCATAGGACGCCAGCGCCGTGTCGCCGCCCCGCTCCAGCCAAAAAGCCTGCTTCGCCGGATCGCGCAGCCCTTCGACCATCATCGCGTCGTGATTGCCCTTCAGCGCAACAAACCGCCAGCCGCCGCCAATGCCTGGCAGCAGCCGCTCGATCACCTGCCTGCTCTGCGGGCCCTTGTTGACGTAGTCGCCGATGGTGACGATGACGCCGATTTTGCCGGACGCATGTGCGTCGATCTCCAGGAGCGCGCGGCTCAGCAGATCATCACGGCCGTGAATATCCGGAATGACGTAGGTGAAGCTCATCCGCGTACGCATTTCCGGCTAAGGGACACCACGGTGCTATTCCAACCGCACGCCACCGGCAACCGGCGTGCATCGTCCGGCCGGGCTGCCGGCGGCCGTCATTTGCACCGTCCCTTACGTCCGGAAGAACACGAACCAGACCACGCCCAGGATCAGGATCGCTAGTCCAGTTGAGACGGACAGGAGCGCCAGCACCGACGGGCCCGGTTCGGCCTGACGGGCCTCGGTCGGGGTTTCGATAATCTGGCCATGTCGACGCGTTGCCATGGGGGACCTCATTTGCGTAAGTGCCTGTAATGCCAGCTATTGCTTCGCCACCACCTGTGTCAAAAGCAACGCGTGATGGCAGATCGTGTTCCGGGGCCTTGCACCCGGCATTTTTGCGGTCAGGTCGTCCAAAAGGTCGCAGCCGAACGGCGGAACATATCGCGCGGTCTCGGTTAACGCCGTTGGCAGATTCCCTCCCCCGCCGTGTTTGAAACCAGGTCTGCAGATGGTATTCTTCACGGTCGTCTGTTGCGTCTGTTCGGAGTTTCCCATGGCCCCCCGCGCCAACTGGAAGGGCTTTTTGCGCCTTTCCCTCGTGACCTGCCCGGTCGCCCTGTACCCCGCGACCTCGGATACCGAGAAGGTCTCGTTCAACCAGATCAACCGCAAGACCGGCCATCGCATCAAATATGCCAAGGTCGATGCAGACACTGGCGAGGAAGTCGCCAACGAAGACATCATGAAGGGCTACAAGATCGACACCGACACCTATATCGAGGTGTCGAAGGACGAGCTTGACGATCTCGCGCTGGAATCGACCCGCACCATCGAGATTGATGAGTTCGTACCGAGAGCGGATATCGACAGCCGTTACGTGATCCGTCCCTATTACCTCGTGCCGGACGGCAAGGTCGGCCACGACGCGTTTGCGGTGATCCGCGAAACCATCCGCAGCATGGACAAGGTCGCGATCGGCCGCGTGGTGCTGACCAACCGTGAGCACATCATCGCACTGGAGCCGCTCGACAACGGCCTGATGGGGACCCTGCTGCGCTACCCCTATGAGGTCCGCAGCGAGAAGGAGTATTTCGACGACATCCAGGACGTGAAGATCACCAAGGATATGCTGGATCTGGCCAAGCATATCGTCGAGCAGAAATCCGGATCGTTTGAACCCGAACAGTTCGAGGATCGCTACGAGCAGGCGCTGATCGACCTGATCAACCAGAAGCGCAACGGCCAGAAGACATCGGCGAAGGCGGCACCGAAGACCGGTGGCAACGTCATCAATCTGATGGACGCGCTGAAACGCAGCCTCGCCAACGAGAAACAGACCGCCCCCGCCGCGGCCAAGGAAAGCGGCAAGGAAAACGGCAAGGAAAACGGCAAAGCCAAAGGCAAAAAGCCGCGCAAGGCAGCCGCCGGCCAGCGCGAAATGCTGCTGCCGATCAGCGGCAGCGGCAAGCGCGCCGCCAAGGAAACTGTCAAGGAAGCGCCGAAGAAGGCCGAGAAGCCGGTTCGTACGTCCGCCCGCACCAGGAAGGCCAGTTGATCGCGCAGGCGCTCGGCCGGTAGCGCACGATGCCGTGGTCGACGCCGTTTGATGAGCCGATCGCGCTGCGGGGCGGCCGCACGCTCACGACGCTGCAGCAGGCCGCCGACTACGTCATGAAACTGCCAAAAGCCGACCAGCAGGAAGCGCGCTGGCAAACCGCGGTCGAGCACTTGATCAGGGCTGCGGAGACCGGCGGCGGGTGGCTGGTGTTCGCGCGGATCGCAATGATGCAGGCGCTATATGCGGATGGAAACGACCGGTAACGCGGTCATGTGGCGCTAGTCCCCGTCGCCGCCATCTCCGCCAAAATCAAAGCCGTCAATGCCGTCGCCGGTTGGCCTGTTCCGGAACATCATGTCAGTCAGCAGGGCCACAATCAGGATGGCGGCGAATACGCGCCACGGATGCTGCACGCCGTAGGCGACGATCTGCCGGCCGAAGCTGACGATTGGTGAGCCCCAGGTCCCGAACAGCAGCTCCTGCATGATGCGCGCTGCCGATCCGTCCTATTTGAGCGATGTGCTGACAGTCTCGAATTTGGTGCTGAGCGCAGTGCCGACGCCGTTGACGGCACCAACGATCACGATGCCGATGCCCATCGCAATGAGACAATACTCGATCGCGGTCGCGCCGGACTCATCCTCGACAAAATTCCTCAACAATCGACGCATGAAAGAAAGCTCCTGTCGACGCCGCCGGGATTCTTCCCGCGTCGTGCCCCAAATGGAACCCTAGAGCGGAATGATTGACGGCGTTTTGACGAACAGGATGAACGACTGATTAAGCCGGAGGCACGACTACACCGGTATTCCTACGGTACCAAAAATTTACTCTGAATTGTCCAACGCCCCGCCATGGTCGGCGGATCGGCGTCTTCCGGAGCGAGCGCACATGTCCACGCAGAAGCGTGAACCAGGAAAAAACTACATCGGCCTCTTGAACGATGAGTTGGAAGAGCAACGCACCGCCGAGGTGCGATCCGGCAACGATCGCCGTCTGACGGCGTATGTCCTCGGCCTGATGGCGGCGATGTTCAACCATCGCCGCAACGAGGCGAGATAGTTGCCCTCCTCTCGCCCGTAGAGCGCGGCCGGCTTCGAGGCCGCCGCGGCGAACACCGCCCGACACGTTCTGATCGAGTGGGAACCGCTGGACTTCGGACTCATCGGTTTGACGCCGGTATTGGTCTGCAGCAACCGCTCCGGCGGCAAACGCATATCAGCACTTCCCGGAGCAGGCGCCGCCCGCGCTTTACGGTGAGGAAATTTCCTGTTCCAACTGTGAGCAATCGGCCGAACGAACCGGCCTGCACACAAGGGGGAAGCCGTCATGAAGCTCGGCGCCGCGATTGCAGAAATCATGAAGCGCGAGGGGATCGAGATCCTCTGCGGCTATCCCGTCAATCATCTCATCGAGTATGCCGCCAATGCCGATATCCGCCCCGTGATGGTGCGCCAGGAACGCATCGGCGTCCACATGGCGGATGCGATCTCCCGCGTCACCTCGGGCCATTCGATCGGTGCCTTCTGCATGCAGCACGGCCCGGGCGCCGAAAACGCCATGGGCGGCGTGGCGCAGTGCTACGGCGAATCCGTCCCGGTGCTGGTGCTGCCGATGGGCTATGCGCGGCGGCTCGCCAATATCGACCCGAACTTCAACTCCAGCCAGGCGATGCGGGCGTTTTCGAAATCCTCCGAGCCGATCATTCTTGCGGCCGAAGTCTGCAATATTTTCCGGCGGGCGTTTACAAAACTGAAGAACGGCCGCGGTGGGCCTGTCATTGTCGAAATCCCGGCCGATATGTGGAACGAGGAAGTGCCGGAGCCGCTGAACTACACGCCGGTGCTGCGCACCCGCTACGGCGCCGATCCCGTCCACATCAAGGAAGCGGCCGCGCTATTGGTCGGCGCCAAGCGGCCGGTGATCTACGCCGGCCAGGGCGTGCACTACGCCAGGGCCTGGCCGCAACTGAAGCGGCTGGCCGAGCGTCTCGCCATCCCCGTCACCACGAGCCTTGGCGGAAAATCGTCGTTTCCGGAGACGCATCCGTTGTCGCTGGGTTCGGGTGGCCTTGCCGTGCCCCGCGCGGTGCCAAAATTCCTCGGCGAGGCCGATGTGATCTTCGGCCTGGGCTGCTCGTTCACCGAGACCTCGTTCGGCATCGCGATGCCGAAGGGCAAGACCATCATTCATTCGACGCTGGACCCCAACCATCTCAACAAGGATGTCGAGGCCAGGATCGGCCTGGTCGGCGATGCCGGCCTGGTGCTCGATGCGCTGCTGGAAGAGATCGGCAGAAGCGTCACCAGCGATCGTGACGCCACTGCCGTCGCCGCCGAGATCGCCGCCTCGCACAAGGAGTGGCTGGCGAAGTGGATGCCGAAACTCACCCACAACGACGCCCCGCTCAATCCCTATCGCGTATTGTGGGACCTGCAGCACACCGTCGACATCAAGAACACCATCATCACCCATGATGCCGGCAGCCCGCGCGACCAACTCTCGCCGTTCTGGAAATCGGTCGAGCCGTTGTCCTATATCGGCTGGGGCAAGACCACGCAGCTCGGCTACGGGCTTGGGCTCGCCATGGGCGCCAAACTCGCAAAGCCCGACAAGCTCTGCATCAATGTCTGGGGCGATGCCGCGATCGGCTTCACCGGCATGGATTTCGAGACCGCCGTGCGCGAGCGGATTCCGATCATGTCGATCCTGTTGAACAATTTTTCCATGGCGATCGAGCTGAAGGTGATGCCGATCTCGACCGAGAAATACCGCTCGACCGACATTTCCGGCGACTACGCCGCGATGGCGCGCGCCTTCGGCGGCTATGGCGAACGGGTGACCAAGCCGGAAGACATCATTCCCGCGATCCAGCGCGGCATCGCCAAGACCAAGGAAGGCATTCCGGTGCTGCTGGAGTTCATCACCAGCAAGGAGACCGAGGTCTCCCGGCCCGGAACCTGATGCCGACCCGGCCGATAACCGCTTAGCCTGCTTCACTTTTTGACGCCCCGGCCTTAAGAAAAGGCCGGGATGGCGCTGGCTTGGCCGCGCCTGGAATGAAATTATCTGCCACATTGGTGCGAGCGCTGATGGCTTGAGGCCATCGTCCTGCAGGGCTTGCCGTGAAATGGATTTGAGTGAATGACCGCGCTCCCCCCGGACGCCGTGGCCGATCTCTACAAGCTGGTTGCCGAGCTCGAGCAGAGACTCGAATCCAGCTTCGCCGCCCACGACGCGGCGATCGCCCGTCAGGCGGCGATGGACGCGGAAAACGGCCGGCTCATTCATGAACTGAGCATCGCCCGCGAGCGCCAGAACGCCAGCGCCGATATCCTGCGAACCATTGCCAGCGTATCGGGCGATGCCGAACACGCGCTGTACCAGATCGCCGAGACGACCGCGCGATTGTTCGATGCGGCGAGCGTCACGATCCGGATCGCTGACGGCGACAGATGGGGTCTCTCGATCCGTTTCGGCGAGGGCTCCGAGCGTATCGGCAAAGAAGTACCTGCGGCGCAGCTTGAGATCGGCGCCCGCAACCTCCCAAGCGCGGTATTTGCCCTCAACCAGCAGATCCATGTGCCTGATCTGACCAACCTCGGTCCCGAGATGTCCGAATGGCCTGGTCTCGTGACCTCGCGCGCCTCGGGTCTTCTCACGGTCGCCGGCACACCGTTGCGGCGCGAGGGCAAGCCGATCGGTATTCTCATCGTCTACCGAGACCGCCTCGCGCCCTTCACCGACGACGAACTCGCGCTGCAGCAGAGCTTTGCGGATCAAGCCGCAATCGCGATCGAGAATTCGCGGCTGTTCAACGAACGGCGCCAACGCACCAACGATCTGAGCGAATCCCTCCGTCAGCAGACCGCGACCGCCGACGTGCTCAGGGTGATCGCGTCCTCGCCGGCCGATGTCGAACCGGCGCTCAAGGCAATTGTCGAAAGCGCCTGCGCACTTTGTGACGCCTATGATGCCAACGTCCTGCTCAGGATTGGCGACCATCTGCATTTCAGCGCCCATCACGGACCGATACCGACAGGTCAACACAGTCGTCCGATCAGCAGGGAGTGGGTCACGGGTCGCTCGGTTGTCGACAAGGTACCTGTGCAGGTGTCTGACTTTTGGGCGCCCGAGGCTGCCGATTTTCCCGAGGGGCAACGGCAATCGCGCGAACAGGGGCACCGCTGTACCCTCAGCATACCTCTCCTGCGGGAGGGAGAAGCCATTGGTGCGATCGTACTTCGTCGCCTGGAACCGGTGGCCTTCACAGCCAGACAGACAGCCCTGCTGCAGACCTTTGCGGACCAGGCTGTGATCGCCATCGAAAACGTGCGGCTGTTTCGCGAGACAAGGGAAGCGCTGGAGCGACAGACAGCCACGGCCGAAATCCTGAAGGTCATTGCCGCCTCTCCCTCCGACGCGCAGCCGGTGTTCGAAGCCATCGCTGCCAGCGCCAAGCGACTGCTCGGCGGGTTCTCCGCCACGGTGCTGCGCTTTCTCGGCGACGAACTGCATCTGGTGGCGTACACGCCGACCAGCCCCGCCGCCGATGAAGGCCTGAAGGCCTCGTTTCCGAGATCAATCTCGGAATTCCCGACATTCGCGCTGGTGCGCAATGGCGAGACCGTTCAGTTTTCCGACAGCGAAGCCGAGCACGTCCCGAAGTTGAACCGGGATCTGGCGCGGCTGCGCGGCTTCCGCAGTGTATTGTTCACGCCGCTGATGAACCAGGGCGTGCCGGTCGGCATGATCAGCGTCACCCGTGCGGAGCCGGGCGCCTTTGCCGCCGACCACGTGCAATTGCTGCAGACATTCGCCGACCAGGCAGTGATCGCGATCGAGAACGCACGCCTGTTCAACGAAACCAGGCAGGCGCTCGAGCGACAGACCGCGACGGCTGATGTCCTCAAGGTGATCGCCGGCTCGCCGTCGGATGTGCAGCCGGTGTTCGAGGCCATCGTGGCCAGCGCGAACCGGCTGATCGGCGGATTTTCCACCGCGATGTTTCGCTACGTCGACGACCAGATCCATTTGTCCGCATTCACTCCGACGGACCCCGCGGGCGATGCGGTGCTGCAATCCTCGTTCCCGATGCCGCTTGGCCGGTTCCCGCCCTACCAGCTGGTCCGCAACGGCGCGCCGGCGGAACTCGTCGATACCGAACTCGAGCCGGCCGCACGCGACATCGCGCGTGCACGGGGATATCGCAGCATGCTGTTTGCGCCGCTCATGAACGAGGGCAAGGCCGTCGGCATCATCACGGTCAGCCGCCGGGCACCCGGCTCGTTCGACGAGCCGCACGTCCGGCTGCTGCAGATGTTCGCCGCGCAGTCGGTGATCGCGATGGAAAATGTGCGGCTGTTCAACGAGACGAGGGAGGCGCTGGAACAGCAAAAGGCGTCGGCGGACATCCTCCGGGTCGTCAGCAGCTCTGTCGCCGATGCCCAGCCCGTATTCGACGAAATCTTGCGCAGCATCGCGCATCTGTTTGGCGGCGATGACCGGTTCATCTACCTCGCAGGCGATGATGGACTGCTCCATATCGGCGCGGCGCACGGCGCCAACGCCGAGCGCGTGCGCGCGCTGTACCCGGTGCCGCTGGAGGGTACCGCGAGCGAGGTAGCCTTCCGCGAGCGCCGCCTGATCCATTACGCCGACGTATTCAACGATCCGGACGTGCCTTCGGCCCTGCGCGAGATCGCCCGCCGTATCGGAAAAAACTATTCGATGGCGCTCGCGCCCATGCTGTGGGAGGACCGTGCCATTGGCTCGATCTTCGTAGGCCGCACTTCGATGAAGCCGTTCAGCGAAAAAGAGTGCAGCCTGCTGCGCAGCTTCGCCGACCAGGCCGTCATCGCGATCCAGAACGCGCGGCTGTTCAACGAGACGCGGGAAGCGCTGGAGCGGCAAACCGCGACGGCCGACATTTTGAAGGTCATCGCCAGTTCGCCTTCGGACGTGCAGCCGGTGTTCGACGCGATCGTAAAGAGCGCTGCGCGGCTTTTCGAGCCATGCTCGGCCACCATCACAACGCTGAAGGATGGCAAATTGCATTGGAACGCAATCGCGGAGATCGCGTCGAGTTTCGATCACGAAGCTGCCAGGGCCAAGTATCCGATCGCATTCGACCCGGATCGCTCACCCTCGGCGCGTGCGATGCTGGAGCGCCGAATCATCGAGATTCCCGATGCCAGCGCGCCGGACACACCAGAGTTCACTCGAAAAATCGCAGCCGCTGGTGGCTTCCGGAACATCATATTCGTGCCGCTGATCCATGAAAACAAGGGCATCGGCACCATCATTCTGACGCACCCGCAGGTGGGGTTCAAGCTTTCGGACAAACAACTCGCGCTTGTCCAGACCTTTGCCGATCAGGCCGTGATCGCGATCCAGAATGCTCGCCTGTTCAGTGAAACCAAGGAAGCGCTGGAGCGGCAGACCGCGACGGCGGATATCCTCAATGTCATTGCCGGTTCCCCGACCGACGTACAGCCGGTGTTCGACGCCATCGCCGAAAGTGCCAAGCGGCTGCTCGACGGCCAGACCGCGCTCGTCACCCGCGTCGCCGGCGACCAGCTTGACCTGGCGGCCCACACCGCCGGAAGCGAGGCCGGTGATGAGGCGATCCAGAGTTCGTTCCCGACCCCCCTCTCCTCCTCCGGAATGCACAGCCGGGCGGCGCTGACCGGGACGATCGCGTTCCGGACCGATATCGAAACCGAACCCGACGTCCCCGAAGCCGTCAAGGAAACGGCGCGCGCCCGGGGTTACCGGAGCATCATCTCCGTGCCGATGCTGCGCGAGGGCGTTGCGATCGGCACCATTGGCGTCTCGCGCGCAGAACCGGGGCGGTTCGCCGACAACCAGATCGACCTTCTCAAGACGTTTGCCGACCAGGCGGTGATCGCGATCGAGAATGTCCGCCTGTTCAACGAGGTCAAGCAGCGCACGGAAGACCTGAGCGAGTCGCTGCAGCAGCAGACCGCGACCGCCGACGTGCTCAAGGTGATCAGCCGTTCCGCGTTCGATCTGCAGAAGGTCCTCGACACGCTTTCGGAGTCGGCAGCCGGCCTGTGCGAGGCCGACATTGTCGTCATCCATCGCAGGGTCGGCGAGGGATTTCGAGGCGCGGCGAGTTTTGGCTTGCGCGAAGAGCATCACCGCACGGTCATGGAGATCGACCACAAGCCTGGACGCGGTTCGCTTGGCGCGCGCGTCCTGCTCGAAAATGCACCGGTACTCATCGAGGACGCAGAAAACGACCCAGAATATGACTTCGCTTTGCAGCAACGGGTCGGCATACGAAGCATGATGGGCGTTCCGTTGCTGCGCGAAGGCGTCGCGATCGGCCTGCTGCTGTTGTTCCGCAAGAAGGTGCATCCTTTCACCGAGCGACATGTCGATCTTGCCATGACCTTCGCCGACCAAGCCGTGATCGCGATCGAGAACGTGCGGTTGTTCGACGAGGTGCAGCAGCGCACCCGCGAGCTTTCGGAATCACTGGAGCAGCAGACCGCGACGTCGGAAGTGCTGAGCGTGATCAGCCGGTCGGCTGGCGATCTGGAACCGGTGTTCCAGAGCATGCTCGAAAACGCCACGCGCATTTGCGGCGCGCAGTTCGGCCTCATGAACCTGTACGACGGCGACAGCTTTCATACCGTCGGCTTTCACAACGTGCCTCCGGCATTCGAGGCCGCCAGGCAACAGAGTTTTCGGGCGCATCCCGACGGCGACCTCGGACAGATGGTCCTGACAAAAAAGGTTGCACACATTCATGACCTCCGCACACGGCCACTTTATATCCAGGGCGATCCGGCGACCGTACAGCTTGCCGAACTGGCGGGCGCGCGCACGATCCTCATCGTGCCTATGGTCAAGGACGACGAGTTCGTCGGCACCATTGGAATTTACCGTCTCGAAGTTTCGCCGTTCAACGAAAAGCAGATTGCGCTGTTGAGCAGCTTTGCAAGCCAGGCCGTTATTGCGATCGAGAACACACGGCTGCTCAAAGAGCTTCGGGAGCGAACCCACGATCTCACCAAGTCGCTCGACGATCTGCGCACCGCGCAGGACCGGCTGGTGCAGACCGAGAAGCTCGCTTCGCTCGGCCAGCTCACCGCAGGCATCGCGCATGAGATCAAGAACCCCCTCAACTTCGTCAATAATTTCGCCGCCCTTTCGGCGGAACTGACCGACGAACTGAACGACGTGCTCAAGCCTGCCGAGATCAGCGACAAGATCCGCGAAGAGGTTGACGAACTGACCGGCCTGCTCAAGGACAATTTGCAAAGGGTGGTCCAGCACGGCAAGCGCGCCGATTCCATCGTCAAGAACATGCTCTTGCATTCGCGCGAGGGAGGCGGTGATCACCGGCCCGCCGACATCAACGCGCTGATCGACGAGAGCCTCAACCTCGCCTATCACGGCGCCCGCGCCGAACGAGCCGACTTCAACGTCACACTGCAGCGCGACTTCGACGCCAATGCCGGCATGGTCGAGGTGTTTCCGCAGGAAATCACCCGCGTGTTCCTGAACCTGATCTCGAACGGCTTTTATGCCGTGAACCGGCGCAGGATCGAGGCCGGCCAGCCCGGATTCGATCCCGTGCTGATCGCCACCAGCCGCAACCTCGGCGACGCCGTCGAAATACGTATCCGCGACAACGGTACGGGCATTCCATCCGAAGTGAAGGACAAGATGTTCAACCCGTTCTTCACCACAAAACCTGCGGGCGAAGGCACCGGCCTCGGCCTGTCGATGAGCCATGACATTATCGTGAAACAACATGGTGGCACGATCGACGTCGATACCGAGCCCGGTCAATTTACCGAGTTTCGCATTGTTCTGCCGAGGACCAGCAATCCTCTCAACAAGTCCCGGGGTTCGACGTGAGTGTTCTGGTGCTTGTGGTCGATGACGAGCCCGACGTCGAGGCGCTGTTTCGCCAGCAGTTCCGCAAGGATTTGCGCGCGCAGCGCTTTGTGATGGATTTCGTCAGCTCTGCGGCCGATGCGCTCGCCCGCATCGGCTCCACCATCGAGCATTCGCTGATCCTGATCCTGTCGGATATCAACATGCCCGGGATGACCGGGATCGAGATGCTGCCCAAGGTTAAAGAGATCCGGCCAGACGTTCCCGTCATCATGATCACCGCCTATGGCGATGCGGAGACCAGGCGCAAGGCGATCGCCGGCGGCGCGATAGGTCTGTTGACCAAGCCGATCGACTTCGCCCTGCTCCGGGACGAAATCGATACGCGGCTGGCACAGGCGAGCTGAAGCGTTTTCGAGCGAAGTGGGTACCGGTTCGCGCGAAGAAAACGCGTCAAAATAGGAATCTAGAGCTTCGGTTCTGATGCAATCAGAGCCGAAGCTCTAGCGCCCTATTCCGCCATCTCGACGGGCGGCGGCGTCCCCGGCCCGGCCAGCGGCCGTTCTTCCATCAGGATCATGCAGAGCGTGGCGCCGGCCATCAGCGCGGCCGCGGCGCCGAATACGTAGCGGAACGCCGTGATCATGTCGGCGACGGGAATCGAATTCAGGGGACCGTGGTGTTCGCCGACCAGCGAAATGTCCGCCCCCAGCACCATCAGCAGGATCGCGGTGAAGGCTGCGACCGTGAACGACGACATCAGCGCGCGGAAGAAATTCATTGCACCGGTGACGGTGCCGATCTGCGGCCGCGCCACCGAATTCTGCAGCGAGACCACGCTGACCGGGAACGTCGTTCCGAGCCCGAGCGCGAAGATCGACAGCAGCACCAGCAATCCCCACAGCGGCAGCGTCGTGAGCGCCAGCGCGCATCCCGAGACCGCTGCCAGCGAAGTGCCGACGATCGCGACGCGCTTGTAATGTTTGGCGCGCGCCATGGTGCGTCCGGCGATCGCGGCGCCACAGGTCGAGATCGCGGCGAGCGGAATCAGCGCGAGGCCCGCCTCGCTGGCGCTGAGGTGATAGACCACCTCGTAATAGAGCGGCAGATTTACCGTCAGTCCGGTGATGGCGCCGAGCGCACATCCGCCGGCGGCCATCGCGTAGGGCACCACCGTTCCACCCATCAGCGGCAGCGGCAGGAACGGCTCGTCGGCCTTGCGCGCGTGCCAGACGAAGCTGAACGCCAGCGCGGCCGACGCGCCGATCATCGCGATGATGGTCGGCGACAGCCACAGATAACGGTTGCCGCCCCAGGTCAGCACCAGCATGAACACGACCGCGGCCGCCATCAGCAAGACGCCGCCGAGCCAGTCGACCTTGCGCCGGCGGTGGAACACCGGGATCTTGCCCATCTTCGGCAGCAGCAGCGCCAGCGCGCCGAGCGCGAGCGGCACGTTGATCCAGAAGATCATCGACCAGTGCAGATGTTCGGCGAACACCCCGCCGACGACCGGCCCGCCGATCCCGGCGGCGACCCACACGCCGCTGAAATAGGCCTGGTATTGGCCGCGTTCGCGTGGG
Organism: Bradyrhizobium sp. AUGA SZCCT0182; assembly: GCF_018130185.1. Taxonomy (NCBI): domain Bacteria; kingdom Pseudomonadati; phylum Pseudomonadota; class Alphaproteobacteria; order Hyphomicrobiales; family Nitrobacteraceae; genus Bradyrhizobium; species Bradyrhizobium sp. AUGA SZCCT0182. The sequence goes on along the minus strand of NZ_JAFCLY010000003.1, from coordinate 283,969 downwards.
CTCACCACGTCGGAGATCACGGTCTGCACGACAGGCATGATGCCGCCGCCGCCGAGGCCCTGCAGGCCGCGCGCGAGGATCAGGATCGGCATGTTCGGCGCCAATGCGCACAGGATCGAGCCCGCGACGAACAGGCTGAGGGCGACAATGATCATGACGCGGCGGCCGTAGATGTCGCTCAGCGTGCCGAACACCGGCGCCACCGCGGTCGATGCCAGGAGGTAGGCCGTGATCACCCAGGAGAGATTGGAAACGTCGCCGAACTGGCGGCCAATGGTCGGCAGCGCGGTCGCGACGATGGTCTGGTCGAGCGCGGCCAGAAACATCGTCAGCATCAGGCTGATCAGGATGGTGCGGACCTCGTCCTGGGTCAGCGGCGCGCGCGGCGCAATCGGCGGCGCATCGCTGACATCGATGACCTCGGTCGTGATGTGCGAGATTTCAGCCGAAATTTCGTCGGTTAACGTATCGTGGTCGGCAGGTTGACCGCGCTGCCGTTCGAACTTGTTCATTTGAAAGTAATATTTTTCTTCGCAGCTCAAAGCCGCCGAGATGGAATCGCTATATCGGCTGCACTTTAGGGCGCAAACTGCTCCGGCGGCAGGCACCTGCGCGCATGGGAGCATCCCGCGAGCGCAGCTTCGCAATCACGTGATCGACGGCGCGCGCAAAACGCTACGATTTCGGCCGCTTTTTGAACCTGCCCGTTTCATGCAGCGCAGCTTCGCAAAGGGCGCGGGAGCATGGGGTTGTTTTCGTGATTTGCTCCGGCCCGCGCTGCGAGTTCACACCGGCCGCTTCTTCAACCGCGCCCGCTTCGGCAACAGCGCCGGCCATTGCACGATGTGATCTTCGAGATCCTCGTCGGCAATCTCGTTTTCCGTTCCCTGCACCCGCCCGCGCACGGAAACGCCGGCCTCATGCACGGTATTGGGATCACCTGATAGCAGCGGGTGCCACCAGTAGAGGTCACGGCCCTCGGCGACCAGCTTGTAGCCGCAGCTCGGCGGCAGCCAGTTCAGGGTACGGACGTTTTCCGGGGTCAACCGGACGCAGTCGGGAACCTTGGCGGAGCGGTTCGGGTAGTCCTTGCAGGCGCAGGAGCCCGAATCGAGCAGCTTGCAGGAGACATGGGTGAAATAGATCTTGCCGGTATCCTCGTCTTCGAGCTTTTCCAGGCAACAGCGCGCGCAGCCGTCGCACAGGCTTTCCCATTCGGCGCTGGACATCTCTTCCAACGTCTTGGTTTTCCAGAAGAATCCCTCCTGGCCGGAAGCTCGCTTGGGCGGTGCGGTCATGAATTCAGGGTTTTCCGGATCGGATCGGTCTTGCGCCCTTCTAGGAGGTGCGGTGGCAGCCTTGCAAGCGAGACCGCTCCGGCCGGTATAAAAAGCCGGGGGCAGCGTTAGTCCTGACCATCAAAATGGTGAGCCAGACCATTGGTTTATGGCCCCCGCTCGGATAGAACAACCGCGAGTCCCCAACGTGCTTGAAGGTCGCCTGGCGAGCCGTAAAAGCGCCTTGGGTTTGCCGCAACATCGAAGCAAGACGTCTCGATAGCGCCAAGCGTGCGCAGAGCGCCTACGAACCGACCAAGGGCCCCGGTGCGCCAGTTCATTCCAGCGCGATGGAAGACAAAGATCCAGCACGTCATGCTGGACCTCGACGCGCGCATCGACTCGACGCTGTTCTCATCCGGCAAGGGCGCGCGCGAACTCTATGAGCGCTTTTCGACCTTCATGGACCGCTTCTATGTCGGCGGCTGGAAGCGCTGGGTGTTCATCGAGCCGGCTTCGGAAGCCGCCACCATCGGTCTCGGCGGCCTGATCCTGATGCTGGCGCTCGCGGTGCCCGCGTTTCGCGAAACCGCCGACGACGACTGGCTGAAAAAATCCGACCTCGCGGTGTCGTTCCTCGACCGCTACGGCAATCCGATCGGCAACCGCGGCATCAAGCACAACGACTCGATCCCGCTGGAGGACTTTCCGGACAATCTGATCAAGGCGACGCTCGCCACCGAAGACCGCCGCTTCTACGACCATTTCGGCATCGACATCGCCGGCACCGCGCGCGCCCTCGTCACCAACGCGCAGGCCGGCGGCGTGCGCCAGGGCGGTTCGTCGATCTCCCAGCAGCTGGCGAAGAACCTGTTCCTGAACAACGAGCGCACCATCGAACGCAAGGTGAAGGAAGCCTTCCTTGCGATATGGCTGGAGACGCGGCTCACCAAAAACGAGATCCTGAAACTCTATCTCGACCGCGCCTATATGGGCGGCGGCACCTTCGGCGTTGACGGTGCTGCGCATTTCTATTTCAACAAGTCGGCGCGCGACGTCACGCTGGCCGAATCCGCGATGCTGGCCGGCCTGTTCAAGGCGCCGACCAAATACGCCCCGCACATCAACCTGCCCGCCGCGCGCGCCCGCGCCAACGTGGTGCTGGACAACCTCGTCGATGCCGGCTTCATGACCGAAGGTCAGGTGTTCGGTGCGCGGCGTAATCCGGCCGTCGCCGTCGACCGCCGCGACGAGAATTCGCCGAACTACTATCTCGACTGGGCGTTCGAGGAGATGCGCAAGCTGGTCGACACGTTCCCGAAATCCTACACCGAGCGCGTCTTCGTGGTCCGCACCGCGATCGACATGACCGTTCAGCGCGCCGCGGAAGCAACCGTCGAGAACCAGCTCCGCCAGTTCGGCCGCGACTATCATGCGACCCAGGCGGCCCTTGCAGTCGCCGACCTCGATGGCGGCGTACGCGCCATGGTCGGCGGACGCGACTATGGCGCCAGCCAGTTCAACCGCGCGACCGACGCGATGCGCCAACCCGGTTCGTCGTTCAAGCCCTATGTCTACGCCACCGCGCTGATGAACGGCTACAAGCCGTCCTCGATCGTGGTCGACGGCCCGGTCTGCATCGGCAACTGGTGTCCGCAGAACTACAGCCACTCCTATTCGGGACCGATGACGCTGACGCAGGCAATCACGCGTTCGATCAACGTCATTCCGGTGAAGCTCTCGATTGCGCTGGGCGGCAAGTCGCCCAATCCGGCCAAGGCCGGCCGCGTCAAGATCACCGAAGTGGCGCGCAGGTTTGGCATCAAGGCGCCGCTGCCCGATACGCCGTCGATGCCGATCGGCTCCGACGAGGTCACCGTGCTCGAACACGCGGTGGCCTATGCGACCTTCCCGAACAAGGGCAAAGCGCCGATCCCGCATGCGGTGCTGGAAGTCCGCACCGGCGCCGGCGATCTGGTCTGGCGCTTCGATCGCGACGGCAAGAAACAGCTGCAAGCCATTCCCGTCAACGTCGCCGCCGAGATGTCGGAAATGATGAGCCACGTCGTGAGCGAAGGCACGGCACGGCGCGCGATCATCGATGGCATTCCGACCGCCGGCAAGACCGGCACCACCAACGCCTATCGCGACGCCTGGTTTGTCGGCTTCACCGGAAACTTCACCTGCGCGGTCTGGTACGGCAATGACGACTATTCCCCGACCAACCGCATGACCGGCGGTTCGCTGCCGGCGCAGACCTGGCGTGAGGTCATGGTGGTCGCTCACCAGGGCGTCGAGATCAAGGAAGTGCCGGGCATCGGCATGGGCACGAAACTGCCGCAGGCGGCCCAGCCCGCCAACGTCGCCGCCAATGGCGCGCCGAAGATCCTCGACACCAAGCCGGGACCGCCGCCGGTGCTCACCAAGCGCGGCGCCGACATTCTGGTGCGCGTCGAGAAGCTGCTCGACGAAGCCGGCAAGACCGCGGGCAAGACGTCGGCCAGCGAACCGGCCAAGCCGGGCAAGTCGACATCGTCGAGCGCGCTGGCCTTCCCCGACAATTACGTCGCAGCCGCCGGCGACCCGGCTCCGCCGGCGCAGCGGAAGAACTAGTGCAGTGATTTTGCGGAGCACTGGCCTGTGCGGCTGATCTTCATCACGTTGCTCGCGTTGGCGCTCGCCACCGTCGTCGGTCTGGGCTCGACCTATATGACGGCGACGCGCGGCACTGATCTTGGCACGCTCACGATCGGTTCGTGGACGGCGCGGCCCAAGAGCGGCACCGCCGAAGTCGATCCCTATTCACGCGCCTCGATTGCACGCAGCGGTGAATTGCCGATCGGCACCGGCGACGGCATCGCCTTCTCGGCCACGTCAGACGACAAGAAGAAGCCGCTCGACGGACGCTGCGACGTGGTGGTCAGCGGCGTGACGCCGGCGGCGCGGTTCTGGACGCTGACGCTGTTCGACCGCAAGGGACATCTGGTCGCCAATTCGCTGCAGCGCTACGGCTTCACCAGCCAGGAAATCATCCGCGGCTCCGACGGGGCGTTCGAGATCCGCATCGCATCGCGCTCGCGCGCCGGCAACTGGCTGCCGACCGGCGGGATCGAGCGTTATGCGCTGATGTTGCGGTTGTACGATACACCGGTCGGGGTCGCGACGCGGACGCAGCGCGACGCGCCGATGCCCTCCATCACGACGGTGGGCTGCCCATGATCCGGCTCTTGTTCACGATCATCGCAGGCGTGCTGCTCGGCGGCGTGGTGCATCTCGTCAGCGTGCTGGCGCTGCCACGCATCGCAACCCAGGACGCCTATTCGCGGCTGACGCCGATGACCAGGACCAACGCCGTGACGCCGCTCGCGCTCGCCAACCCCAACAACGCGCCGATGCCGTTCATGGATCCCGCGTTCGCGGTCGCGATCTGCCGCTACGATTTGTCGACTGGCCCGCTCAAGCTCACGGTGCCGGTCAGCCAGGCCTATACGTCGGTGTCGTTCTACACCCGCAACGAGGTTGCTTACTACGCCATCAACGACCGCTCTGCCGGGCGCAAAGTCATCGAACTCGACCTGATGACCGAGGAGCAACACGGCCAGTTGCCGGAGGATGAGGAAGTCACCGCCGCCGACCGGCTGATCATCGACTCCCCGACCATCACCGGGTTGATCGTGCTGAAGGCGTTGGCGCCGGAGCCCGGCCTGATGCCGCAGGCCCAGGCTTCGCTGGCGGCCTCGCGCTGCACGCTGCAGACCGAAATCCCGCCGCCCAAGCAGCCGGAACCGCCGCCACCCGCGCCCGCCCCCGCGCCGAAGGGCAAGCGATAGCCGCCGCGCACCACGCGAGCGGTTAGTGCTGCCCGCAGCGGCAGTGCTCGTAATCGACGGGATCATGGCTGTTGAAGATCGTCACGGCATCACTGTGCGCAGCCTTCAGCGTCCGCAGGCGCTCCTGATTTTCGATGCGTAACGCGCGGTCCATGTCGGCGCGGCGCTGAAACAGGCCGAGCACCAGCGGCATTTTCGGCTTTGCCTGGATCTGGCCGTGGAAGAAATAGGCGTCGCCGGCGTGCAGCAGCCATTTGTCTTTGGTGCGCACGGCGATGCCGCAATGGCCGAGCGTATGGCCGGGCAACGGGATCATCAGGATGTCGGGTTCGCGATCGCCGAGCGCACGCACGCCCCTAAAGCCGAACCAGTCCTCGCCGCCCTCGCCATACAGCACCCATTCCGGGCCATGCTTCCATTGGTCCCTGACGTAGCGGCCCTTCGGTGCCGGCATGCGATGGAGCACCGCCATGTCGAGTTCGCGGCGATGGACATGCACCTTGGCATTCGGGAAATCCGGGACGCCTCCAGCGTGATCGCGATCGAGATGCGTCAGCAGCAGGTGCCGTACATCATCAGGCGAATAGCCGAGCGCCTTGACCTGCCGCACGGCCGTTTCGGCGGGATCGAGCCTCGGCGTCGTCTGCCGCACCCACTTGCGCCCCAGCCGCGGCGGGTTGGCAATGTCATCGAGCCCGATGCCGGTATCGACCAGCGCAAGCCCGTCATGGGTCTCGACCAACAGGCAGTGACAGACCATTCGCGCCCGCCGGAACATGCTGCCGGTGCCATTCACGAACCGCTGGCCGATCGGGCACATGGTGCCGGTGTTGATGTGGTGGACGCGCATCGCAAGCTCCTTCGCTGAAGTCAGGCGCCTTGGTTGCCATTTCTCCATTCATAGGTAAAATATTGATATCTGATAATATCAATAGGATATAACTATGGATATCCGCGAGCTGCGCTATTTCACGGCCGTGTTCAGCGAACGTAACCTGACGGCGGCGGCGAAGCGTTGCTTCATCTCGCAGCCCTCGATCTCCGCCGCGATCACCAACCTCGAAGCCGAGCTCGGCACCACGCTGTTCATCCGGCACAAGAAGGGCGTCGCACCGACCGCGTCGGCCGAACAATTCCACGCCGTCGCCCGCCGCATCATCGACGACGCGGACGCCGCGAAGAACCTGTTCCGAAAGCCGTCGACGCGGCGGCAGTTGACGCTCGGCCTGATGCGCACGCTCGACATGCCGCGAACGATCGCGCTGCTGAAGCCGCTGACCGGAACCGCCGACGTCGCGCTTCGCCTCGTCGGCATCAAGGACGCCGCGGACGCGCGGATCATTTCGAAAAACATCATCGATGCCGACGAGCACTTCATTCCGCTGTGGGTCGAACGCTACGTCGCCGCGCTGCCGCCTTCGCACCCGCTCACGCTGAAGGAGCGGCTTCGCACGTCGGACCTTGCCGGCGTCGCGATGATCGATCGCTGCCATTGCGAGCAGAGTGAGTTCTTTGGCCGAGCCGCCTCCCCGTCGCGCCAGCCCGCGGCGATCGCGGAATCCGAGGACTGGACGATGGCGCTGGTCGCGGCCGGCGTCGGCATCGCCATCGTTCCGGAGGGCGTGGCGCGCGCCAATCCCGATGTCGCCGTGCGCGAGATCGATGTCGACGTGAAGCGCCAGGTTGGCCTCGCCTATAGCGCAGCGCGGCCGCCGTCAGAGGTGCTGCAGAATTTTATCGCGCGATTGCAGAGCGGGCGCCCGAAAGCCGGCCGCGTCAAATCGGCCGGCAAGGCGCGCTGATGGATCAGCCCTTCACCGTGACCGCACGCCCGATCACGGGGTTGGCGGCGACCGGCGGGTTGGCGGTTTGGGCGGCGAGTTCGCCGATCAGACGGTCGGCGTCGGCGGCGATGGTGTCAGGCGCCTGGATCACCAGCCGCTCCAGCGCCCAGCGATAGGAGGAAATCCTCCGCTCCAGGCACTGCTGCACCCATTGCACGATCAGTGTGTTCTCTTCCATGCGGGCGACCGCGTCGGCCTGTTCCCGCGGCGACAGCTCCGACACCATCTTCAGGCTGGCGCTGCGCTTGCGGTCGAGTTCGATCACGCGGATGGCGGACGAAAAGAACGGCTCGAACCGCGTGATGTCGTTGCGCACGTCCTCGATCAATTGCTGATAGCGCGAGGTATGCGAGCGGTGCGGCTCGTCGATCAAGGCGCGTCCATAGGTGGTGCGATCGAACACGACCTTCTGTCGCCAGGGCGAGGGCAGCGGCTGGTAATCGCCGAACACGCTCTTCCAGGCTGGCCGCGAAAGCGGCGGCTCGATCAGGGGATAGGCGAGATCGCGAAGCTGGCGTTCGTTTTCGGTGAGCTGGAAATGCGACGGCTTGAGCCCGACGCTGCCGGTCGCTTCCGCGCCCAGCCAGCGATGCATATCGTCGTTGCGGAAATCGGCGCGGGTGCGGCCGAAATCGCCGCCGCTGCAGCCGCCGAGGGCCGAGCCAATCAGGATGAGTATGAGAGCCGGGAGTGACCGAAACCCGGCGGTCCGGATCGGATGGCGCAGCTCCGGCATTTCAAATGTCCCTTGTCAGGGGCGCCGACGGCGACGGCGGCCGGGAGCTGTACCTTCTTCCGGTCCGCGTCCGCCGCTCTCGTCGGTTGGACGTTCGATCCGGACAACCGGAAGGATCAGTACGGTCCCCATGCCCTCGCGTGAAGCGCCATCCAGGGCGGGCCGCCGCGAAGCTGCATCCGCCGGAAATTCAATGATGGTGCCCATGTTCCGTTCTCTCTCATTGCCGCACAGACATGATTTGGCCGGCGACATGCGATCATTCAGAACAGAACGTGGTTAACGGCATCTTAATCGCCGCTTGGAGGCCAGCCACCGGATCGGCCGCTGTGGTTTATGCAACACCCGCAAAATCCCGGCATTCTTTCAGGGGTTGTTTTCCTTAACCAACTCTTAAAGCGCCCCGCGTAGGCTCAGCCAAGGGATTTCCAAGTCGCGTATACCTCACATGACCGCAGCACCATTATTTCCGGGCTTCGACGGGCTGATGTCGCTCTCGCGCCGCGAGGGCGTCGATATCCGCCCTACCTTGCTGCGCGTGCTGACCGACCTTTATGTCCAGGCCAGCGCGCATTCCGCCGACGAGGAGCGGCAGTTCGTCGAGTTAACTTCACGGCTGATCGACCAGGTCGACGACGCCACCCGCGCGGCCGTGCGGGCCCGGCTTGCCATCTATCCGGCGACCCCCCTCGAGATCATGAACAAGCTCGGATTGCGGCGCGCCCATCCCGGCCAGACGGTGCCGCTCGCGCCTTCGATTGCCAAAGCCCCGCCCGAAGCGCCCCCCCGGGTTCCGACCGAAGCGGAACTGCGAATGGCTTCCAGCCTGGCGATGCGGCCCAACGATGCCGCCGAAATCAGCGACATGTTCTTTGCGGCCAATGCCAGCGAACGCGCGCAGATCCTGCACAATCTCAACGAGACGCCGCTGAAGGCCTCGGCGCGAATTCCGGCGGCGCGCGCCAAGCGTGCGATCGAGACGCTGGAGATGGCCGCGTTTGCCGAGGACGCCGACAGTTTCGCGCTGGAGATCGGCGAGGCGCTGATCCTGCCGGCGCGGATCGCCACCCAGGTGGTGAATGACCCCGGTGGCGAGCCCCTGGCCTGCGCGGCCCGTGCGCTCGACATGCCGAGCGCGGCGTTCCAGCGGATATTGATGTTCCTCAATCCCGAATCCGGCGTCTCCGTGCACCATGTCTACCGGCTGTCGCGGCTCTACGACCGGCTGACCGAACGCTCCGCGCTGGTCATGCTGGCGGCGTGGCGCGGCTCGACCATGGCGGTCACGCGCGCCAAATACCGCGCCGCGCTCTACGACGACGAGCGCAACCGCGCCCGCTCCGCCGCATCCCAGACACGGCCTGCCGTACAGCCCGGAAGCGCACCAATCGTGCGCACCGGCACCGACGGATCGGGGCGGTAGACGGCGGCATAACGATCCGGTGGGCCCGGACACAAAATCTCGAAAACAACCCCATGCAAAGTAGAATGGGCCGGCCTCAGGCCTTCGCCAGATCGAGAAAATGCCGCCCTGCACGGTCTTCGGTCTCGACGATCCAGGTGTCGGGATCGAACTTAATTTCCTTAACAAGGCGTTCTTCCACCGATTGCTCAGGCACCGGCTGCGGCGACGCCGGCACGAACAGGCGCTCGGTCGGCCGGCTCTCGTCATAGACGGTCTGCGGCGCCGGCCCGTACAGCATGGCGTTGCCGTCGAGGTGGGCCACCTTGACGAACACAGCACCGGCTTCCTCCGCGCCGCGCCGGCGCACGGCGCCGAAGACGCCTTCGGTTTGGCAACGGCGCAGATAGGCCGCCACCCAAATACTCGATTTCAATCGCATGGGTTCGACGATAGGCCAGCGTCCAGGCTGGCGCCAGAGGCCATGGCCAGGCGCGTTCCCTTGCGCACGCAGTCGGCAGAGTTATCCGCAACGGGATCGTGACAAGCGTTTGTCAAAACCGGAACGGTTTCCAAGTCGCGGTTCCCGCCCAGTCATGGATCCACGGTAACTCCGGCCCATGCCGCACGTGAGCGCGCACAAGATCGTGAGCAGCCACGCAAGAATCTTGACTCGGTCGGTCGACCGAATTATGATGACCCGCGATCGCACCAGGGAGATTTCATCGTGGCGCGCGCAGCGGCCAAAAAAATCGAGAAAAAGGCAGAGACCAGCACCACGCTGCTCGAAGCCGCCAAGAAAGTGTTGCGCCAGAACGGCTACGCGGGCTTGTCGACCCGCGACGTCGCGGCGGCTGCCGGCGTTCCGTTGAGCCAGATCCATTATCATTTCGGATCCAAGCAAGGGATGGTGCTGGCGCTGTTCGAGTACTTGAACGCGCAGCTTTTGGATCGCCAGAACGCCATGTTCGGCGACACTCGTCTCAAACTGTCGGAGCAATGGGACCGGGCCTGCGATTATCTCGATGACGACATCGCCTCCGGCTATGTGCGCGTGCTGCAGGAACTGATTGCTGCGAGCTGGTCCGACCCGGCGGTCGCGCAGGTCGTTCGCACCGCGATCATGGGATGGGTCGATCTCATCGTCGGCGCGGCACGCAAGGCTGAACGCGAATTCGGCGGCCTCGGCCCGCTGACGCCCGAGGAGGTCGGAGCTTTTGCTGCCAACGCGTTCATCGGCGCAGAAAGCCTCTATCTGCTTGGTTTCGAGAAGAAAGGCTCGCCGATACGCCAGTCCTTGCGACGGGTCGGTGATCTCGTTCGCAGCGTCGAAGGTGCAGCCAATCGATGAGGTGACGCGATGCGTGCGAAATTGCCCGACGAAAGTGGTTTTATCGATCGCGACGGCGTCAGGATCTACTACGAGATCTACGGCAATGGCCCGGAAACCATGCTGTTCGTGCCGCCCTGGTGCATCGTCCATTCGCGGATCTACAAGGCGCAATTGCCGTATTTCAGCGAACGCTTCCGCTGCATCACCTATGACGGCCGCGGCAACGGCAAGTCGGACCGCCCTGAGGACGTGACGAGCTATTCGCTGGACAATTACGTGGCCGATCTGCTTGCCGTCATGGACGCCACCGGCGCGGGCAAGGCAATTCTCGTTGGCCTGTCGTTTGGCGGCATGCTCGCCAGCGTGCTGGCTGCGCATCACCCTGATCGTGTGAAGGCCGCGATCCTGGTCGGGACGGTAGCGAGCATCGGACCCGCCAACTATCCCCATTTGGCGAACAAGCATTTCGATGCCAAACAGGAGCGGTTCGACGGCTGGAATAAATTCAACCGCGCGCACTGGCTGGCGGATTACCCCGACTTCGCCGAACACTTCATTCGCAACATCCATACCGAGCCGCACTCGACCAAGCAGATCGAGGACGGCATCGGCTGGGCGGGCGAGACCAGCGGTCCCGTGTTGATCAACACCGTCGACGCGCGGATGATCCCGCCGCGCTTCGATGTCAGCGAAGCGATGTATCGCAAGATCCGCTGTCCCGTGCTGCTCATTCACGGCGACAACGACCAGATCCAGCGCCATGCACGCGCGAGATCGCTGGCCGAGGTGATGAATGCGGAGTTGGTGACCATTCCGGGCGGCGGTCACAACCCGCTCGGCCGCATTCCCGCAAAGACCAACACCCTGATTGTCGATTTCCTCGCTCGCAGGCTCGCCATCGCCGCCCCCGCAACGCGAGCGAACCACACGACAAGGAAGGCCAAACGCGCACTCTATCTCTCCTCGCCGATCGGCCTCGGGCATGGACGGCGCGATATCGCCATCGCGCGCGAGCTACGCAAGCTGCATCCGGAACTGGAGGTCGATTGGCTGGCGCAGGATCCCGTGACGCGCCTGCTGGAGGCCAACGGCTCGGGTCCATCCGCTGAGTGCGCGGCTGGCCAGCGAGTCCAGGCATATTGAGATGGAGTCGGGCGAGCACGACCTGCATTGTTTCCAGGCCCTCCGCAACATGGACGAGGTGCTGATCGCGAACTTCATGACTTTCCAGGATGCCGTCGACGAGGGAGGCTACGATCTCGTCATCGCCGACGAGGCCTGGGACATCGATCATTACTGGCACGAGCACCCGGAGCTGAAGAAAGCCGGGCTCGCCTGGTTCACCGACTTCGTCGGCTATGTGCCGATGCCGTCGGGCGGCGAGCATGAGGCGTTCCTGACCACCGACTACAACGCCGAAATGATCGAACACATCGAGCGGCATCCCGGCGTGCGCGACCGCGCCATTTTCGTCGGAAGCCCCGAAGACATCGTCCCGTTGTCGTTCGGCAAGGACCTGCCGGCGATGCGCGACTGGGTGCCGCGGCATTTCGATTTCGCCGGCTACATCATCGGCGAACACCCGCATATTTTCGGCAGCCGCGCGGAGCTGCGCGAGCGCCTCGGCTACCGGCCGGACGAGCCCGTCTGCATCGTCACGGTCGGCGGATCCGCCGTCGGCACCCACCTGATCAAACGCATCCTGCAGAGCTATCCGATAGCGCGGGCCAGGCTGCCCGAGTTGCGCATGATCGTGGTGGCGGGCCCGCGGATCGATCCGGCCTCGCTCGGCCGCCAGAGGGTGTCGAGATGCGCGCCTTCGTACCCGACCTCGACCGTCATCTCGCCGCGTGCGATCTCGCCCTTGTGCAGGGCGGCCTTACCACCTGCATGGAGTTGACCGCGGCCGGAACGCCGTTCCTCTACTTTCCGCTCCAGAACCACTTCGAGCAGAATTTCCACGTCGCGCATCGTCTCGATCGCTATGGCGCCGGCACGCGCATGGCATTCGCGACGTCGACGCCGGACATGATCGCTGAAGCGATGGTTGCTGCATTGCGCGCGCCGGCCAAATTCAAATCCGTCGAAGCTGACGGTGCGGTCCGTGCCGCCCGCATGCTGGCGGATCTGTTCTAACCGAAATCAATTGTCAGTGGAGGTAGCTATGTCGAGCGTTAATCAAGCGACCCGGATTGATGAAGGCAAACTCAACGCATTCGTCGGCCAGATGCTGGGCGACCTCGGGGGCGCGTCCAGCGTCGCCATGGTACGGATGGGCGATGCGCTAGGATTATACAAGGCGCTACACACCAATGGGCCGATGACCTCAGCCGAACTCGCCAGCACCGCGAAGGTCGATCCGCGATACCTTCGCGAGTGGCTGTCCAATCAGGCAAGTTCCAACTATCTGTCCTACGACCCTGCCTCGGCGAAATTCGCGCTGCCGCCCGAGCAGGCGATGGTGTTCGCTATTCCCGACAGCCCGGTCTATCTGATGGGCGGCTTCGATCTGATGGCGGCGATGTTCGAGAACCAGCCGAAAGTTCAGGCCGCGTTCAAGTCCGGTGGCGGTGTCGCCTGGGGCGATCAGGCCGGCTGCATGTTCTGCGCGGTGGCCCGCTTCTTCCGGCCCGGCTATCACAACAACATCGTATCGACGTGGCTTCCTGCTCTCGGAGGTGACGTGATGAAGAAGTTGGAGGCCGGCGCTGAGGTCGCGGACGTCGGCTGCGGCCACGGCTGGTCGACGGTCCTGATGGCCAAGGCTTTTCCCAAGTCCCGGTTCGTCGGCTACGACTTCCATCCCCGTTCGATCGCGGATGCAAAGGCGCATGCCGAAACCCACGGCGTTTCCGCCAACACGCGCTTCGAGGTCGGCCTCGCCAAGGACTATCCCGGCAAGGACTACGATCTCGTGACCTGTTTCGACTGCTTGCACGACATGGGCGACCCGGCGGGAGCCGCCGCCCACATCCGCCAATCCCTGAAGGACGATGGGACATGGATGATCTGCGAGCCGATAGCCGGCGATCGTCTCGAGCAGAACCTCAACCCGGTCGGACGCTTGTACTATGCCGCATCGACCATGATCTGCGTGCCGACCTCGCTCTCGCAGGAAGTCGGCACCGCCCTCGGCGCGCAGGCCGGCGAAGCACGGCTCCGCGAAGTCATTCTGAAGGGTGGCTTCAAGAGCGTGCGTCGTGCCACCGAGACGCCGTTCAACATGATCCTCGAGGCAAGGCCTTAGTATCCAGCGTGGCGGCTGTAAGCCTGGCAAAGTTTACCGGCCGCAAGAATCCTTGCGGCCGACATACGGCGGGTTGACCGTCGCGCGGACCAACCATATTCTCAAACCTGCGGTGCAAGCCGCACCCGGGTCCGCGGGAAGGGTCGAACCCACTTGCAGCTTCCAAGCAGCACCTAGAGCCTTTGTGCAGCAGCCGGTATTGCGGACCATCGGCGATCCTTGCACGGAGGTTTCCAATGGAACGATCGCCCGATCGACTAAATCTCGACCATCTCAAGAAGCAAGCCAAGGATCTGATCCGTCTCTACCGGCAGCGTGATGGCGACGCTTTTGCCCGCTTTCGCCGTGCCCTTCCGGCAGCCGCGGGGCAGAACGACGATCAGATCGCTTCCTTGAATCTCCGGCTCCATGACGCTCAATCGTGCGTGGCGCGCGACTACGGCTTCGCTTCCTGGCAGGACCTGAGACGTTATCTGGAAGCGCAATCGGCCATCGGCAGCGAGCGCGAGGAACGTGTCCTGCGTTGGCTCCAACTGGTTTATGCCGGCGACATCAATGGCACGGCAAATCGCGCCAATCCGCGCGTTGCCATCAGGATGCTGGCCGAAAACCCCGATCTCGTCTCGGGCAACCCCTATCTGGCATGTGCGATCGGCGCGGAAGATACGTTGCGACAGGCCACGCAGCAAGACCCGGCTTGGGTCAACCGTCCGGGTGGACCGCTACGCTTGCCTCCACTTGTCGCCGTCACGCATTCCAGCCTGTTGTCCGTCCCGGAATTCCGCGCGCGTCTGCATCGCTGTGCCCGTTTGCTGCTGGCGGCAGGCGCCGATCCCAACCAGCGTATCGGCAACCGTTGGCCACCGGCATCGATCAGCGAACCCGACGACGGCAATCCCTTGTCGGCGCTGTATGGCGCCGCCGGGACGAACCATGACCCCGAACTCACGAAACTGTTGCTCGACGCCGGCGCTGATCCTGACGACGGCGAGTCCCTCTATCACTCGCTGGAGAGGTTTGCATGTACCCGCCTGCTGCTCGAGCGTGGCGCGCATGTCGCGGGCAGCAACGCGATCTACCGTGCACTCGACTTCGACAATGTCGCCGCACTTGAACTGCTGCTTCAGCACGGCGGCGATCCAAATGAGCCCGCGCGCAATTCACCCTTGACCCACTGGGGTTCGCCACTGCTGTGGGCGATCCGCCGGCGGCGATCCCGCCGGTGTATCGAGACGTTGCTGGACGCCGGCGCAAACCCGCTGGCAGCGACGCCTGACGGCGTCAGCGCCTACCGGCTCGCCTTGCAGTTTGGCCTTCGCGAGGTCGCCGATCTCCTGCGCGCGAGCGCTGCACACGGGCCCATTCCGGATGAGGAAGCGTTCATTGCGGCCTGCGCCTGCGGCGATGAGGCCGAGGCCCGGCGCATCCGCGCCGGGCGACCCGACCTCCCCGAAACGCTTCCGGCCTCGCAGTTGCGGCTGCTGCCCGATCTCGCCGCCGAGGGCAACGATGTGGGGGTAAGGCTGATGGTCAGGCTCGGCTGGCCGATCGCGGTGCGCGGCGGCGACTGGAATGCGTCAGCACTCAATCTGGCGGTGTTTCGTGGCGACGCCGAATTGACCCGGTTCCTGCTCGAACATGGGGCAGACTGGACCGAGCAACATGGCTTCGGCGACAATGCCTGTGGTTCGCTTTCCTGGGCCTCTTGCAACGAGCCGGTCGAAGGCGGTGACTGGTCGGGCTGCGCGCGCGCCCTGCTCGACCATGGCATGCCGCGCGCGAAGCCGGATCATGACGGCTCGGAATGGATTTTGATCGACGGGCGGAGAAAACGATTCTCCGACGAGGTCACCGAGATCCTGCTGGATGGGTCGTAAGGCCCAGCTTACTCGATCGGACGGCCGGTCATTGCGGTGAGCTCTTTCACCAGTCGGTCGGACATCTGTCCGGTCACCGGCAGCTTGCGGTCGCGCTCGAATTTCGTGATTGCCGCCTGCGTGTCGGCACCGACGGCGCCGGTCGGCTTCAACTGGCCGTAGCCGTATTCGGTCAGCGCGCGCTGCACTGACGCCACGCGGCGGGCGCCCGCGGATTGCGCGGAGGCCGGAATCGGCGCCGGCGGCCTCACGACATGGGCTGTCGTGGCCGGAGCGGACCCGGCCGGCTTGGCCGCCGGAAGGGCAATGCTGGAAGCTGCAGCGGGAGCCGAACCGGTCGATCTGACCACCAGATTGGTCATGGGGTCAGTGTTTTTGGGGTCAGCGGATTTGGGATCCACGTTCCTGCTCTCGGCGGGTTTGGCCTCGACGGGTTTCGGTTCCGGAGGCTCGGCGGAACGCACCGCGAGTTCAACCGGGCGCGGACGGGGCAGCGGATTCGCAACCGCGGGCACCGGCAACGTCACGACCGAACCGAACATCGGCGACGGATGACGACCGGCCTGCAGAAACAAGGCGTTGGTGAGGATGGCGCCGATGGCGGCAACGGCCAGCGCGCCGGCCAGCATGTCCTTCGGACTGTGCAAGAGCATGCGCATCACAAATCCACGCTCTTCTTCCGCGTCGACTGCAACCGCTTTCGCGCCACGGCGGCGGCGCGGCATCTCGTCGTCCTCGATCGTTCGCTTAGGCACTTTTCTTCACCTGATGGGCTTGGTCTTGTAATCCTGATCGCAGCGCCGGCTTCAGCGTCGCGACATTGCTCGAAGGTACCGGGCTCGAAGGCGAATTCAATTCCACCGCCGACGGCGCGAAGGCAAGCGGCAAGACCACGGTTACCGTGGTTCCCTCATCGACCTTGCTCTGCACATTCACCTCGCCATGGTGCAATCCGACCAGGCCCTTCACGATCGACAGCCCGAGGCCGGTGCCTTCGTGCTTGCGCTGATAGGTCTTGCCGGCCTGGAAGAACGGATCGCCGATCCGCTTGAGATCGTCGGGTGCGATGCCGACCCCGGTGTCGGTAACGCGAAGCATCAGGCGCGAGCCCTCGACCGCAGCCGAGACCGTGACATTGCCGCCGCGCTCGGTGAATTTGACGGCGTTGGCGACCAGATTCAGCACGATCTGTTTGAAGGCGCGTGGATCGCCCGTCATCATGGGCAGATCTTCCGGCGCACGGGTGACGAGATCGACGCCGTTTTCGCGCGCTTTCAGGGCCAGCAGGTTGCAGCAATGCAGCAACGCGGCGCGCGGCGCGAATGGCTCGGGCGAAATCTCGAAATTGCCGGACTCCATCTTCGACATGTCGAGAATGCCGTTGACGACCGATAACAGATGCTGCCCGGAATCGTTGATCAGCTGCGCATATTCCTTGCGGCGCGCCGCGTCGATCATCAGCACATCTTCCTGAACGATCATCTCGGAGAACCCGATGATGGCGTTGAGCGGCGTGCGCAGTTCATGGCTCATGGTGGCGAGGAAACGCGTTTTGGACGCATCCGCCCGTTCGGCGGCGGTACGCGCCAACTCCAGCGCCTGCTCCTGCATCTTGCGGTCGGTGACGTCGCGCATCACGGCGACGACTTCGGCCTCGGGCGAGGCATGCTCGAGCGGCCGGCAGCGCATCTCGACCCAGATGAAATCGGAGTTGCTCTGGCCGCGGGCGACATCGCGCCGCAGCCGGAACTCGACGCTGCGCGCCTCGCCGCCACGCGCGGCGTCCGACAATGCGGTCAGATAGGCCGGACGATCGGCCACATGGACGCGGTCGAACAGGCCGTGACCTGCAAGCCGCGTGACTGAAGCGCCCAGCATGGTTTCCGCGGCGGGCGAAATGAACTGCACCGCGCCGTTGTGGCTGTGGCGTGAAATCACGTCGCTCATGTTAAGCGCCAGCAGGCGGTAGCGGTCTTCCTCGACACTGAGCAGCGCGACGCTGGTACGCGCCAGCGATTCCGAGCCAAAGGCGAGACCGACGGCATAGAGCGTCGCCGCTGCTATTCCAACCGCCATCAGGACGCTACGCAACGCCGCGTTCGGCTCCACCACCGGCAACAGGTCGAAATGCCCGAGGACAATCAATAGCGCGGCGCAGGACAACGCCAGCGCCGAGGCAAACGCGACGACGCGGCGCGAGGCCGAGAGCGCGGCCTCAAGCGGAACCACGACCAGCCCGACCGCGGCAAAGGACTCAATGCCTCCGGTCGTCGCGGCGACCATCATGACGAGACCGGCCAGCGCCAGCGACGACAGAATATGCGCGCCGTCGTAACGACCGGTGCGCGACAGGAACCATGACAGCAGGATGGGTGCGATCAGCCAGGCAAAAGCCGCAACCTCGATGGCCGTGGGCGCACCGCGCATCGCCAGGTAGACCGGGAATGCCGCAAAGGCGGCGAGGCTGCCGAGCAGCCGCGGCGCCATAAAGGCGCGATGCCGCGCGCGCGTCAGCGCATCATATCGTGCGGACGGATGCAGCAGCGCATCGAGACAATCGCGGATGATACTCAAAACACTCACGGCTTTTGCGCTTCGGCTTGTTCGTCTGACAGGTTGGCTTTGCAGACGCGCCGGAACGCCCCCTTTATCTTTGGCCCACCGTGTCAGAGCGAACTTAAGCGAACGCTAAGGCACGGCGGCCGGGCGGCAAACACCGTGCATTCGCGGAGCTTTAACCCGTTACGGAACGCTCATTCGACGCGGATGGTGAACGACAGGTTTCCGGCGCAATCAATCTATGGTTTCGAAATGGTGGACGGCCCCGGCACGCCCACTTTTTTGTGTTCGCGAATATCAATCGAAAATTTACGTCGAATCAAATCATTGGAATTTTCAGCGAATTTTCGGCGAATTTACTTCAATGCAAACACTTGCGATTTATCGACGGCTGATAGTCAGGAGTAAACCTGCGGACATAACCGCAACAGGACCAAAAGAAACGACCGGGGTCGCGAGATGTTCTTTCTGCTTCGCATGGTGTTCTGGCTCGGACTGGTGCTCGTGCTGCTGCCCAGAGAAAAGACGCCTGAATCGGACAAGCTGCCGCAGATCGGCGCCTCCGAAGCCGTATCGGCCGCGACCGCGGCCGTCTCCGACATGGGGCAGTTCTGCAAGCGCCAGCCGGCGGCCTGTGAAGTCGGCGGCCAGGCCGCGACCGTGATCGGCCAGCGCGCGCAGGACGGCGCGCGCAAGCTGTATCAGATCATCACCGACAAGCCCGATAAGCCCGACAAGAAAGCCCCCGACCACACCGGCTCGATCGACGGCCCGGGCGGCGACGAAGCCACATTGGCGGCCACCGCGCCGCGCGATACGCTCACGCAAGAGGATCTCGCAACCGAGTGGCGCGGCACGTCTGTGCATTGACGGAATAATGGCTGGAAAATAGGCCCGGAACCGGTTCCATTTTCGTCGCTTTCCCTCCGCCCGCATCCTATATACACGCTGGAACACGGGACGCGGGCCACGATGACGATCGACGAGATCAGGGAAAATTTTGAGCTGCTGGACGAGTGGGACGACCGTTATCGGTACGTCATCGAACTCGGCCGCACGCTTGCGCCGATGCCGGAAGCCGAGCATTCCGCGGCCAACAAGGTCAACGGCTGCGCCAGCCAGGTCTGGCTCTCGAAGCAGCTCGACCGCAGCGGCAACAGCGAACCGCGCCTGAACTACCTCGGCGACAGCGACGCCCACATCGTGCGCGGCCTGATCGCGATCCTGCTGACGCTCTATTCCGGGCACACGCCGCAGCAGATCCTGTCGACGGATGCGATTGCCCTGTTCGACGAACTCGGATTTCGCGAGCATCTGACGCCGCAGCGCTCCAACGGCCTGCGCTCGATGGTCGAGCGCATCCGCTCCGATGCGCGCGAGGCGCTTGCCACCGCTTCCTGACGCGTTTTCTTAACGCGAACCGGTATCCACTTCGCTCGAAAACGCTTTGCTATTTCCGCTTCCGCGCCTGCTGGCCGAGGCCCATCTTCTTGGCGAGCTGCGAACGGGCCACGGCATAATTCGGCGCGACCATCGGATAGTCGGGCGGAAGGCCCCATTTGTCGCGATATTGCTCCGGCGTCATGTTGTATTGCGTGCGCAGATGGCGCTTCAGCGACTTGAAGCGCTTGCCGTCCTCGAGACAGATCAGATACTCCGGGGTCATCGATTTCTTGACGGACACGGCCGGCTTTGCCGGTTCGAGCGGCGTCTCGATCCGGCCGGTCGATACCCGCAGCAGCGCGGCGTGAACCTGGCTGATCAGGTTCGGGATTTCAGAGGCCTGCGTCGGATTATTGCTGAGATAGGCCGATACGATATTGGCGGTCAGTTCGACGGGCGTCTTGCCGGCGGAATCGGTCATGGCTCAACCTTCCTGGGAATCGCAAACGCGATCCTGGGATCGCGAACGCGCGAGCGCGTAGGGTGCTGAAAGTATCCGGCCGCGCCTATACGCACAGGGAATGTAATACGACTTGGCGAATATGACCGAATTACCGGGAATCTGACAAGAACAACGGCGTTTTATTTTCACGCCGTATTGCTGGCCAAGTATTGTGCGCTTCAGGGCCGCTGATCGAGATGCGTGCGCAGCTCGTCGATGGAAGCAAAGCGCATCATGCCCTCGGGCATCTGGGCCTCGATCGATCCGTCCGAATAGAGCGAATAGGCCATACCGTCGACGACGCCCGATTTCAGCACCGTTACGGCCGGCTGTTGGTCATTACGCGGCGGGGCGCCGTTTGGTTCGTCGAATGCCGGGGGTGTCCGGCCCGCGCGACGCGGCGGCGGGGTCTCGCCAGGCCGCGATCGCTCCGGTTTCGGCCAGGCATCGTCGAACGATGGCGGTTGCGTTTCGGCGGGGACTGGCGGCGGCGGCGCGGCTGGCGGATTAGGGCGAAGATCCGGCGACAACAGATCCGGCGGCAGCGGCTCGCTGGTCCTCGCCTGTGCGCGCTCGCGTTCCTTTCGCGACGTTGAGGAAAACAACAGATTGCGCTTTGGCTTGGGCGCAGCCTCGGCCGGCTCGGATTCCGTCGGCAGGTCGCTGCGCGGGCGCTCGCGTGTGGCGGCCTCACCCTGCCATGGCGGCGGAGACGGCGACGCGGCAGCAGGTGCGGCGGGCTCGCCGCCGGCACTCTCGGCGGTCTCTAGCTTGAATGGAACACCGCCGTCGCCTGAACCAGCCTCCGGTAACATACCCGGTGGAAGCACCGGCCGTACCATGGCCTCGCCGCGCGGCCGGGATACGCCAGCACCGAGCTGCCACGCGATGTTCTTCAGTTCCCGCACCGCCACCCCGAGCCCGAGCATGATCGCGCCCGTGCAAAACCCGGTCACGCCGGAGAGGATCAGCGTGTTGCCGGTGCTGAACTCGTTGATCGTGATTCCGTAGCCAATCGCCAGCAGGCCCGCCAAAACAAGGCCGGTACCCGCGACCAACATGCCAACCATCATCGAACTAACCCCCCGGCTGCGCCCGAAATGCTCGCAAACCGCCTATGCCACGATACCGTCATAATGTGCGCACCGCCAACCAGCAATTCTGCACAGGGTTCCTCAAAAAACGGTTCCTCAAAAATCCCCTGAAAAATCCCTTGGCAGCGGAAGCCTTCCCTCTGCAAATTCAGGCGCCGATCGCGGCATTCAGCTGCCATTCAGACGCCTCCCGTATATCTACGGCCTACTAATTACCGCCAATTTGTTGCATTGCATCAGGGAATTAGACCACAATTCTCAATTACTTGAAAATGGAACTGCGCTATATGGATGCCGGGGAAAGAGGCTCAAAAGCGCAAACGCTGGGCCAAAGGGGACACCGGGTTAGCCAATAGCCATGTCAGCCATCACGACATCTGCCGTCGATACGCCCGAGCGGCGCTCGATGGAGCGGACTTGGGACGACCTAGCCATGGTCGTGCTGGCCGCTGTCACCCTGGTCGCAGGTTTGACCTTCCGTGATTACGGACTGGGCTGGGACGATTACACCCACGCCGAATATGCCGAGCTGTTGCTGCGCATGTACGGTTCCGGTTTCAAGGATGTCGGCGCGCTGTCGTTCGCCAATCTCTACATGTACGGCGGCGGCTTCGACATGGCGGCGGCACTGCTGCACAAGGTCATCCCGCTCGAACTGTTCGAAACGCGCCGCCTGCTCGGCGCCGTCGTCGGCGTCATCGGACTTGCCGTGACGTGGCGGCTCGCGCGGCGCGTCGGCGGTCCGCTGGCCGGGCTCGCGACGCTGTTGCTGCTGGCGCTGTGCCCGACCTTCTACGGCCACATGTTCATGAACCCGAAGGACGCGCCATTCGCGGTCTCGATGGTGATCCTGATCCTGGGTCTGGTCCGCCTCGCCGAGGAATATCCCTCGCCCTCGCCGCGAACCATCCTGATCGTCGGATTTGGTGCCGGACTTGCCATCGGCTGCCGCATTCTCGGCGGGCTGGCGCTGGTCTACGCCATGGTCGGTTTCGTGCCGTTGCTGATCGAGGAATATCGTACGCAAGGCGCGCGCGAGGCCGCGCATCGCTTCGGCCATGTGGTTTACGTGCTGCTGCCGGGCCTCGTGTTCGGCTACCTGCTGATGGGCCTGGTATGGCCATGGGCGATCATGGAGCCGGACCATCCGTTCAAGGCGCTGACCTATTTCTCGCATTTCTTCGAAAAGCCCTGGAAGGAAATGTTCGACGGCGCGCTGGTGTCGGTGCCGGACATGCCGTGGTCGTATCTGCCGACGCTGTTCGCGCTGCAGCTCCCCGAAGTGCTGCTGGCGCTGTTGTTCGCCGGCATCATCGGCACCTTCATGTCGCTGTCGCGCACCGACGTGCCCGCCCGGCGCAAGACCATTATGTTGATGCTCACGATGGCGGCGACGCTGCCGCTGGTGATCGCGATGGTGAAGCGGCCCGCGCTCTACAACGGCATCCGGCATTTCGTGTTCGTGATCCCGCCAATGGCGGTGCTGGCCGGCGTCGCCTTCGGCCGGGGCATGACCTGGCTGAAGGAAAACCGCCGCAGCTGGCAACCCGCAGCCCTTGCGGCGTTTGCGTTCGGGCTGTTGCTGCCGCTCAGCGAAATGATCCGCCTGCATCCTTACGAATACACCCACTTCAACCACATCGCCGGCACGGTCCGCTCCGCCGACAATTTCTTCATGCTGGACTATTGGGGCCTGGCGCTGAAGCAGGCTTCCGACGGCCTGCGCGAGGAACTGGTCGAGCGACAGGAAGTCGCACCGAGCGGGCGCAAGTGGAAGGTTGCGGTGTGCGGCCCGCAACGTCCGGCGCAAGTCGCGCTCGGTCCGGATTTCACCATCGGCTGGGACAGCAACGCCGCCGACTTCGCGATGACGCTGGGCGAATTCTATTGCAAGGGCCTCACCGCGCCGGTGATGGTGGAAATCAAGCGCGACGACGTCGTGTTCGCGCGCGTCTACGATATTCGCGGCCGCGCCATTTCCTCCCTGCTGGCCATTCCGGCGCCGTAGCCCATATCAAGAGCACAAAGGCATAACAGCCAGCTCCTGGCCGCGCCTTGCTGTGGTGCGGGCGCAAGGCTAGACTCGCCTGCGAAAACCAGCATTGCACGGGAGAAACCGGTCATGTCGCCAGCCGAAGCTCGCCTCAAGGAAGTACCGTCCGGCATGACCGATGCCGAGTGGAACCAGCGCGTCGATCTCGCCGCCGCCTATCGGCTGGTCGCGCTCTATGGCTGGGACGATCTCGTCGACACCCACATCTCGGCGCGCGTGCCCGGCCCCGAGCATCATTTCCTGATCAATCCCTACGGCCTGATGTTCGACGAGATCACCGCCTCGAGCCTGGTCAAGGTCGACCTCAACGGCAACCAGCTCACCCAGAGCGACTACAGCATCAACCCGGCCGGCTTCACCATCCATTCGGCGATCCATGAGGTGCGCGAGGACGCCGGCTGCGTGCTGCATCTGCACACGCCCGACGGCACGGCAGTGGCGAGCTGCATGGACGGCCTGCTACCGATGAACCAGACCGCGCAACTGGTCACCCATGACCTCGCCTATCACGACTATGAAGGCATCGCGCTGGATCATGACGAGCGTCCGCGGCTGCAAAAGGACCTCGGCAACAAGAACCACATGCTGCTGCGCAATCACGGCACGCTCACCGTCGGCCGCTCGGTCGCCTCCGCCTTCGAGCGCATGTACCATCTGGAGCGGGCCTGCACGATGCAGGTGCGCACCCGCATGCTCGGGCCATCAGCCTATCCGGTCGAAGAGGCCGTGGTCTACAAGAACGCGCAACTGTTCAGCAATCCTGATCGTGCCGAAATGCGCTCGACCAACCTGGTGTGGCCACCGCTCCTGCGCAAACTCGATCGCATCGACCCGAGCTACCGGACCTGACGCCCGCAAGCGGGCGACGGCATCGACGTTGTTCCCGGCGCGTTCACGCAGCTTGTGGGCTCGATCACCGACCGCGGCCTTGTGCGACAATGCATGAAGGGCGTCACGGCCGTGCTGCACACAGCGACGCTGCACAAGCCGCATGTGGCGACCCACAGCCGCCAGGACTTTGTCGACGTCAACGTCACGGGCACGCTCAATCTGCTCGAGGAAGCCGCCGCGGCCGGCGTCACGGCGTTCGTCTATACCAGCACCACGAGCGTGTTCGGTGACGCGCTGGTGCCGCCACCGGGCGAGCCGGCCGCCTGGGTGACGGAAGAAATCATCCCGGTGCCGAAAAACATCTACGGCGTCACCAAGGCGGCCGCCGAGGACCTGTGCCAGCTGTTTGCGCGCAACCATTCGCTCGGCGCAATCGTCCTGCGCACCTCGCGTTTCTTTCCCGAGGAAGACGACAACCGCGCCGTCCACGAGGACCATGCCGACGCCAACGTCAAGGCCAACGAATTTCTCCATCGCCGCGTCGATCTCGAGGACGTGGTCAGCGCGCATCTGCTGGCCATCCGCCACGCACCATCAGCAGGTTTCGCGAAATACATCATCAGCGCCACGACGCCGTTCTCGCGCGATGATGCCGCGGAATTGCGCAGCAATTTGCTGCTTGTGCTGCGCCGTTACGTGCCCGGCTTTGAGGCGGCATATGCACGGCGCGGCTGGACGATGGCGTCCGGCATCGACCGGGTTTACGTCAACGCCAGGGCGCGCGCTGAACTCGGCTGGCAACCGCGCCATGATTTCCGCACCCTGCTGGCGCGGCTGCAAACCGGTGACGACATCCGCAGCCCGCTCGCGCGTGAGGTCGGCAGCAAGGGCTATCACGACCGCGTCTTCCGCGACGGGCCCTACCCGCTGGAGTAAGGGCCCGCGCCGGTATTCGCCCGGGTTATCGGAATTGAGAATCTTGGGAATTGCGTGTAGGCTGCTTTCCAATGACCTCTGCACTACCGAATCAAAACGCCGCCCAATTCCGGGCGGCGTTTTTGTTTTGGGGTCACTCGTAGGAGGGGTAGAGCGAAGCGAAACCCATCACATCGCTGCCCCTTCAAGACCGCTCGCCAAATTCACCGGCCAGCTCCCGACATCTCCCGCGCAATCCTGAGGATAAAGCCCGAGCTTACCATGCGATGGAAAGACGAGTACGGCCAATCGCTGACTCGCGTCACCGGATGAAGCGATGGGTTTCGCTTCGCTCTACCCATCCTACGAAGCTAACCTTTCGGCGTTTCCGCGAACGCTGCCAAAATCCGGGCCCAGGATCGGATGCCCTTGTGAAAACTCTTGAGGTCGTACTTCTCGTTCGGCGAATGGATGTTGTCGTCGTCGAGGCCAAAACCCACCAGCACGGTATCGAGGCCGAGTGTGCGCTTGAAGTCCGCGACGATCGGGATCGAGGCGCCGGAGCCGATCAGCAGCGCTTCCTTGCCCCATTCGTCGGTCAGCGCGCGCTTGGCGGCCGCCAGCGGCTTCATGTTCCAGTCGAGCGCGATCGCCGGCGCGTTGGAGTGATCGATGAATTCGGCCGTGCAATCGCCCGGCAGCCGCGCCGTCACATAATCGCGGAAAGCTTTGCGGATCTTGTCCGGGTTCTGTCCCTCCACCAGGCGGAACGAAATTTTTGCGGAGGCTTCCGCCGCGATGACCGTCTTGGAACCCTCGCCGGTGTAGCCACCGACGATGCCGTTGATGTCGCAGGTCGGGCGCGAGGACACCTGTTCGATCAGGAGGCGGTCCTTTTCGCCGGCCGGGATCGACAGGCCGATCGGCTTCAGGAATGATTCCGCCGTCAGGTTGAGATTTTTCCATTGCGCCAGGATATCTGGCGGCAGGTCCTTCACGCCGTCGTAGAAGCCGGGAATGGTGATGCGGCCGTTGTCATCAAAGAGGCCGCCGAGAATATGGGTCAGCACCCGGATCGGGTTCTGCGCACCGCCGCCGAAGATGCCGGAATGCAGATCGCGGTTGGCGGCCTTGATCTTGACCTCGTCATAAACGAGCCCGCGCAATGACGTCGTGATCGCGGGCGTGTTCTGGTCCCACATGCCGGTGTCGCAGACCAGCGCGAAGTCCGCTTTCAGGTCAGCCTTGTTCTGTTCGAGGAACGGCACGAAGTTTTTCGAGCCGACCTCTTCCTCGCCCTCGATGACGATGGTGACGTCCACCGGCAGCGATCCGGTCACCGATTTCCAGGCGCGGCAGGCTTCGACGAAGGTCATCAGCTGTCCCTTGTCGTCCTCCGCCCCACGCGCAACGATGATCTTGCGGCCGTCGGCATGGTCGGTCACGACAGGCTCGAACGGCGGACGGTGCCACAGGTTCAAGGGGTCAACCGGCTGCACATCATAATGCCCGTAGAACAGCACGTGCGGCCGCCCGCCCTTGCTGCCATTCATCTTGGCGACGATCGCAGGATGCCCCGCCGTCGGCCGCACCTCCGCCGCAAAACCGAGCGTCGCGATATCCTTGGCCAGGTGATCGGCGGCCGCCTTGCAATCGCCGGCAAAGGCGGGATCGGCCGAGATCGACTTGATCCGCAGCAGCGCAAACAGCCGTTCGAGGCTGTTGTCGAAATCGGCATCGATGCGGTCAAGGACCGGCTGAAGCTGTGCGTTGGCCATCACGGTTTTCCCTTGGCTGTGGGCATTGTTGTTGCGTCGATTTGTAGCCCGCTTGTGGACTGAGGCAAAGTGGCGGGAGCGTCCGCATTGGGCGGGTGCAGCATGTGCCAGACCAGCCCCGCCACCAGCAGCGCGGTCGAGACGAGGTTATTGCCATAGGCCTGCAAATCGTTCGGAAAGAGGGGCAACGACAGGCACAGGAGCAAGCCCGCAACGGCCAGCAGCGCCCAAGTGGCGGCCTTGACCGCGGGCCGCGGATCAAAAGCGGCGCGATGCATCAGCACCGTCATCGGGAAGAATAGCCACAGAAAATAATACTGACGCGCCAGCGGCGAAGCGACCGTCATCAGGCAGAACAGAATGCCTATTTCCTCGGCGTCCGATTTCTCCGTCCGGCGCGAGGCCGGCGGCATCACCAGGAGATAGCCGATCCCGATCACAAGCGACACCGCCAGCACGATCAGGTTCGCCGTCCTGAAATCGAGGTTGACGACATTCATGGTGCGCGCGGGTTTCGACGGATCGTCCTGATTGTAGTTCACCGGCCGCGTCAGGCGGTGCGTCACCGCGATGATGGACTGGTTGACCCACGACCAGTTCTGCTCGTCACGCTGACCGAACCCTTTTTCCGAGCTCGACCCCACCATGCCCTGGTACCAGTTCTTCAATTCGGCGGCGTTGTGCTGGAAACCGCGGAACGGCGCCGGCAGCACGAACAGAAACACAAACAGGAAGACCAGCATGCTCGCGGCCGCCGCCCACTGCCGGCGCCAGACCAGATAGGGAAACACCGCGACCGGGAACACCTTGATCGCGGTCGCGAGCGCGAACATGCTGCCCGCCATCCAGCCGCGCTGATCGCGCAGCAGCCAGAAGCCGTACAGCATCAACGCCAGCAGCACGAGGTTCGGCTGCCCGAGATCGAACATATCGAACACGAAGGTGACGGTAACGAGACCCGGCAGCGCTTCGAGCCAAGGATTGAGTTTCTCCCCGGGCTTCTGCGCCGACCCCGCCATTGCGTGGGAATATTGTGCCGTCATCCACCAGGCGACGATGTTGAGCAATGACAGGCAGAGATAGAGCGGGATCTTGCCGAAATAGCTCGGGATCGCCAGCAATAGCGCCGACAGCGGCGGGTAGATGAATTCGAAATAGGTGGCGGGATTGTCAGGGTAGAGGTTCTGGCCTTGCAGCACCTGCTGCCCGGCCCAGAACCACAGCGGATAATCCTTGGTCTTGCCGTTGCCCCAGATTTCCGGAACCAGCACGTCGGCCGTCAGACCAATACAGCAGATCAGAAACAGAATATCGAGCGGCGCTCGCAACGAGGGATATCTCAGCACAAGCTCGATCCGAACATCAGAAAATCATCCATTCTTTCGTTCCGCGGTGAGATGGATTGCTTCGCTTCGCTCGCAATGGCGGTTGTTGGAACTGGGAACGCTCCTCACATTGCGAGCGAAGCGAAGCAATCCATACTTTCTTTCCGCGGACGTGCCTTCGCCGCAAGAAATCAGCGCCGCAGCAATCCGCCAAGCGCGCCGCGCACCAGCGCCCGCCCCACCGAACTGCCGAGTGAGCCGCCGACCGATTTGCCGAGATCGGCTACAACACCGCCGATCACCTTGTTGGTGACGGAACGCGTAACGTCGCGCGCGATGACCTGGCCGGTCGACAGCCGGCCGCGCTTGTTGTTGGTGCCGAAGATGGTGCCGACGATCGCGCCGATCTGTCCGAGGAATCCGCCGCCGCCACCGCCGCCATCCGATCCATCCGCCGGCGCGGCCGTTCCTGCCACACGCTTCAGCAGCATCTCATAGGCGGACTCAGCGTCGACCGCGGTGTCGTATTTGCCCTTCACCGGGCTCTTGTTCATGAGCGTCTTGCGCTCCTCCGGCGTGATCGGCCCGATCCGTCCCGTCGGCGGCCGGATCATCACCCGCTCGACCATCGTCGGCGTGCCGCCGCCTTCGAGGAACGACACCAGCGCCTCGCCCTTGCCGAGCTCCATGATGACCCGGGCGGTATCGAGCTTCGGATTGGGCCTGAACGTCTGCGCCGCCGCCGCCACCGCCTTCTGGTCGCGCGGCGTGAACGCGCGCAACGCGTGCTGCACGCGGTTGCCCAACTGGGCGAGCACCTTGTCCGGCACGTCGATCGGGTTTTGCGTAACGAAATAAACACCGACGCCCTTGGAACGGATCAGCCGCACCACCTGTTCGATCTTGTCCATCAGCGCCTTCGGCGCATCGGTGAACAACAGATGCGCCTCGTCGAAGAAGAACACCAGTTTCGGCTTCGGCAGGTCGCCGGCTTCCGGCAATTCTTCAAACAGCTCCGACAGCATCCACAACAGGAAGGTCGCGTAAAGGCGCGGGCTCTGCATCAGCTTGTCCGCGACCAGAATGTTGACCATGCCGCGGCCGTCGCTGTCGGTTTTCATGAAATCCTTCAACGACAACGCGGGCTCGCCGAAGAATTTGGCGCCGCCCTGGTTCTCCAGCACCAGAAGCTGGCGCTGAATCGTTCCAACCGTCGCCTTGGAGACGTTCCCGAAGCCCTGCGCGGCCTTGCGGATCGGCGCCAGCAGATCTTCCTCGGCATCCGGGCCCTTCTTGCTGGTGTTAGGCACGATCGCGTCCAGCAGCGCGCGGAGATCCTTCATATCGATCAGCGTCAGTCCATTCTCATCCGCGACACGGAACGCAACATTGAGGACGCCCTCCTGGACGTCGTTCAAATCGAGCATCCGGGACAGCAGCAACGGTCCCATTTCCGTGACGGTGGCCCGGACCGGATGGCCCTGCTCGCCAAACACGTCCCAGAATACGGTCGAGAATTGATCGGGCTGGAAGTTGAGCCCCATCTCGCCCGCGCGCTTGAGGATAAAGTCCTTTGCTTCGCCGACTTCGGAGATCCCGGACAGGTCGCCCTTGATATCGGCTGCGAAAACCGGAACACCGGCGCGGGCAAACCCTTCCGCCATCACCTGCAGCGACACGGTCTTGCCGGTTCCGGTCGCACCGGTGACGAGGCCGTGCCGATTGGCGAGCGCGAGCGTCAGCCACGCTGTCTGCTCGCCCTTGCCGATGAAAATCTTCTCATTGGTATCGGCTGTCTTGTTGTCGGGGGTCGCCATCACATCGCCTCTTCGCGCGCATCGGGAAAGCTTGGTCGCCAAGCAGCGCCATTATATCGCATCCTGCCGGTCGATTGAAACCGTCCATGGACAAGGACATAGCCCGGGCCTTGCACACCCTGTCTCATACTTTTCTCTAACTCCGGTGGAAATACGAGGGCCGCAGTGCGGTAACATGGCGTGAATCCCGCATCACTCTTGCATTGCTGCAACACTCGACGAGCGATCTAGGATGAAATCGCCTTCGCGCGCGCGGATCGCTTGTATTTCAGGTCGCAGACGCTCAAGATAAATTCACAAGGTACGACCCGGTAACAAACCGGCTGAGGGCGGGGCAATATGGACGAATTGATTGGACAGCTGGCCAGCAAGGCCGGCATCGATAGCGTTGTCGCTGAAAAAACCATCGGCATCGTTCTGGGTTTCCTCCGTAACGAGGGGCCTTCCGACAAGGTTCAGGCTCTGATCGACCAAATTCCAGGTGCTGAGGCTGCGATCGCGGCCTCGAACAGCAACAGCGGCTTCTCCAGGTTGATGGGCGGCGGGCTGATGGCGCTCGGCACCAAGCTGATGGCGCTTGGTCTGGGCATGAACGAGATTCAGAACGTGGCGCGTGAACTTTTCAGGTTCGGCCGCGACAAAATCGGAGCGGACAAAATGGGCGAGATCATTTCGGGGACACCGGGGCTAAGCCAGTTCGCTTGAAACACCCCCCTTCGGCCGCGCACATTCTCTTGCATCGAGTATCATGACATATCCCCTCTCCGAGATCGAAGGCTTGACCGCCTACTCTGCCTCGAAACTCAAATCGCTTGGGATTCGCACGACCGAAGCGCTGCTTGAAGCCGCCCGCACCGTCAAAGGACGCAAGGCGCTCGCCGCGAAGACCGGGATCAGTGAACAGCAGCTGCTCGAATGGGCCAATTTCTCCGACTACATGCGGATTCCCGGGATGGGCAAGGCGAAGGTCGGGCTGGTGCGCGCTGCCGGCGTGCCGACGGTTCGCGAACTCGCGCTGCGTAACCCAGCACGGCTCGCCCAGAACATGAAAGACGTGAATACCAGGCGCAAGCTGGTCCGCGTCATGCCCTCGGAGAAATCGGTCGAGCAACTGATCGCCCAGGCGCGCAAGCTTCAGCCGAAAATCAGCTACTAAAAGTCGGCCAGCCGACATACGCTGGCGGGGTCTCGCGTCTTGACTCACTGGCGCGGACCGCGCAAAGCGACCGCATGATCGTAAGCATGTCCAGACCCGCCACCGCGGCCGGCCCGGCCGGTCATTTTGACCTGCCGGCGCTGTTGTCACGGCCCTGCCCGGCCGTGATGGGCGTGCTGAACGTAACCCCCGACTCATTTTCCGATGGCGGACAGTTCGCTGCCCCCGAAAGCGCGCTTGCGCAGGCCCGCCGGATGGTCGCCGAAGGTGCTGACATCATCGACATCGGTGCGGAATCGACCCGACCCTATGGATCAGAACCGATCTCGGTAGAAGAAGAGTTGAAGCGGTTGCAACCGGTGCTACCGGAGGTTGTTTCGCTTGGGATTCCCGTTTCGATCGACAGCATGAAATCGGCCGTCGTCGCCTGGGCGCTCGATCATGGCGCCGTCATCGCCAACGATGTCTGGGGGCTGCAGCGCGATGCCGGCATGGCCGGCCTGATCGCGGCACACCAGGTGCCCATCATCATCATGCACAACCGCGACAGCGCCGATCCCGCGATCGACATCATGAAGGATATCGCTGCATTCTTCGCGCGATCGCTCGACGTCGCCGCGAAGGCCGGTATTTCGCCTGGCAAGATCGTGCTCGACCCCGGCATCGGCTTTGGCAAGACGCCGGAACAGAGCATGACGGCCCTGGCGCGGCTGCATGAGCTGCAATCCTTCGGCCTGCCGCTGCTGGTCGGGGCCTCGCGCAAGCGCTTCATTAGTGTCGTGACGCCGTCGGAACCGCATCAGCGCCTTGGCGGCTCGATCGCCGCCCATCTGATTGCGGCCAAGGGCGGCGCGCGCATCATCCGCGCCCATGATGTTGTGGAAACCGTTCAAGCGCTGCGCGTCGCAGCCGCCATTGGGGAACTGCAGAGATGACCGATACGATCTTCATCAACGGCGTCGTCATCCATGCCCGCCATGGCGTGATGGAACACGAAACCGAAGTCGGCCAGCGCTTCGTGATCGATCTCGAGCTCTCCGTCGACCTGTCGGAATCCTCGCGCACCGACCGCCTGTCCGACACCGTGTCCTATTCCAACGTGGTCGCGACCGCGACGGCGGCGTTCAAGAACACCAATTACAAACTGCTAGAACGTGCGGCCGGCGCCGTGGCCGATGCCATCCTGGTCGCGTTTCCGCGCATCAACGCGGTCGAGGTCACCGTCCACAAGCCGCACGCGCCGATCGCCGCGATCTTTGACGATGTCGGCGTGGTCTTGATGCGCACAAGGCAGTCGCCCTGACATGGCGGACGTGCTGATCGCGCTCGGCGGCAATGTCGGCGACGTACGCGCGACGTTCCGCAAGGCCATCTCCAACATCTGCGGCATGACGCAGGCGGCATTGCTGGCGCGTTCGTCGGATTACACCACGCCGCCCTGGGGCAATGAAGCGCAGGCGACCTTCATCAACGCCTGCATCGAAATCGACACCAGTCTCGATCCGCATGCGCTGCTGTTCACGCTGCACAAGATCGAGAAGAAGTTCGGCCGCGACCGCGCCGCCGAGCAGCATTGGGGCCCGCGCACCCTCGACCTCGACCTGATCGCCTATGACGACGTCAAGATCGACAAGCCGGAGTTGACACTGCCGCATGCCCGGCTGTTCGAGCGCGCCTTCGTGCTGGTGCCGCTCGCCGAGATCGTGCCCGACCGTATCATTGCGGGACGCAGCGTCAGGGACGCGCTGGCGGCGGTTTCGACCGCCGGTATTTTGCGACTACCCGACCTCGACCAGCCCTGACTAGGCCCGGGTGGCCTAAAACAACCGTTTGGCTTGGCGGCCGCCCCGTGGCAATTTCGGGCCAAATCAAGAGGCGACCAAGGAACGACTGTCCGGATGACGACCACCACCAATGAGTTGCGATTAGCCGCGGATTTTGCCCCCGCGAACTACGAAGACTGGCGCAAGCTGGTCGACGGGGTACTGAAAGGCGCGCCGTTCGAGAAGCTCATCGGCAAGACATCCGATGGATTGAAGATCGATCCGATCTACCCGCGCGCGCAAGGCGCCGCCCCGGTCGCCGGCCGCCCTGCGGCCACGCCCTGGCAGATCATGCAGCGGGCCGATCATCCCGACGCCAAAGCGGCCAACGCGCAGGCGCTGCACGACCTCGAAAATGGCGCGACCGGGCTCACCCTCGTGTTCGCCGGCGCCAATGGCGCCTACGGCTTCGGGCTGGATCCCTCGCCGGAAGCGGTGGCGCAAATCCTCGATGGCATCTATCTCGATGCCGGCATCGGCATCGAACTTCAGATCGGTCCGCAGTCGCGGATGGCGGCCATCCATGTCGCGGAATATATCAAGGGCAAGGGGCTCGATCCTGCGGCCTGCGATACCCGTTTCGGGCTCGACCCGCTCGGGGCCGGCGCGGTGTGGGGTTCCAGCCCCTATAGCTGGTCCGAGATCGTGCCCGCGGTCACCAGCGCCATCAAAGGCCTTGCCGCGCTCGGCTTCAAAGGTCCGCTCGCGGCCGCCGACGGGCGCGTGATCCACGATGCCGGCGGATCGGAAGTCCAGGAGCTGGCGTTTGTGCTCGCCGCAAGCGTCGCCTATCTGCGCGCGATCGAAACGGCCGGCATCTCGCTCGAAGACGCGCAGGGCATGGTCTATGCGCGGCTTTCCGCCGACGCCGACCAGTTCCTGACGCTGGCGAAATTCCGCGCGCTGCGGCTGTTGTGGGCGCGGGTCGAGCAGGCCTGTGGCCTCGTGCCCAAACCGCTGTTCGTCGCTGCCGATACCGCCTGGCGCATGCTGACGCAGCGCGACCCGTACGTGAACATGCTGCGCGCGACGATGGCGACCTTCTCCGCCGGCCTCGGCGGCGCCAACGCCATCACCGTGCTGCCGCATACGCTGGCGCTGGGCTTGCCCGATCCGTTCGCGCGCCGCGCCGCGCGCAACACGCAGCTGGTGCTGCTGGAAGAATCCAACCTCGCCAAAGTGTCCGATCCCGCCGCCGGCTCCGGCGGCATCGAGACGCTGACAAAACAGCTTTGCGAAGCCGCGTGGTCGCTGTTCCAGGACATCGAAAAGGCCGGCGGCCTGTTCGCCGCGCTCGAGCAGAACCTGATCCAGCGCAAGGTCGCTGCAACGCGAGCCGTGCGCGAGACCAACATCGCCAAGCGCCGCGACGTACTGACCGGCGCCAGCGAATTTCCGAACCTGCACGAGGCCGAGATCGCGGTGCTGGACGCAAAACCGATTGCGCTGGCGCCCTATGGCGAAGCCAAATTCAAGTTCGACGCGCTGCCGCCGATGCGGCTGGCCGCGCCGTTCGAAGCGTTGCGCGACAAATCGGACGATAAGCTCAAGAACGGCGGCGCACGGCCCAAGATATTCCTCGCCAATCTCGGCACCCCGGCCGATTTCACCGCGCGGGCGACATTTGCAAAAAGCTTCTTCGAGACCGGCGGCATCGAGGCGATCGATACGCAGGGCTTTGCCGATCCGGCGGCGCTTGCCGCCGCATTCAAGGCCTCCGGCGCTGACGTGGCGTGCCTCTGTTCCTCCGACAAAGTCTATGCCGCTCAGGCGATAGCGGCCGCACAGGCCCTTCAAGCCAGCGGTGCAAAGCATATCTATCTGGCAGGGCGGCCCGGCGAACAGGAAGCAGCACTACGGGCCGCCGGCGTCGGTGACTTCATTTTTGCCGGCGGCGATGCGCTCGCAATGTTGCGGGACGCCTGGAAGCGGATGGAGTGAGCATGACATCGGAGAGAAAAGCTGTTCTGACCGGCGGCTGCCAGTGTGGCGCCGTGCGTTTCGCGGCTTATGCGGGCCCGGTGAAGATAGGCTTGTGCCACTGCCGCATGTGCCAGAAAGCGGTGGGCGGCCCTTTCATTTCGCTCGCCGAAGTCAAGCACGAGGATTTTGCCTGGACCCGCGGCAAACCGGCGACCTATCGCTCGTCGACGATCGCCGAGCGCGACTTCTGCGCCGCGTGTGGGACGCCGCTCAGCTACCGGGTGATCGACGGAACGGTGATCGAGCTTACCACCGGCAGTTTCGACCGGCCGGACCTCGTGGTTCCGACCTACGCCACCGGCACCGAGTCCCATTTGGCCTGGGTCGGCAGGATCGGCGATCTGCCAGGCAGGAGCACACTTGAGGGTACTGGTAGCGAAAAGCTTAGCCGTATCGTCAGCCACCAGCATCCGGACCATGATTGAGGACAGGCCGCGACCCGAATGGCACAGACACCTTCAGCAGGCGATATGGCTGGTCAGGATGACCTGCCGCAACTCGAAGCTGAGCGCGATCGACTGCTCTCGATGATCGCTTATCATAACGGACCATTCTATCCGATGCGGTCGGCACGCTGGCTGCGGCCGGCATCGCCGGAGGACCAGGCGCCGACATGGCTTGCTGTAACCGGGATTGCCATCATTTGCGGCATCGCAATTTTGATCGTGGCAGGGTTTTTCGCCGGCCAGGTTCCGGCTTCCACCGTCCTTTTCGTGGTAGTGGGTTTACCGCTATTGGCGTACATTTTTTCGCGAAGAATAACGTTGTTCGGTATTACGTTTCGAGCAGGAGAAGTGCTTGCGCTCAGTTCAGAGCAGATCGCAGGCGAGCCTGAGACTCTGAAGCGTCTCGCGGACTGCGAGGCACGGATAGCGAAATTGAAGGAAGGCCGCTCATCATGAGCAGAATACCCGATTTCACCGCTGTGAAGTTCGAGCCGGTCGACGCGCCGGCACCGACTGCCGGCGCCGAGCCTTGGCTGACGCCCGAGGGCATCCTCGTCAAGCCCGGCTACAGCGAGGCTGATCTCGAAGGCATCGACTTCCTCGAGACCTGGCCCGGCATTGCGCCCTATCTGCGCGGCCCCTACCCGACCATGTATGTCAACCAGCCCTGGACGATCCGGCAATATGCCGGGTTCTCAACGGCGGAAGATTCCAACGCGTTCTACCGCCGCAACCTCGCGGCCGGACAAAAGGGCCTTTCGGTCGCATTCGATCTGGCGACCCACCGCGGTTATGACAGCGATCATCCGCGCGTCTCCGGCGACGTCGGCATGGCCGGCGTCGCGATCGATTCCATCTATGACATGCGCACGCTGTTTGCCGGCATCCCGCTCGACCAGATGAGCGTGTCGATGACGATGAACGGCGCGGTGCTGCCGATCCTGGCGCTGTTCGTTGCCGCCGCCGAGGAACAGGGCGTGCCGCCGGAGAAACTGTCGGGCACCATTCAGAATGACATTCTGAAAGAGTTCATGGTGCGCAACACCTACATCTATCCGCCTACCCCCTCGATGCGGATCATCTCCGACATCTTTGCCTACACCTCGCAGAAGATGCCGAAGTACAACTCCATTTCGATCTCCGGCTATCACATGCAGGAAGCCGGCGCTACGCAGGACCTCGAGCTCGCCTATACGCTGGCCGACGGCGTCGAATATCTCCGCGCCGGCCTTGCCGCGGGCCTCGACGTCGACCGCTTCGCGCCTCGGCTGTCATTCTTCTGGGCCATCGGCATGAATTTTTTCATGGAGGTGGCAAAAATGCGCGCGGCGCGGCTGCTGTGGGCCAAGCTGCTGACGCAGTTCAATCCGAAGGATCCGCGCTCGCTGTCGCTTCGCACGCATTGCCAGACCTCAGGCTGGTCGCTGACCGCGCAGGACGTCTTCAACAATGTGATGCGCACCACCATCGAGGCGATGGCGGCGACGCAAGGCCACACCCAATCGCTGCACACCAACGCGCTCGACGAAGCCTTGGCGCTGCCGACCGATTTCTCGGCGCGCATCGCCCGCAACACGCAATTGTTCCTGCAACAGGAAAGCGGCACCAACCGCATCATCGATCCCTGGGGCGGCTCTTATTACGTCGAACGGCTGACCCGCGATCTCGCCGCCAAGGCCTGGGGCCATATCCAGGAGGTCGAGGCGCTCGGCGGCATGGCGAAGGCGATCGAGGCCGGCGTGCCGAAGCTAAGAATCGAGGAAGCCTCGGCCAAGACGCAGGCACGGATCGATGCCGGTCGGCAGGCCGTGATCGGTGTCAACAAGTTCAAGCCGGTCAACGAGGCCGCCATCGACGTGCTGAAGGTAGAAAATTCCACCGTGCGTCGGCTGCAGATCGACAAGCTGTCGCGGCTGCGCTCCGAGCGTAATCAGAAGGACGTCGACCAGGCGCTGGCGGCGCTGACGCGCAGCGCCGGCGAAGGCAACGGCAACCTTTTGGCGCTCGCCATCGACGCGGCGCGCGCCAAAGCCACCGTCGGCGAAATCTCGGACGCGATGGAGAAGGTGTTCGGACGGCATCGCGCGGAAATCAAATCCATCACCGGCGTCTACAAGCGGGAGGCGTCCACCATGTCCAACCGGGTCGAAAAAGTGCAGGCGCTGATCGATGCGTTCGAGGATGCCGAGGGCCGCCGCCCCCGTATCCTGGTCGCCAAGATCGGCCAGGACGGCCACGACCGCGGCCAGAAGGTGATCGCGTCAGCCTTTGCCGATGTCGGCTTCGACGTCGATATCGGACCGCTGTTTGCCACCGCCGACGAGGCCGCGCGGCAGGCGGTCGAGAACGACGTGCATATCCTCGGCGTCTCGTCGCTGGCAGCCGCCCACCTCACCGCGGTGCCGGAACTGAAGGCCGCGCTGAAGAAGCAGGGCCGCGAGGATATCATGATCATCATCGGCGGCGTGGTGCCGCCGCAGGATTACGAGGCGCTCTACAAAGCCGGTGCGGAAGCGATCTTCCCGCCGGGCACCGTGATTGCCGACGCCGCCGAAGAGCTGATCCACAAGCTCAATGCAAGGCTGGGGCATAGCGAGGCGGCGGAGTAGCCTCACCCAGCGCGGCGATCCAACGCCCGCTCCAGCGAATGGGTCCAGTCCGGTATCCAGGACTGGAACAGTGTCCGCCAGCGATCGGCATCGTCAGGCGCGGTGTCGAGCGCGACATCCCATTCAATAAAGGTCCGGTCGCCCTCGACGATTCGCATCAGGTGCATGGTGCCCGCATAGCGCGTCGGGCCTGGTGCGTCCGGCAGAATATCTGGTGGAAACGGGAACGGCTCAATGCCGGCATAGGTCCGGGTGTGCTGCGCGTCGGAATGACGAGCCAGGCGCTGCCGGATCCAAGTGCCGAGATAGCAGAAGCGCCTGATGGCACCGACTTCGTCGCCGCCCTTGTCGTCCTCGATGACGCTTTCGCTCACGCCATCGATATAGGCCGGATAATTATTGAAATCACGGATCAGCGACCACACGGTAGCAAGCGGATAATCCAGCACGGTGCTGTAATAGGCTGTCGTCATGTTACCTCCGCAGTCGATCGCGGCTGTCCAGTGACGCCGCGCATGGATACCTATCCGTGCCCCCTGATCGCCGCCACCCGATTTCCGGATGTGTCGTGATGTCCCACCGGCGATCATCCCGCATCATCGCGTAACGCCTTGCGAGCGCAGCGCAAAGCCGCCTAGAATGCTGCATCACAAGAGCGCCCGCTGTCAGGGACGCCGCAGGGAGGATTACATGACCAAAATTACGCGCCGCGCATTTGCGGCTTCAACCGCCGCAGCAGCGGCCGTCGCGGGTTTTGGATTCAAACCGGCGTTGGCGCAGGCTTACCCGGCACGGCCGGTGACTGTGATCGTGCCATGGGGCGCCGGCGGCGGCACCGATGCGACCGCGCGTATCGTGGCGGCACTTTTGGAGAAGGACCTCGGCCAGCCCTTCAACGTGGTCAATCGCACCGGCGGCTCCGGCGTGGTCGGCCATTCCGCCATCGCAACCGCGCCGCCCGACGGCTACACCATCGGTATGCTGACGGTGGAAATCTCGATGATGCACTGGCAGGGACTCACCGAACTGGCGCCAAAGAGCTACACGCCGCTGGCCCTGATGAACGAGGACCCGCCCGGCATCCAGGTCCCTTCAGCGTCGCCCTACAAGACCGTGAAGGAGCTCGCCGACGCCATCAAGGCAGCGCCTGTCGGCAAGTTCAAAGCCTCGGGCACCGGCCAGGGCGGCATTTGGCATCTGGCGCTGGTCGGCTGGATGCAGGCGCTCGGACTTCCTGCAAATCAGGTGGCCTGGGTACCGTCGAACGGTGCCGCCCCCGCGATGCAGGATCTCGCGGCGGGCGGTCTCGACCTGACCACCTGTTCGGTACCGGAAGCGCGCGCGATCATCGAAGCCGGCAAGGCGCGCAGCCTCGCCATCATGGCGCCCAAGCGCAACCCGTCATTCCCCGACGTGCCGACGCTGAAGGAGTCGATGGGCATCGACTATGCGACGGGGGCGTGGCGCGGCATTGCCGGTCCGAAGGGCCTGCCTGCGGACGTCGCGACCAAGCTCACGGCTTCGCTGAAGAAGGTCTACGACTCCAAGGACTTCAAGGACTTCATGAGCAATCGCGGTTTCGGAACGGTGTGGGGTGACGCGACGGAATTCGCGGCATTCATGGACAAGGGCGACGCCCAGATGGGCGAGGCGATGAAAGCTGCCGGCCTCTCCAAGGCCTGATCGGTCCCACCGGTTCACTTGCTCGGAAATACGTGGGGCTCGTTTTATGCGTCTTCCCGATCAAGTCACGGGATTGTTTCTCGTTGGGCTCGGAGCGGCGGCTGCCTATGGCGGCTGGCTGCTGCCGCCCGTGCCCGGTCAGCCGGTGGGCCCCAATATCTTTCCGCTGGTGATCGGGTCGGGTCTCGCGCTTTGCGGGCTTGCGATTGCCCTCGGCATCGGCCGCACCTTCGAAGAGGAAGAAGAGATTATTCCGCTCGAGGCCGGTCAAGCGCGGCCGCCCACCGGCAAGCTTTACGGCCTGCGCGCACTGTTACCGCCGGCGCTGCTGTTGTTCTACGTGGCGGTCGCAGACCGATTGGGTTTCATCATCACGGCC
The DNA here is from genome assembly GCF_018130185.1 of Bradyrhizobium sp. AUGA SZCCT0182. Classification (NCBI taxonomy): domain Bacteria; kingdom Pseudomonadati; phylum Pseudomonadota; class Alphaproteobacteria; order Hyphomicrobiales; family Nitrobacteraceae; genus Bradyrhizobium; species Bradyrhizobium sp. AUGA SZCCT0182. The sequence goes on along the minus strand of NZ_JAFCLY010000003.1, from coordinate 244,087 downwards.
GCGCTGATCGTGTTCGTGACGTCGAGCGCGCTCGGCGCGCGCTGGAAGCTTTCGCTACCGCTCGCGGTGATGGCACCGATCGTCATCCATCTGATTTTCAGCAAGCTACTGCGCGTGCCGCTCCCGGCCGGGCTGTTGCCGATGCCGTGGTGACCCATGCTTAACACCCTGATTGAAGCGTTCGCGCTCATTTCCACCTGGGAAGTCATCATCGCGATGCTGGCGGCATCGGTCTATGGCCTCGTCATAGGATCGCTGCCCGGCCTGTCCGCGACGATGGCGACCGCCCTGCTGGTCCCGGTTACGTTCTATTTGTCACCGATCGCCGCGATTGCGACCATCGTGGCGGCGTCCACGATGGCGATCTTCTCCGGCGACATCCCTGGCGCGTTGCTTCGCATTCCCGGTACTCCCGCCTCGGCAGCTTACGCGGACGAAGCCTATGCCATGACCCGCAAGGGAGAAGCCGAACTGGCGCTTGGCGCCGGCGTATGGTTCTCCGCCGTTGGCGGTATCGCGGGCACGCTCTCGCTGATGATCCTCGCACCGCCGCTTGCCGAGATCGCGCTGTCGTTCTCGACCTTCGAATACTTCTGGCTCGCGTTCCTGGGCCTGATGTGCGCGACGCTGGTCGCGCGCTCTTCGCCCGTAAAGGCCATTGCGGGCATGTTCATCGGCCTGCTTGTCGCCTGCGTCGGGATCGAAAATCCCGGCGGCGTGCCTCGCTTCACGTTTGGAATGACCGATCTGTTCGGCGGCATCGAACCGATCCCGGCGCTGGTTGGCGTATTTGCCGTGGCGCAAGTCATGCGTGCAATGCTGACGCCGGAACCGCCACCAATCCCAAAGCGCAAGTTCGGAAGCATCATGGCGGGCCAGTGGAGGCTCACCAAGAAATATCGCTGGCAGATGACACGCGGGAACATCATCGGCATCATCATCGGGGTGCTGCCAGGCGCCGGTGCCGACATGGCCGCGTGGGTCAGCTACGCGATGTCCAAGCGCTTCTCGAAGGAACCCGAGAAGTTCGGAACCGGCCACGTTGAGGGCCTGGTCGAAGCCGGCGCCAGCAACAACGCCAGCATCGCGTCGGGTTGGGTGCCGTCGCTGCTGTTCGGCATTCCCGGCGACACCATCGCGGCCATCGCCATCGGCGTGCTCTACATGAAAGGATTGAACCCCGGCCCGACGCTGTTCACTGAGAAGGCGTCGAGCATGTATGCGATTTATCTCATGTTCATCATCGCCAACATCATCATGATTCCGCTGGGCATCGTCATGATCCGTCTGGCGAGTTATGTGTTGCGCGCGCCCCGTTCCTCCGTCATGCCCTTCATCATGCTGTGCTGCGCGGTCGGTTCGTTCGCCATCGGCAACAACATGTTCGGCGTCGTGACCGTCGCGGCTTTCGGAATCATTGGTTACGTCATGGAAGCCAACGGTTATCCGGTCGCCGCCATGGTGCTCGGTATCGTGATGGGCACCATGATCGAGCAGAGTTTCGTGACTTCGCTGATCAAGTCCGATGGCAGCGTGTTGCCGTTCTTCGAGCGACCGATTTCCGCGATCCTCGCCGCCCTGGCGATCGGCGCGTTGATTTGGCCGGTGCTGGTCTGGGGGTGGCGACGGCTCAAGGCGATTTCGCCCGCCGCCGCGCCCCGCTAACACGCCACACGATCCCCTCGCCTGCACCGCACAGCCGTTGTAAACCAAGGCATGAACCGGCCGATTGCTCCCCCCGATATCGACAAGCTCGCCAAGGATCTGCGTTTGGGTCACCGCGCCGCGCTGGCGCGTGCGATCACCCTGATCGAGAGCCGCCGTGGCGACCATCAGGCCGCCGCGCGCGACCTGGTGCAGGCGCTGCTGCCCGACACCGGCAAGGCCGTGCGCGTCGGCATCACCGGGTCGCCCGGGGTCGGCAAGTCAACCACCATCGATGCGCTCGGCATGTTCCTGATCGACGGCGGCCACAAGGTCGCGGTGCTGGCGGTCGATCCCTCCTCGGCACGCACCGGCGGCTCCATCCTCGGCGACAAGACGCGGATGGCGCGATTGTCAGCCTCCGACAACGCCTTCATCCGGCCCTCGCCTGCATCAGGCACGCTCGGCGGGGTCGCCGCGAAAACCCGCGAGGCGATGTTGTTGTGCGAGGCGGCCGGCTTCGACGTGGTGCTGGTGGAGACGGTCGGCATCGGCCAGTCCGAGACCGCGGTCTGCGACATGACCGACTTCTTCCTGGCCCTGATGCTGCCCGGCGCCGGCGACGAATTGCAGGGCATCAAAAAGGGCCTGGTCGAACTCGCCGACATGATCGCGGTCAACAAGGCCGATGGCGACAATATCAAGCGCGCCAATCTCGCCGCTGCAGAATATCGCGGCGCGCTGCATATTCTAACGCCCCGTTCCGAGCACTGGCATCCGCCGGTGCTGACCTATTCGGCGCTGACCGGCACCGGCATGGACACGCTGTGGCAGAAGATCCTCGATCACCGCACCGCCATGAATGCCTCGGGCGAATTTGCAGGCAGGCGGCGCGAGCAGCAGGTGAAATGGATGTGGTCGATGCTGGAGCAGCGGATGATGGCGCGGCTGCGCGCCGACCCCGCGATCCGCGCCAGGGTGAAAAAGACCGAGGCCGAGGTCGCCGACGGGCGCATCACGCCGGCGGTTGCGGCCGAACAGATCGCGGAGATGCTGCGGTGAACGACAGGCTTCGCATTCTCCTCACCGGCTTCGGTCCGTTTCCGGGCGCGCCGTATAATCCGACGCAGGCGCTGGTCGAGCGGCTGTTGCGGGTGCGCCGTCCGGCCTTTGCCGACGTGGAAATATCGAGTCACATCTTTCCTGTGACCTACAAGGCGGTCGACCTCGAATTGCCTCAAGCTCTCGCAAAATACCGGCCGCAGGCAATACTGATGTTCGGCTTGGCGGGCCGCACTGCGCATGTCAGGATCGAGACCCGTGCGCGCAACGCCGTGACTTTGCTATGGCCCGATGCGGCGCAAACCCGCGTCCGCAAGGGATCGATCGGGCTCGGCCCGGACGCGATGCGGTTCGGTCCGCATACGTTGCGGCTGCTGCGCGCTGCGCTGGCGACAGGCATCGACGCGCGGCCATCGCGCGATGCTGGTAGTTATCTTTGCAATTATTTGAGCTGGCGCGCGATCGAGGCTGCCGCCGCCAACGATCATCTCCGTCTGGCCTCGTTCGTGCACATCCCGCCGCTCGCACGCGGCGGCGCATTGCGGCGCAAGGGCAACGCACGCATCACGCTCGATGAACTGGTCGATGCCGGCGAGGCGATGCTGCTCGAGATGGTGAAACTGGCGAGGCAGGCGGTACTGACTTCGTAGGTTGGGCAAAGGCGCTCTTGCGCCGTGCCCACCAATCCTGTTCGTTGAGCGATATGGTGGGCACACTGGCGCTTTGCACACCCTACGACCGGTCTACCCAGGATTAACCCTACCCCCAACAATCGCCCTGTTCCGCCCTCGTGTTCACCATGCGCCGGTCCATTTTCGCGCTAGCTTTGGCTTGCGAATGCCATGGCCTGCATTGCGCGAGGATATCGAATCATGGACGCAAAACGCCGCCAGTTCATGGGCGTTTCCGCCGCCGGCATTGCCGGCGCGTTGGCGATGTCGCCGGGCGCTGCGCGCGCGGCGCCGCCGGCCTCGACGTTCGGGCGCGACGCCACGCAATATGGCGTGCGCCCCGGCAGTCCCGACGATCAAACCAAGGCGCTGCAGCGCGCGATCGATGAAGCCGCGCGGGCGCAGGTGCCGTTATCGCTGCCGCCGGGCGTCTACCGCACCGGGCTGCTCCGCCTGCAAAACGGCTCGCAACTGGTCGGCGTGCGCGGCGCGACCAAATTCGTCTTCAGTGGCGGCGCATCGATGCTGCAGAGCGAGGGGGCCGGCGGCATCGGTCTGTCCGGCATCACGTTCGACGGCGGCGCCATTCCGCTGCCGACACGGCGCGGTCTGGTCCATTGCGCGGGTGGGCGCGACGTCCGCATCACCGACTGCGAAATCACCGCCAGCGGCGGCAACGGCATTTGGCTCGAACAGGTCTCCGGCGACATCAGCGGCAACATCTTCACCAAGATCGCGACCACGGCGGTGGTATCGTTCGATGCAAAGGGCCTGATCGTCTCGCGCAACACCATCATCGACACCAACGACAACGGCATCGAGATCTTGCGGACCGCGATCGGAGATGACGGCACGCTGGTCGTGGACAACCGCATCGAGGACATCAAGGCCGGCCCCGGCGGCTCCGGCCAGTACGGCAACGCCATCAACGCCTTCCGCGCCGGCAACGTGATCGTGCGCGGCAACCGCATCCGCAATTGCGACTATTCGGCGGTGCGCGGCAATTCGGCGTCCAACATCCAGATATCAGGCAACAGCGTCAGCGACGTCCGCGAGGTCGCGCTGTATTCGGAATTCTCGTTCGAAGGTGCCGTGATCGCCAACAACACCGTCGATGGCGCCGCCGTCGGCGTCTCCGTCTGCAATTTCAACGAGGGCGGCCGCATCGCGGTCGTGCAAGGCAACATCATCCGCAATCTGTTGCCGAAGCGGCCGGTCGGCACCATTCCGGACGATGACGCCGGCGTCGGCATTTATGTCGAGGCGGACAGTTCCGTGACCGGCAACGTGATCGAGAACGCGCCCTCCTTCGGGATCGTGGCCGGCTGGGGCAAATATCTCCGCGACATCGCCATCACAGGCAATGTGATCCGCAAGGCCTTTGTCGGTGTCGGCGTCTCGGTGGTGCCGGGCGCCGGCACCGCGCTGGTCAACAACAACATGATTTCGGAAACCCCGCGCGGCGCCGTGGTCGGCCTCGACCACGCCCGCGCCATCACGACCGACCTGTCCGCCGAAGGCGCCCAGCGTTACGCCCAGGTGGTGATCGGGACCAATGCAGTGCGGCGATAGGGCGCGGCTCCTCTACAGCGCGTTGCGCAGCAGCGGGTAGCGATCCCTGATCACGTCGAGATCGAGCGCCGGTGGCGAGAGATCGTCCAGCGCCGGCGCATCGGGCACCGAGGGCGCCTCGGCACTATCGGCGAGTACGCTTTCCAGCGCTATCAGGACATCGCCCGGAACATCGCGTGGCGGCTCGGCGGCGACCGGGGCCAGGCTTAGGGCCAGACTTGGAGCCGAAGGGGCGTACTCACGCAGCCGCGCGCTAATTGTCAGCGTCGATTCGCGACGTCCGAGCCAGGATAGATCGACAGCGGTGTTATCGAGCGAGGCCTCGCGCGTCTCCAGCTTGCGCCAGAGTTCGACCGCTTCCTTGGCTTCCCGGATATTTTCGAGAAATGCGTCTTCGGTATGAAAGCGCCGCCAGCGCCCGGTCTCGAACAGTTCGGTGAGGTAATCCAGCCGCTGCTCCGCAAGATTGCACCAGCGCGCAACGATATCGCGGCCACGTGCCACGTCTGCATGATGTGTCATAAAACTGCCCGTAAGGAGAAGAACGGACGCAGACGCAACAGAGGCGAATCAACTGGACGTGGTGGGGATATTCTGTGGAAAACTTCTTGCTTGTCCAGTACGTGACATTACGGGACGCCTCCCAGTGCAAGAAACCCGCATGAATGCTGGGTTACTCGCGCTATCGACGGTCAAGCCGTTCAACGGCATGGCCGCGTTGCGTGGACCTCGCGGTGATTTCACGGACGGCAACGCGGTTCGATCGGCGCACGCACCCCCGGAAGCCTGAGCCTGCTTGATCCGTCTTGATGGCAGAACGGCGCTCGGCCTGCGTCAGTGGAGGCGAGGCTCTCACTCGGAAACGGGGTGCTGAAAAGAAAAGACCCGTCCGGGGGGACAACCGGACGGGTCAAGCCATATGGGCGCTTGGGGTGGATGGGCGCTCGCGCCGAATACAGCCGATGGGGAGGGATAACCGCTCCCACATTCATTAGTCGCAGCAGCTTCGCGGGACGTTCAAAAGGCCGATCGATTTTTTTAACTTTTATTCGGGGCGAGCCGGCCGAAAATCACCGCGTAGCGGGGCGATTGACGTTGTTTGCGGCCGATTTCTCGGACGCCATCGACGGCGCCGAGTCGTTCATCGCTCTGCTCACGGAAGCGTTATCGGCGGGAGCCGGCGCCTTTTGAGATCCCGGAGTTCCCGAAACCGCAGCGAGCGGTACCGCAGGCGCGGCCGTCGAGGCGGTGACGGCAGCGAAAGCATCGACCTCGCCCGCCCCGAACATATCGTCACGGCCGGGCGCGCCAAGGTCGCGGGCGGTCTTGGTCAGGATCGCGCGTAGATCGTTCGGCTTCAACGCAGGATTGCGCTCCAGCATCAGGGCGGCAACGCCGCTGACAAAGGCGGCGGAAAACGAGGTACCCGAGGTGATCTGGTATTTATCATCCGGCGCCGGCAGGAAGATATCCGCGCCGGGCGCTGCGATGGCGATGTGGACACCGCGGTTCGATGCCGCAAACAGCTTTGCCTGCGAGTCGGTTCCGCTCACTGCAATGACGTTCGGATTGGCGGCGGGATAGAGCGCCGGCGATTTGGCGCCGGCATTGCCGGCGGCGGCCACCATCAGGATCCCCCTGGAAGCGGTTGCAGCAACGCCACGCTCGATCAAGGGATCCTTCGGTCCCGCAAAACTCATGTTGATGATCTGCGCACCGTGCTCGGCCGCATAGTCCAGCCCCTTGAGGATCACGTAGGAGGTGCTCTCCGCACCATTTGCGCCGCTGCCGAACGCACGGATCGCCAATAGCCGCGCCTCCGGCGCGCTTCCCATCAGCTTGCCATGCGCCACGATCGCGCCGGCAATGCCGGTACCGTGGACGTGCGGGCCCTCCTTGCTGCCGAGCGCATCGAAACTATCGGCAACCGAATTGACGAGTTCGGGATGTTTGACGTCAACGCCTGAATCGATCACCGCAATGGTGACGTTCATGCCGCGGACCAGCTTGTGCGCCTGTGGCAACCGAAGCTGGGCGACCGCGTATTGCGCGGCGTCGCCCTCGCTCATCGAGCGCTTCTGATCCTGCAGCACATATCGGAAATTGAGCTGCACCGACTTCACCCCACCGGCGCTGTCAGCGGCGAACTCACGGCGGACGACGTCCACCGGGCGCTGATCGATGATCCGGAACAGGCCGATGGTGCCGCCGATCAGCGGGAATTCCTGCGAGGAGAGCCGCTCGAGCCCATGACGCCGGGCCAGTTCATCGGCCTGCGCCGGCGATAACGCGCTGTCGATCTCCGCCACCAGTTCGTTCGGGATTGCGCGCGTGTCGATCGCGGCTGCCTGCGGCGGCGCGTTGTTGCGCGGAGCGTTATTGCCCTTCTTGGTCGAGGTGCCGTTGCCGCCGCCATCGACCGAGAGGACCGGGCGGTCGAAACATTCGCCGTCAGGACCGCGATTGGCGTATTGGCAGACCGGATAGAGGTTGGGCGAGAAACGCAGAGGAAGCGTTGGATCCACACCGACACGGGAGATCTCGGGGCGCCCGTTCGGTATCCGCCCGACCAACGTCGTGTCTCCGCCTCCGCCTCCGCCGTGCGTGGTCGGCGGAACGCGCGCGATGACCCCGGGACCGGGCCGGGTCGTGACGACAGGCCGGTTCGTCGTGATGACGGGCCGGTTCGTGATGACAGGACGGTTCGTGATGACCGGATTGACCCGCGCCCCGACGGTGGGATTGACCCGCGACGTCACGGTCGGATTGATCGTCGGCACGCGGGAATTGAGGTTCAGGCTCGGGGTGCGCATGATGGCTTGCGCGTCGGCCACCGAACCGCCGAACAGCACAAGCGGCAGCGCCATCGCCGACAATGCCCATGCCGCGCGCTGCGCCCTTATCCGCCAATTCACGCCAATATCGACCATGGGACCTCGGCTTGGTCAGGCGACCGACGCCTTACGGCGTCGGCACCGCAAGATTGATGATCTTCTCACCTTGCAACTTGCTCATCAGGTTCGTGACTTCGTCCTTGCCCAGTGCACGGTTGCCAAACTGCAGCCGGAACATGCCGCCCTTGGCGCCATCGACGATCGAAGCCTGATAATTGTCCAGCAGCGCGTTGATGTCGGCCATGCGCGCGTCCGGGTTAAACCGCACCAGCGCGCGCGGCGGCACCGCAGCACCGAGTTCGCGGGTAAGGGGCGCCGCCGTCTGATTCAGGCTCAGCGAAGCCGTTTGGAAGGAAGCAGTCTGATTCTTCACCAGCACCGCGCCGATCACTCCGGCCTGCAGCAGCAGCGCAACCGCGCCAAGGCTCGCCGACCAGGCCAGCGTCCGCGGCGAAAGTTTTGTGAAGAATTCCGCGATCCGCGCCGAGAGATTGATCGACACCGACGGCTTGCGCTCGGGCTCGCCGTCGATCGCCGCGAACAGCTTCTGCATGGCGCGCGCCGACGGCGCACCCAGGCTTTCGTTGAGATGAATGGTCTCGGCGTATTCTTCCTGGATGACGGCATATTGCTTGGCCAACGCGGGATCGCCGGCGAGCGCCTCATCGACGCGACGCGCATCGCGCGCGTTCAACGTGCCGGCCGCATGGAATGGCAGCAGCATCTCGATTTCGCCGGGCTCTTGATCCAGCATTTTCTTGCTCATCGCCATCATGGCCAACCTCGCTCAATGCCGGCTGCCTTCAGCAGTTCGGCTAATTTCTTGCGCGCATAAAACAAACGCGTCTTGACGGTGTTTTCGGGAATTCCGACGATTTCGGCCACCTCTTCCACGGACTTCTCGTGGTAGTAGACGAGATCGACGATCTCCCGATGCTCAGGCGAAAGTGATGTCAGGCACTTGCGCAACGCGTCACTGGTATCTTTCTTCTGAACCACCACTTCCGGATCATCGGACGTATCCTCGATCGCGTTCGCGGTCTCATCGTCCAGTCCAACATCCTTCCGGCGCCTAAGTGCCGACAGGGCCTTGAACCGCGTAATCGCCAGCAGCCAGGTGGTAACGGCGGATCGGCCTTCGAACTTGCCAGCCTGACGCCACACATCGAGAAACACCTCACTGATGAGGTCTTCCGCAACCTGTTCGTCCCTTACGAGCCGAAGCCCGAAACGGAACACCCTGACATGGTGCCTTCCGTAAAGCACCTGCATGGCGAGCCGGTCGCCTTGAGCGATCCGAGCGATCAGAATTTCGTCTGAAGCCGCCTGTGCCGCACTCAATTGCCGTCTCGCAAGGTTGGTCGGGGGGAGATGGCGGAGGGTTCGATTGCCGAGGCAAGATTCTTCACATTACGGCAATGAACCAATTGCATGTGTGATCTACCCCACATAGGCGCATTGGCCGCCAAAGGCGCCGGTGAGAACGAACAAAGCCCCAATTTCGGTATCATAATACGGAGTTACTTTCCTAGAGAGCGCGCGATCCGGTGCGACCATACCAAGGGTTAGTCCACAAGGCAGCATCTGCTTACAGCTTGGGCTGCCACGCAACAGTTCCGGCAGTTCAAATCGGCCGAATTTCCGTTGCGAAACAGGATACTGGCAGGTGTTTTAACGGACCAGATTCGGTTCCAAAAGATACCAAACCTAAAGGCTTTCCCACTTAGATTTTTGCCGAGTTCCATCAACGGCGAGTCCATGGGCACCGCGGCCTCCTCATTCGTGAATCCGGCCGATCTGGACGGCGTCGGTCCTCAGCCGGCGGCGAAGGCGCTTGCCCGGCGCGCCAAGCAGCGCCGCCAGATCCTGATCATGATCGGGGTCAGCTATATCATCGACGCCGGGGTCCTGCTGCTTTATGCGCAGGCCGGCTCGATACCGCCCATGATCGCCCCGGCCTATGCCGCTTCCGGCCTGACGCTGGTGATTTTCAGCCTCATCCTTTCCGAGTTCGGGTTCAACGAGCGCTTCAAGGATCATTATCTGGTCGCCCCGCAGGCGACCATCTGCATGCTGATTGCGCTGGCGTTCACCTATATCGCGCCGGAAGTCGGCGGGATGTTCCTCTGTACCCTGTTCATCGTGTTCAGCTTCAGTTCGCTGCGCTCGATCCCTGCGCAGACCATGATGATCTGGACGGCGATGACGATCGGCCTGGCCGGGCTGTTCCTGTTGACCGACAGACCGATCTCGCTGCCGCATGGCAGCCACCTCGAGCGCTTTGCCACCCTTTTGGTGTTCGTCCTGACCATCGGACGCTGCATGTTCTTAGGCATCTTCTCCAGCTCGCTGAAGCAATCGCTCTATCAGAGCGGGCAGAAACTCAAGGAAGCCTACAAGCGGATCGAGGAGCTTGCCGAACTCGACGAGTTGACGGGATCGTATAACCGCCGCTGCATCATGCGGATGCTGGATGAAGAGATCGCCCGCGCAGGCCGCAATGACGCACCCTGCTCGATTGCATTGATCGATCTCGACTGGTTCAAGCGCATCAACGACGCCTTTGGTCATCCGACCGGCGACGAGGTGCTGCGGACTTTCGCCATCACCATGTTCGCCAACATCCGCGGCATCGACCGCTTCGGCCGCTACGGCGGCGAGGAATTCCTGCTGGTGCTGCCCGGCATGAGCACGGACCAGGCCGTGCGTGCGCTCAACCGGCTGCGCGGGATCATTGCAGAGCTCGACTGGAGCGCATTCTCGCCCGACATGAGGGTGACCATTTCCGGAGGCGTCGCGACGCTGAAGCCGGAGGAAACCCCGGACATATTCCTCGCCCGCGCCGACAGTGCGCTTTACGCAGCCAAGGCACAGGGACGCAACCGCATCGCCAGCGCCTGAACCGACCATTTCAGTGTTCCGGCGACGGAGAATCCGTCGCCGGCTTTTGCTCCAGGATAGAGTCACATGAGTTCGAAGTCCGCTATCGCCCCCATGAACCTGCTCGACGAACTGCAGACCACGCTCGCGCACGGGACGGTCGCCCGCCGGGTCGAGACCTTGCGCCGGGTGACCGACCTCTTCATCAACGGCGCGGTGGATTATTCGGATGAACAGGTCGGCCTGTTCGATGATGTCTTCCAATGCCTGATCGTCCACATCGAAACGTCAGCCAAGACATTGCTGGCCAACCGTCTCGCGCCGATCGACACCGCACCGCCGCTGACGATCCGGGCACTGGCATTCGACGACGTGATCGAGGTCGCCGGGCCCGTGCTGTCGCAATCGGCACGGCTCGACGACAAGACCCTGATCGAGAATGCGCGCAGCAAGAGCCAGGCCCATTTGATGGCGATCTCGACGCGAAAAGTGTTGAGCGGCGCGGTCACCGACGTGCTGGTCCAGCGCGGCAACGATGAGGTGATCCAGAGCACCGTCAACAATCCGGGCGCCGAATTCACCGAGCGCGGCTTCACGCGGCTGGTCGACCGCGCCGAGGGAGACGACAACCTCGCGACCTGCACCGGCCTGCGTCCGACGATTCCGCGACATCTGTATTTGAAGCTGCTGGCCAAGGCGTCCGACGCGGTCCGGCAGCGGCTGGAGGCGGCCAACCCGCAGCTGGCGGCGCAGGTGCCGAACGCGGTCAAGGAGGCGACGCGGCGCGCGCGCTCCGCACCGTCGGCGATCACCAGGAACACCGAGATTGCCCACGCGCTGGTCAAATCGCTTCACCAGGACGGCCGGCTCGACGAATTCCAGGTGGCGTCATTTGCCGAGGCCGGCAAATTCGACGAAGCCAACGCCTCCATCGCAGCGCTGGCCAATGTGCCGGTGGCAATCGCCGAGAACATGATGATCGAAAGCCGCGCCGAAGGCGTGATGATCCTGGCGAAAGTGGCGGGCCTGTCATGGTCTACTGTCCGGGCGATCATCAACATGCGCGACGAGTTGACGGGCGGGGAGCCGACCGACATATCGGCGTGCAAGGATACCTATGAGCGGCTGCGGCCATCGACCGCCCAGCAGGTGCTGCGCTTCCATCGCATGCAGCAAAACGCTCCCGCGAAGTGAGCCACAAAGTTCGCGTCGTCCCGGCTCAAGGCCGGGACGACAAAATAATCAGAACCTGAGCAGTTTCGATCCGGCAAGCGCGCCGATCGCCGTGACCAACGCGGTCGAGAGCGTGTACCAGGTCGCCACGAACAGCGGTGAATCATCGGTGCAATGCGACGCGTAGAGCGTCGCCGCCAACCCCGCCGACAACATTCCGGCGATGGCGCCGGCCAGAGCGGGCCGCGCCGGCGCGCCGTGACGCAGGCCGATCAGCGCGCCTGCCAGGATCGGCAATGACAGCAGCGGGATCGCCGTCATGCACATCCGCGAATTGTTGCCCATCAGCCGCGTCATCATTGGCAGCCGCTGCGGCATCATCATCTCGCCGCCAATGCCTGCGGTCAGAAGCCCGGCCGGGATCAACAGCAGCCAGCCGAAGCCACGCAGCGACGCTTCCGGCCGCGACAGATGCAGGCTGACGGCAATGGCCGCGATCGCCAGTGCCAGCGTCACAGCGAATTTCAGGTCGAAGAACGGATTGCGCATCGCGGTCATCACGTCGGGCCGGATGCCAAGCTCGGTGAAGAACATCAAAAGCGAGACGGGAGCCGCCGCCATCAGCGCCAGCATCAGCGCAAAGCCGACCGGCCGCGCGCGGTGCGCGCTGTCGGCAGCCAGGGTTTTGATGAGCTGATCGGTATCCATTCTCATTGTTCCCGTAACTTCGCCGTCAGGCTGGTCAAGCCCCGATGCAGCGCGACCCGCACCGCGCCCTCGCTCATCGCCAGTTTGGCCGCGGTATCCTTGATCGAAGCACTCTCGACGGCGATCGACTGCAGGACGTCGCGCTGGCGCGCCGGCAGCGACTGCAACTGGGCGGCGACCTCGCCCGCCGACGCCGTCTCAACCGGGGCCTCGCCCGGGAGCACCTCGGCGAAATCGTCGATGTTGACGAACACCCGCCGGCCCCGGCGCCGCAGCGCGTCGATCAGCTTGTTGCGGGCGATCGCAAACAGCCATGGGGCGAACGGGGCGCTGACGTCCCAGGTGTGCCGCTTCAAATGCACCGCCAGCAAAATGTCCTGCACGATGTCCTCGGACTGATCGACCGGTTGCCCTGCACGCGTGAGCCCGCGGCGCGCCGCGGCCCGGAGCACCGGCGTGACGGCCTTGAGCAGGCGATGATACGCCGTACTGTCGCCTGAAATGGCCGACCGCATCAGGCCGGTCCATTCGTCCTCACGTTCGCGCACGCGCGCTCCCACCTTGCAATTCGGTCGCTTTTTCAATTTGTTACGTCAGGGGGCCACGATCACGAAGTCGTGATCGTTACCCTGATGTTTCGCTTCGCGCGGCCTCGTCCGGGAATCGGGACCGCAGGTTCCTTGCCGGCTGGCTCATACCATCGATCGCTCCGGCTCGCACCCGCGCGGCGCCGGCCTGATCAATGGCGTACCGAAGAATACGACGAGCCTATTCGGCTGCTGCAATGCAGCTGCCCGGCTTTTGCCCGGTCTTGCCCGAAGATTCCCTTTTTTTGCCCCGCTGTGGACACGGGGCGGGGTCTCATTTCGGTTCGGGGGCGGGCAAATGGGGAGATTGCCACATGATTGTCAAAGCCAGCGGGCGCTCGGCATTGATATTAGCAACAGGGCTCTTCGTGTGTTTCGCGGGGCCATCGCCGGCGACGGCAGCCAGCACGGACCGCGCGGCCGCCACGTCGAAGTCGGAAAGCGCGACGTCGGGAAAGTCCGTCCGCCAGAGCACACGCCACTGGAAGCGCTACACGCGTCGATCGGGCAAAGTCGCGTCGAAACCTGCCGAGACCAGGAAAGCGGTTGAGGTCGCCGACGCCTCGACCGGCGGCGCGCTCACGATCCCGGCGTCGGTCGCCAACGCCAATGCGCAACTCGCATCCGCCGATGCCTCCCCTGGCAGCGCCCAGGCGATGACGGTAAAGGCCAATATCCTGCTGGCGTCAGCCGACAAGCCGGGGGAAGCGCAGTCCACGACCGATGCCGTGGTCTCATCTGATCAGCTCAACGATGTCGATCGGGCCCTGCAGCAGAACCCGGCCACGCAGACCGTCGCGATGGCCGCGGCCAAAGCCGCCCCCGCGGCGCCGGTTCTGGCTTCCAGCCATGACAGTTCGACCTGGGATCAGACCTCGTTGATCGGAAAAATCTTCATCGCCTTTGGCGCGTTGCTGACCATGGCCTCGGCGGCGCGCATGTTCATGGCGTGAGGTATCGGGCACCGGACGCGCCGAAATGCGTCCGGGCCGCCTCTTCAGCCCACTTGAAGCCCAACCCACTTGAAGCCCAGCCCACTTGAAGCCCTTGCCGCCAGCGGGCACATTGCCCGCCAAATCAGGCACCGGGGTGAACCATGGCTACGTTCGAACACATCATTGTCGAAAGCAAAGGCGCGGTTGGTATTATCACGCTGAACCGCCCGAAAATGCTCAACGCGCTGTCGTTCGGCGTGTTTCGCGAGATCGCCGCCGCCGTCGATGACCTCGAAGCCGACGACGCGATCGGATGCATCCTGGTCACCGGCAGCGAAAAGGCCTTTGCGGCCGGCGCCGACATCAAGGAAATGCAACCAAAAACCTTCATCGACATGTTCTCCAGCGATTTCGCCGCCATCGGTGGCGACCGCATCGCCACTTGCCGCAAGCCGACGATCGCGGCCGTCAGCGGCTATGCGCTCGGCGGCGGCTGCGAACTTGCGATGATGTGCGACATCATCATTGCCTCCGACACCGCCAAATTCGGCCAGCCGGAAATCACGCTCGGCACCATCCCCGGCATCGGCGGGACCCAGCGGCTGACGCGCGCGATCGGCAAATCCAAGGCGATGGATCTTTGTCTCACGGGACGGATGATGGACGCCGCGGAAGCCGAGCGTTCGGGCCTGGTCAGCCGCGTCGTGCCGGCGGACAAATTGATGGACGAAGCACTGGCCGCGGCGGAAAAGATCGCCTCGATGTCGCGCCCGGCCGCCGCGATGGCCAAGGAAGCCATCAACCGGGCGTTCGAGACGCCGCTGTCGGAAGGCATGAATGTCGAGCGCAATCTGTTCCACTCGACGTTTGCGTTGGAAGACCGCTCCGAGGGCATGGCGGCATTCATCGAGAAGCGCAAGCCGGTGAACAAGAACCGGTAAGGCACGCTCTCACGTCGTCCCGGCGAACGCCGGGACCCATAGCCACCGGCGGCTGTTGTTTTGCACGCTGGTCGTTATCTTCCTTTTCCAGCAAAGCTGGCCGCGGCGTATGGGTCCCGGCGCCCGTGCGCAATTGCGCACTAGGCCGGGACGACACCGAGATTATGCAACCCTGCTCCTTGCCAGCGCCGCATTCACCAGCGCGCGATAGGCCCGCTCGACAAATGTCGTCGGGCGGTCGAGGCCTAGCCGAGCCAGGCATTCGAGACGCGCGGTATCGGGCGGCTGCGTCATTCCCTGCCATAACAGACCGGGCAGCCGCAGCGGCCTGCGCTGGGCATCCCGCAGCAATTGCAAGGCCGGGATCAGCCGCTGTTCGGTCTCGGTGAAATCGCTGCCGAACGGGAACGACGGCAGCAGGCCCGCCTCGCGCGCGGGCTTTAACGCTGCCGCAATCGCTTCCGGAAAATTCCGGCGATGCGCGCGCGGAATTTCGAAATCCTTCGGCAGCTTGCCGGCATCCTTGGCGACCTTTGCGAGTTCGCCCTGGAAGCGGGAGTCTGATATCGAAAGCATCGCCGCGATCGTTTCGGCGTCGGATTTTCCTCTGAGATCGGCGACGCCATATTCGGTGACGAAGACGTCCCGCAGATGCCGCGGAATGGTCTGATGGCCGTAGTTCCAGAGGATGTTGGATTGCGCCTTCGCGCCGGTCTGCCGGGTCGACTCCAAAGCCAGGACGGATCGCGCACCCTGCAGCGCGAATGCCTGTGCCACGAAATTATACTGCCCACCAACCCCGCTCACGACCTGACCGTTCTCAAGCCCGTCGGAGATCGCAGCGCCCATCAAGGTCGCCATCATCGCATTGTTGACGAAACGGGCGTCGACGCGCGCGCGGCGTTTTGCATCCTCGTCGCCATAAAGCTGGTTGGTGAACGACACCGGCATCATCTGGATGCGCGCGATCTGTTCCGCCGGCATTTCGCGCAGCGTGCGATAAAACGCTTTCGGACCCAGGAAAAACGCGCCGTGCAGCGTCACGCCATCGACTTCGCGCTTGAGGATGCCGGCGTCGATCAGGCCGAGAAACGCCTCGAACAGCATTTCGCTGACGCCGTACAGCCCCTTCTCGAACGGTCCGGCCTGCGGCACCGCTTGGTCCGGCGCGAGCCGCTTCATGACCGCCTGGAATTGCGCATTGTCGCGGTGACGAACGATCAGGCCCTGCGCCAGCGCGTCGCCGACCTGCCCGATGCCGATCTGTAGCGTGCCGCCATCGGGCACGAGACCCGCGGCACGCAGGCCGATGGCGTATTTGGTGTCGCTGATCGGCTCGGCCGGCGGCGCGAACAGCGGAAAGTCCGTCTCGGGGCTGTCGAGCACCGCACTGAATTCGTCGCCCGCGAGATCGCCGGCGCCGGGCATGAACGGCAGTTCGGAATTGACCTGGCCCACCAGCCTGAACGACGCCCGGCCCTCGGCGCGGGCGCGCAAAATGTCGAGCGTGGTGTCGGTGTTGCAGCTCAGGCTGTAGCGCGCGACGCCACCCTCCACGCGCTTCGCCACCAATTGGGTGACGACATTGAGCCCGCGCGCCAGCAGATAGGACGCGGCATGCGTGTAGTTTGCAGAAATGTAATGCTGCTGCGGATACGGCACGTGCAGCCACTTTCCGGCGAGGAAGAAAAATTCAATCACCTGGATGTTGGGCGGCAGCGCGCCGGCATGCAGCGCGGTGGCGTAGGTCAAATCGGGATAGCCGCCGAACAGCCGGTCGATCACCGGACCGATGAAGCGCTTTTCAAGCAGGCTGCCCGGCTTCGGCTTTTCCAGGGTCAACGCGGAAAACAAGGTCAGGTTGATCGAGCGATCGGCCGCGGCGCGCGCATAGAGCGCATTGATGATGTGGTTGGCCTTGCCGAGCCCAAGCGGCAATCCGACCACGAGGTTGGTTCCGACATCGCGGATGATGTCTTCCGCGATCGCTTCGGGGTCGGAAAACAGTTTCGGCATCAAAATGCGGACCCGGCGTCATGAAACGCCGACCGCCCTGGAATAAGACGCCGGCTGCTCCGAGCTATAACGCATTTGTTACCGAACTTCGTCTGTGACGAACCTGCAACAGCCAAGCGCCGAATTCCTGTGAGGATGTCGCGCGACCGTTTGCCAGTGGCGGCACCGCCCCCTAAACAGGTAGATGTGACGAGGCCGTCGGCGGGGGCGGACGGACCTTGGGTAGTTGCGGGATCAAATGGTTGGGCGTGCCGCTAGAGTTGGCCACGTTGCAAGGCGCGTGCTTCGAACAGGCATTTGCCTTGGTGTCGTGATTTGCGTGGCGTTTGCCGCGGCAGGCGCCCAGGCCGAGAACCTCCCGGACGCGCTGGCCAAGGCCTATCAGACCAATCCGCAGCTCAACGCCGAACGCGCGCGCCAGCGTGCCACCGACGAAGGCGTGCCGCAGGCGCTGGCGGGGTACCGGCCGCAGATCGTCGCCAGCCTCACCGCCGGCCTGCAGGCGGTCCGCAACCTCCTGCCCGACAACACCGTGCAGTCGGCGAACCTGAAACCCTGGACCATCGGGGTGACGGTGACCCAAACGCTGTTCAACGGCTTCAAGACCGCCAACAGCGTCCGCGTCGCGGAACTGCAGGTATCGTCCGGCCGCGAGGCGCTGCGCAATGTCGGCCAGGGCGTGCTGCTCGATGCCGTCACCGTCTACACCAACGTGCTGGCCAATCAGTCGCTGGTGTCAGCGCAGCGTTCCAACGTCGCGTTCCTGCGGGAAACGCTCGGCATCACCCAGAAGCGCCTCAATGCCGGTGACGTGACGCCGACCGACACTGCCCAGGCCGAAGCCCGCCTCAACCGTGGCCTCGCCGACCTCAACGCCGCCGAGGTTGCCTTGGCCATCAGCCAGGCCACCTATACCCAGGTGATCGGCAACGCGCCGACGCAGTTGAACCTCGCCGAAACCGTAGACCGCTATCTGCCCCGCAGCCGCGACGACGCCATCGGTCTCGCCTTCCGGGAGCATCCAGCCGTGATGGCGGCCGCCTTTGACGTCGACGTTGCCTCGACCAGCATTCGCGTCGCCGAAAGCAGCCTGATGCCGACGATCACGATGCAAGGCAGCGTCAGCCGCAGCAAGCAGTCGGATCCCACGCTCGGCACCTTCGGGACCGACCAGGCTTCGGTGGCCGGCCAATTGACGCAACCGATCTACGATGGCGGCATGGCCGCCTCGCAGACCCGGCAGGCCAAGGAAATCTCAGCCCAGAGCCGGCTGGTGCTCGACCAGGTCCGCAACCAGGCGCGCACCGCGGCGGTCGGCGCCTGGGTTGCCAATGAAGGCGCCAAGGTCGCGGTGTCCGCTTCCGAATCCGAAGTGCGGGCTGCAACGGTCGCCTTGCAGGGCGTGCAGCGGGAGGCCGCGGGCGGCCAGCGCACCACCGTCGACGTGCTGAACTCGCAGCAGGATCTGATCCTCGCAAAGGCGCGCTTGATCGGCGCACAACGCGACCGCGTGATCGCCTCCTACACCCTGCTCAGCGCCATCGGCCGGCTCGACGTCAAGACGCTGGGGCTCAACACGCCGGATTATCTGCCTGAAGTGCATTACCATCAGGTGCGCGACGCCTGGCACGGCCTGCGCACGCCGTCGGGGCAATAATTCGCAACTTTGTCGCAGGTGTTAACTGCCCGCTGATCATGTCCGCGATTTTTCATCGCCGGGAATCTGCACTAGCCTAAAATTCGATCTGATTTGACTGCACCCGATTTTGATCGATCCATTTCTGCGAGGCCTCGTGATCTCAAACATACTGCGCTGGTCGGGCAAGACGCTGCTGGCGCTCCTGATATTGATCGTGATCGCGATAACAGCGTTCCGGATGGCGGCATCGATCCGCGAAACCCACACCCGCGCCGAACTGGCGCCGCCATCGGGCCGTCTGGTGCCGACCAGCTCCGGTGGTGTGTTCGTGCAGGAAAAAGGCCCGGCGGATGGAATTCCTGTCGTGCTGTTTCACGGCACGGCGGCGTGGAGCGAACTCTGGCGGCACACGACCGGCGTGCTCGCCGCCGCCGGCTTTCGCGTCATCGCCCTCGACCTGCCGCCGTTTGGGTTTTCGGATCGTCCGGGCAGCTATGCAAGGAAGGATCAGGCTGCACGCATCAACGATGTTCTCGTCAATCTGAAAGCCAAGCCGGCAATTATCGTCGGCCATTCCTTTGGCGCCGGTGCAGCGACCGAACTGGTGATGCGCTATCCGGACCGGGCGCGGGGCCTCGTGCTGGTAGATGCGGCGCTGGGACTGACGGTAGCTCCTTCCGAGGCGCCATGGATCATTCAGCCAAAATGGATTCGCGAAATACTGGTATCACTGACCATCACCAATCCGGTGGCGACGAAGACGCTGCTCGAATCCCTGATCGAGAAAAAGGAACGCGCGCTGCCCGAATTCGTCGCGATCCTGCAGCGGCCGACGACGCAGCGCGACACCACACCTGACATCGCCGACTGGCTATATTACTTCCTCGGCGCCGACCGCGACGCTATCAGTGCCGACCGCCGCGCCTATGCGCGGGTGAAACTCCCGGTCACGATCCTGTGGGGTGACAAGGACAACACTACCCCGGTTGAGCAGGCGCTTGATCTGCGAACGCTGTTGCCGCCGGAAACCACCCTCACCTTGCTGCCCGGACTCGGTCACATTCCGCAAATCGAAGATCCCGCTTTGTTCAACGACGCCCTGCTCAAGGCGCTCGGAAAGCTCTAGACTTACGGACAGATTCGAGAAGGCCGGAGGGATCATGGATATCATCAGATTGTGCGCCTGGGGCTACGCCGCCCTGCTCGGCTTCGTGATCCTGACCGGATACATCCCGGCCTTCATCGACCAGAACGACATGATCTTCGGCCTGTTCCGCCGCACCTGGTATGCCGACGGGCTGCATCTGGTTTCCGCGCTGTGGGCACTCGCGGCAGCGTTGACCTCTCGCCGCGCCTCGGAATTGTTCTTCCAATTGTTCGGCGCGTTCTACTTTGCCGACGGCTTGCTCGGCCTCTTCACCGGCTCGGGCTATCTCGACTTCGGCATCCTGATCAACGGCATCCGCGACCTGCCGCTGATGACGCGGGTGTTCACCAATGCGCCGCATCTCGCCCTCGGCGGTGTCGCGATCCTGATCGGCTATCTGCTGGCGCCGCGCACGCGGACCGCCGTTCATGCTTAAATGGCTACGGCGCATTCTTGTCGTCATCGCGATCCTGATCGCGGTGTCGGTGCTTGGGCCGCTCGCCTATATCGAGGGCACGTGCCGCCCCTCTTCGTCGGCTTCGACGTCACCTGCGCCGTCGGTGACGCTGCCTGCGATCAATGAGCCGCGTTACCAGCGCAAGCAGAACAATACCTTCTTCACCTTTCCCGAATGGTACATCGTTTATTCGTTCGAGGATTTCGGCCGCTTCCTCGATCGGTCCAGCGAAAGCCATTTCAACTATCTCGGACACATTTTCGGATTCTGGCGCAGCTTCTGCACCATCAATCAGGCGGTGCCGTCGACCGGTGAATCGCTCACCGAAGTCAAAACCATGATCTATATTATCGGCGTCAGCTACTCGATCGAATACGCGATCAAGGGATTTTATGAAAACACCATCGGCCGTGTGTTCGAATGGATCCGGGGCGAGGAACGGACCCCGCAAGACCTGTACGCGCGCAAGGTACTGCAGGACTATGCGGCGTTTCTTTATACCGTTCCCTGGTTCAAATTTCCGTTCCGCGAGAAGCTCGATGGCTTGATGGCGATCTCGGCGCGGACCGATAGCCCGCTGCGAACATGGGAGCGGTATTTTGCGCTCGGCACCGAGTACTATCTCAAGGTCGGTTATGCCGCGCTGATCCAGAAAGCGCTCGATGCCGGTGGCGACGACGAGCCGCGCGACATCATGTTCGCGGTCGCGACATTGCCGCCGGCGGTGCTGGCGAAGGAGCCGCGTATCAAACCGATCCGCACGCTGACGCCGCAATGGCAGCTGGTGCAGGCGCCGCGCTACAAGGATTTCACCGAAATCCTGCAGAGCCTGCTGGATCAGGGATATGGCCTCGCCGAGATCGCCGGCAACCGTGAAATCCTGATCACCGTGATCGCGCCCGACGCCGCCAAGCTTGACGTCAAAGGAACCACGGAACTGTTTTCACTGGAGCTTGACGGCAAACCCGGCTTCCGCAGGGCCGGCCTGAAGGCTAGGATCGACCGTCTCGTCGATATCAACCGCGACCTCAAGGCCAGGGGCGTGAGCATCGAGCATTTCTATGATTACTGAAGCGCCATATCATCGCAGGCTGCGGCCACTACGCCGGATCGCGGGCGCTTTCGCGCTCGTGGTGTGCGGCTGGCTTGCGGTTGTGATCGCTTTGACGTTCGGATCGGCGCCGGGCAAGTCGATGGCTATCATCGGCCCGCCGGCGCAGGCGCTGGCCATTATCGCCAAAGCCAACGGACGCGTGCTTGCAGCGAGCGACTATGTCACCTTCGCCCGCTCCGACGATGCCGGCTTCGTCGCCCGCCTCTATGCGGCAGGTGCGCTGTTGGTGCTGGACGCGGAGCAAGCCGGCGGCTGCAGCGGGCTTCCGCCCAAGCGCATCGCGCAGCTGTGATCGACCGAAAGTCGGGAAGTTCGATTCATCTCTCGTCATGCCCGGCCTTGTGCCGGGCATCCACGTCTTTGACGCACCAAGCAAGGAGACGTGGATGGCCGGGACGAGCCCGGCCATGACGGAGATGAGAGCTCGCCACGCTAGGACGCGTACTTCTGATAGAACGTGTTGGTGAACAATTCCGCCGGATCATACTTCCGCTTCGCCGCAAAGAAGTCGTTGATCTGCGGATACGACCGCTGCAACTGATCCTTCGAATAATAGAGCTGGTAGGGCAGGAAAAACCGGCCCTTGTGCGCGATCGTGAGATCGATCAGCTCTTCGGTCGCCTTCTTCATCCGCTTGTTGCCTTCATCATCCGTGGTCTGGTTGATGTAGAGCACCAGCGAGAATGCCGGCTCCGGCGAATAGGTCAGGAAGTTGTCTTCCTGATGCACGATGCGCACCGAGGCATTCAGCAAATTGGTCTTGTTGTCGGTCAGCACCTTGCGCATGCCGTCGACAAAGGAGACGAACTGGCTGCGCGGGATGAAATATTCATGCAGGATGTCGGTGTCGTTGGGCAGCGCGTTGCGCAAATACGGCACGGAATCGTGCATCGGGTCGTTGCGGTTGACGAGACAGGCCTCCGCCGATCCGATCGCCTGCGCCCGCGTCACCGTGCAGGTTTCCATCCGGTGCTCGATGTGCTTCTCGGACAGCCATTTCATCTCCTGGAACAGCGGTCCTTGCTTGGACAGGTTGATCGTAAGCCGCCGCAGCTTGGTGCCCGAGACCTCGCCAAGCGGTTCGCGCTTGAAATCTGATCCGTCGACCTTGGTGTAGGTATAGAGCAGCAATTCCTGCAGGAAGCTGCTCGGCGCGGTTGAGAGGTGGCCGTACATCAGGCCGATATTGGCATCCTTCTCGATCTCCTTGGCGAACAGCCCCGGAAACTCCTTGTAGTCCATGATGCGGCGTCCGGTCTGGTAGACCAGGTTGTCGGCGATATCGAGTTCGGCCTCGACGATCACGCCGAACAGGCCGTAGCCGCCGACCACGAGGTTGAACAACTCCTTGTTCTCGGTTTCCGACACCGTGCGCAGCGTACCGTCCGCCAGCATTACGCGCATCGACTTGATCGATTTGCGGAGCGCGCCGGCCTGATGGTCCATGCCGTGGGCATTGACCGAGATCGAACCGCCGACGCTGAAAATATCGGTCGACTGCATCGCACGCACCGCAAAGCGCGGGTGCAGCAGGTTCTGGATGTCGTGCCAGGTCGCGCCTGGCTGCACGGTGATGGATCGCCGGCTCTCGTTGAGCACGATCTTGTTGAAACCACGCATGTCGAGCACGATGCCGCCCTTGCGGAACGCCTGCCCGCCCATGCTGTGGCGTACGCCGGCGGTCGTGACCGAGAGCTTGTTGTCGCGCGCAAACGTCAGCGTTTTGGTGATGTCGTCAACGCTGCGCACCTCGACCACGCCGTAGATTTCGGTCTTGTTGAGACAGCTGGCATCATTGATGCTGCCGCCGAGCTGCGACCATTTTACGTCTTTCAGCGGTGCAATCGCCTTGATCCGCTCCAGATCGATCTTGGCCTGCTCGCCACCCCCCACCGCCGGCCCGCAATCCTTTTCGCCGCTGGGATCGGCGGCAAGCGCCTGCAGTTTGCGGTAGCCGTAAACGCCAAACAGCACCACGACCACCGCGGCGACGGACGCCCCGGTTTTGAACTTCTGTGAAAATTTTCGCATGCATTGATTCCAGATGATGACTGATAGTCCGGGCGGGCCGATAATTAGTCAAATTGGCGCGGCTTATGGTTCGATGGATTGCCGAGCTTACTGAAACGCTAAGCCTTGATATTGCGATGAAAAGCTGCCGCATACACATCATGGGTGCATCGGGTTCGGGCGTCACCAGCCTCGGCCGAGCTTTGGCCGATTCGCTGGCGATGCCGCATCACGACACCGACGATTATTTCTGGCGACCGACCATTCCGCCCTATCGGGTAATGCGCGAGGCCAGCGAGCGCCTGGAGCTGATGCGCGAGATATTTCTGCCGTGTGCGGATTGGGTGCTGAGCGGATCGCTCAATGGCTGGGGCGACGGGCTGATTTCCGATTTCGATCTGGTGGTCTTCCTCGTCACCCCGCGCGAGGTACGCCTGCAGCGGCTGCGTGCCCGTGAAGCCACGCATTTTGGCACTAATGCCGTGGCTCCTGGCGGATGGCGGCATAAGGCGACCGAAGAATTCATCGAATGGGCTTCCGGCTACGAGGAAGGCAACGTGAGCCGCAATTTGGCGAGGCACCAGGCCTGGCTTGCCGCATTGCCCTGCCCGGTTCTGCGCCTCGACGGATCGCGGCCGTTGCCGGAGCTTGTCGGAGAAGTGCGCCACGCGATTGGCGGCCATATCAATCCCACGTAGCAATCGCCCTTCCCGCAACGCGCGCAGCTCTATAGTCTCGCACACGGCCGCGGCGAACAACGCCCGGCGCACTAAGTAGGAAACGCTATCGAGATCGACCGGCCACGCGCCCCGTCGAGATGCAGACAATCAACAACACGAAACGCACAGGGAGAACGCCAATGCTGACGCGACGCAGTATGATGCTTGCCTCGATCGCCGCCGGAGTGACCATGAACAGCCGAACCGTCCTTGCCAAGGCAGCCCAGCCGGCGACGCCGGTGAATTTCGACATTCCCGCGGGCGCCTGCGATTGCCACACCCATATCCATCCGGACCCTGCGAAATTCCCGTTCTTCGCCGGCCGCGTCTACACGCCGGAACTGGCCTCGCCGGAAGAGATGACCGCCTTGCACAAGGCGATCAGGATGGAACGCGTGGTGATCGTGACACCGAGCATTTACGGGCCCGATAACTCCGCGACCCTGTTCGGCATGGCCGCCCGCGGCGCGACCGCGCGCGGTGTCGCTGTGATCGACGACAAGACATCGGAAGCCGATCTCGACGCCATGGGCAAGGCGGGCATCCGCGGCATCCGGCTCAACCTCGCCACCGGCGGCGTCAATGATCCCACCGTCGGCCGGCCGCGGTTCACCGCCGCCGTCGAACGCATCAAGGCGCGCGGCTGGCATGTGCAGCTGTTCACCAGCCTTGCGATGATTACGGCAATCAAGGATCTGGTCGCGACGTCGCCGGTGCCGGTCGTGTTCGACCATTTCGGCGGCGCGCAGGCCGCCCTTGGTGTCGGCCAGCCCGGCTTTGCCGATCTGGTGGAACTGGTGAAATCAGGCAAGGCCCATGTGAAGATCTCCGGCGCCTACCGCGCCTCGAAGCTGGGGCCTGACTATGCCGATGCCACCCCGCTCGCCCAGGCGCTGATCGCGGCCAATGCCGACCGCATCATCTGGGGCACCGACTGGCCGCATCCGGACTCGGTGACGCCCGCCGGCAAACAAGTTACCGACGTGACGCCGCTGTTCCAGATCGACGACGGACGCCTGCTCAACCAGCTTCCGGTGTGGACGCCGGATGCCGCCGTGCACAAGAAGATCCTGGTCGACAATCCGGCGCGGCTTTACGGGTTCTGAGGTTCTCAAGATCGCCGCCCGCTCCGTGTGCCGGAGCGGGTCGCGGTCCTAATTCCGCAACCACCGCTCCCCTCAGCGCGCCCGGCGCGAGAATACCGAGATCAGCACCGGCAGCGTGATCAGGATGACGATCGGCGCCAGCATCATGCCGGTGACGACCACCACCGCCAGCGGCTTTTGCACCTGCGAACCGATCCCCGCCGACAGCGCCGCCGGCAGCAAGCCGACGCCCGCGACGACGCAGGTCATCAGCACCGGCCGCAATTGCAGTTCGCCAGTGCGGATCACGGCGCGCATCCGCTCATAGCCTTCATCGATCAATTGATTGTACTGCGACAGGATGATGATGCCGTCCATCACGGCGATGCCGAACAGCGCGATGAAGCCGATCGCCGCCGACACGCTGAACGGAATCCCCGAGATCAGCAGCCCGAGCACGCCGCCGAAGATCGCCATCGGAATCACGCTCATCGCCAATAATGTATCGACCATCGAACCGAAATTGAAGAACAGCAGCACCGCGATCAGCGCCAGGCTGATCGGCACCACGATCGAGAGCCGCTTGATGGCGTCCTGCAGATTGCCGAATTCGCCGACCCACTCGACCCGCGATCCCGGCGGCAGTTGGACCCGGCTTGCGACCTTGTCCTGCGCTTCCTGGATCGCGCTCCCGAGATCGCGCTCGCGGACCGAGAACTTGATCGGCAGATAGCGTTCCTGCCCTTCGCGGTAGATATAGGCGGCGCCCGAGATCAAATTGATTGACGCGACCTCGCTGAGCGGGATCTGCGTGATCGCACCGCCCGGTCCGGCGACGCCGATCCGCAAATTGTGGATCGCCTCGGCACTCTTGCGATACTCCGGCGCCAGCCGCACGATGATCGGGAAATGCCGGTCGCTGCCGGGTTCATAGATGTCGCCGGCGGTGTCGCCACCGACCGCGACCTTGATGGTGGCGTTGATATCGCCGGGCGACAGGCCGTAGCGCGCCGCCCGCGCCCGATCGACATCGATCTGGACGGTGGGCTGGCCGAGCGAGGTGAATACCGCGAGATCCGTGACGCCCTGCACGGTGGCGAGAACGGACTTGATCTTGTTGGCGGTGTCGGTCAGCGCCTGCAGATCGTTGCCATACAGCTTGATCGAGTTTTCGCCCTTGACGCCCGAGACCGCCTCCGAGACGTTGTCCTGCAGATATTGCGAGAAGTTGAATTCGACGCCGGGGAATTTTTCCTGCAACTGCGCCAGCAACTGCGCCGTCAGTTCGTCCTTGTCATGGGTGTTGGGCCATTCGCTGGCCGGCTTCAGTGGCGCGAAGAATTCGGCATTGAACAGGCCGGCGGCGTCGGTACCGTCGTCGGGGCGGCCGTGCTGCGACACCACCGATTCCACTTCGGGGCGGCTGCGGATCATCCTCCGCATCTCGTTGACGTAGGTATTGCCTTCCTGCAGCGAGATGGTCGGCGGCAGCGTGGCTCTGATCCACAGATTGCCCTCTTCCAGCTTGGGCAGGAATTCGAGCCCGAGCAGCCGCGCGAACACGATGGTCGTGATCACGAGGACCGCAGCACCGGCCATCACGATTCTGCGGTTCGCGACCGCCCATTTCAGCACCGGCAGATAGAGCCGGTCGAGCTGCCGCATGATCCAGGTTTCGGTGTGCTCCATATGCGAGGGCAGGATGATGGCACTCAGCGCCGGCGTGACGGTGAAGGTCGCCAGCAAGCCGCCGGCCAGCGCGTAGGCATAGGTCCGCGCCATCGGCCCGAAGATGTTGCCTTCGACGCCGCTCAGCGTGAACAGCGGCAGGAAGGCGGCGATGATGATGGCGGCGGCGAAGAAGATCGAGCGCGACACGTCGGCGGAAGCGGAGAGGATGGCGTGGCTCTTCATGCCCATCGTGGTGTCAAAGGAGATCTGGCTGCGCTCGGCCTCCGACAACGCCGTGGTTTGCGACAGCCGGCGGAAGATCGCCTCCACCATGATCACGGTGGCGTCGACGATCAGTCCGAAATCGATCGCGCCGACCGAGAGCAGATTGGCGGATTCGCCGCGCAGCACCAGGATGATGACGGCGAAGAACAGCGCGAACGGGATCGTCGCGCCGACGATCAGCGCGCTTCGGAGGTCGCCGAGGAACAGCCACTGCAGCAGCACGATCAGGATGATCCCGACCACCATGTTGTGCAGCACGGTGTGGGTGGTGATGTCGATCAGGTCCTTGCGGTCATAGATCCGCTCGATCTTGACGCCGGGCGGCAGGATGCTGGAATTGTTGATGGAAGCGACCAGCTGCTCGACGCGGGTGATGGTCGGCGTGCTCTGCTCGCCGCGCCGCATCAGCACGATGCCCTGCACGATGTCGTCGTCCTGGTCGAGGCCGGCAATGCCGAGCCGCGGCTTCTCGCCGATGGTGACATGCGCGATGTCGCTGACCAGCACCGGATTGCCGCCCGATTGCGACACCATGGTGTTGTTGAGGTCGTCGATCGAGCGGATCAGGCCGACGCCGCGCACCACGGCTGATTGCGCGCCGATATTGACGGTGTTGCCGCCGACATTGATGTTGGCATTGCTGACGGCCTGCAGCACCTGCGGCAGCGTCAGGCCGTTGGCGACCAGTCTGTTGAAGTCGACCTGCAGCTCATAGGTCTTGGTCTTGCCGCCCCAGCCGGTGACGTCGATCACACCGGGCACGGCGCGGAAGCGGCGCTGCAACACCCAATCTTGCAGCGTCTTGAGGTCGAGCACGCTGTAGTTCGGCGGCCCTTTCAGCCGGTATCGATAGATTTCGCCGATCGGGCTGAGCGGCGAAATGCCGGGCTGCACGTTGCCCGGCAACGGCGCGAGCTGTGACAGCCGGTTCAATACCTGCTGGAGCGCCTCTTCATAGGTGTAGTCGAAGGAGAACTGCAGTTTGACGTCGGACAGGCCGTACAGCGAGATGGTGCGGATGGTACGCAGGTTCTTGATGCCGGCGACCTGGGTCTCGATCGGGATCGTGATGTAGCGCTCGATCTCCTCCGACGACAGGCCCGGACTTTGCGTCACGATGTCGACCATCGGCGGGGTCGGATCGGGATAGGCCTCGATGTTGAGCTGCTTGAACGCGATCAGGCCGCCGACCATTACCGCGACGAACATGCCGACCATCAAATAGCGGCGGCTGACGGCAAGGGCGACGAGGCGATCCATTCAGATCGAAGCTTTCAGTGAGTAGAGCGGGAGATCAGCTGCCGGACGCGGCCCGGTCGATGAACAGCGCGCCCTTTGTCACGATCAGCTCGCGGGGCTTCAGATTGCCGACCACCTCGACCAGATCGCCATTGGCAAGGCCCGCCTTGATCTGGCGGAGTTCAATCGTATGGTCGTCATGCACGACCCAGATCCGGACCTGATCCCCCTCGTAAATCAACGCCGTCTTCGGCACCCCGACCGCCGGATGATCGCTGGCCGAATAGATCGTCACATTGGCGAACATTTCCGGCTTGAGCACGCCATTGGCGTTGTCGACGGTGGCCCGGACCAGCAGCCGGCGCGTCGCCGGATCGATCGCGGTGGAAACGTAATTGACGCGCGCCGACAGCGCCTGGTTCGGCAACGCCAGCACGTTGAACGCGACGTCCTGCCCGACCGCAACATTGGCGGCGTCGGTCTCGCGCACGAAGGCGACCATCCAGACGGTGGAGAGATCGCCGATGACATAGACCGGATCGCTGGCGCCGGAGTTCACATACTGGCCGGGGCCGATCTTGCGCTGGACCACGGTGCCGGCGATCGGCGCAAAGATGGTGGTTTCCGGATTGATGCGGCCCTTTTCCTGGAAGGTCGCGATGTCCTCGTCGGTGAGGCCGAGAATCCGCAGCTTGTTGCGCGCCGCCTCCATCGCCGTCTGCGAAGAGCGCATGTCGTTCTGCGCCTGGATCAGCGTCGCCTGGCTCTGCTGATAGTCCTTGAGCGGAACGGCCTTGCCTTCGAACAGATCCTTGGCGCGCTGGCCCTGCAGTTGCGCCAGATCGAGCGCCGACTTTGCCTTGTTCATGGCGCTCATGGCGCCGATGAAATCGTTTTGCGCCTGCACGTTGTCGGCAGCCTCGATCACGAACAGCGGCTGACCCTTGACGACATTATCGCCGGGCCGGACCAGAAGCCGGGTGACCCGGCCGGCATAGGGAGAGAACACCGGCGTCGAGCGATCCTCGTCGATCGCGATCTTGCCTTCGGTGACGTGCTCGGCCCGGAAGCCCCGCGTGGCAACGGGCTGGATGGTCAGGCTGGCCCATTCGGCTGGCGACAGCTTGTAGCGCTGCTGTCCTCCCTTGCGGGACTGACTGGACACTTCGGAATGCTTGGGCTGGGTCGCGCTAAACTGCAGGAATCCATAGACGCCCGCGCCTGCAAGCGCGAGCAAGGCTATCACCAGCGCCGGTCGCCGGCGGCTAAGCATCTGTAATTGCTTAATCAATTTGCTACGCATGCGGTCTGTTCAACTCAGCAATGGCGACAATTTGCCTCACCCGCTAATAGTGCCTAATCGGAGTTCCAAACAAGCTAAAAAACGAGCACGGCCGTTAATTTTTGGAGAGGTCTGCCTGAACGGCGGCTGAAAATACCTACTCGCGTGCCGGCCATTGCGGCGGGTGGCTGCCAAGCGGCATCGCCGGGCGGGCCCAGAACGCTGGGGTTTTCGACAACAGCGCCGAGTGCCGGACCGACCGCAGTGCACCAAAGCCGGAAGCCACCTCCTCGATAAAGGGCATCACGGTTTCCCCCTTCAAATCCCCGGTCTTGAAGCCATCGGCGACGCGACCGAGATTCCACAGCCACCGACCGGTCTGCGCCAGCGACACCCGAACGTGCCAGCTGCCGCCTTCGCGCGACTGCCGCGCCTTGGCCATCATGGCACCGAACGCCATGAGGTAACCGGTGGCGTGGTCCAGCATCTGCGCCGGCAGCTCTTTCGGCCCGTCGACGCCCGCCGCCTGCCCTTCGGCATGGTTGAAGCCCGTGGACGTCTGCACCAGCGAGTCGAAACCGCGGCGCTCCGCCCAAGGACCGGCATGACCATAGGCCGACAGCGTCACATAGACGATCCCCGGACTAATACGGGCCGCCTCTTCCGGTGCGAAGCCGAGGCCGGCGATCGCAAGCGGCCGGTAGCCTTGTGAGATAATATCGGCCTGCGCCACCAGATCGCGAAACACCGCGCGGCCTTGTTCGCTCTTGAGTTCGACAAAGCTCGTCAGCTTGCCGCGCCCGGTATCGATCGTAAGCCAGGGAATCGCCGGCAGATTTGGACCTGAGATCAACAGCACGTCGGCGCCGTGGGCAGCGAGCGTGCGACCCGCGACGGGACCCGCGATCACGCGCGACAGATCGAGCACGCGAAGGCCGGCGAGCGGCCGATCGCCCTTCGGCCACGGTTTTGGCGCGGCGTCGCCGATCTTCTCGATTGTGATCAGCGGCAATCCGGCAAGCGCCCTGGCGTGCGGCGTTACCGACCATTCGTCGTACGAACGCATCATCGACACCACGCCGCCAGCGGCATAGGCCGCGGTCTCGAACGCCTCGCCATCCCATTGCATCAGCGCGGCCTGGACCTCGTCGCGCTCCGGCTTGCAGTTCAGCACCTTGCAGACGGCGTCGCGGTGATGCGGGAAATTGGTATGCAGCCGCACGAAGCGCGCGTCGCGCGTCTGGTAGACGCCGGCGATCGCGTCCCAGGCCGGCGGCGGCGGCTTGTCGTCAACGCGCAGGTAACGCTCGGAACGGCATTCGACCACGGCGTGACGCATGTCGACGGTAACGTCCTGCGATTGCCCGCTGCGCAATTTCCATATCCCGGCGGCAGCAAGCCCCGTTGCGGCGACGCTGGCCTGCGCGGCGGCGGCGACGCGAAATGACGACGGCAGCTGCGACTCTTCGCCGGTCAGCTGGATGGTATCGAGCGCGGAAGCTTCGCCGCCGGCCGAGGTCCAGATATCGCCGAGAATTTCTCTTATGCTTTTCATGAGCGTCGCTTTCCTGGCCTTTCAAAAGCTGTGTCTAATTTTTAGAGGAGTTGCAATGGCCGCCGTCGACCCCCTGACCGCCGGTGCGGTCCTGCTCGCAACCGCCGCCACCGATGCGGTCTATGTCATGTTCACCTCGGCCGTGGTGGCGCGCAAGCGCGTGCCGGCGGCGACCTGGAGCAGCGTCTGGTATGTGCTCTCGTCCTATGCGGTCATCAGCTACACCGAGAACTGGGTCTATGTGGTGTTTGCGGCCGTCGGTTCGTGGGTCGGCGCCTATGCGACGATCACCTTCCTGCACCGGCCGCCAGGCGGGCCGCCGGTCGGCGCGGCGCCGGAGTAGCCTCGCTGTCGTCCCAGCCTAGTTGCGTAATTGCGCAATCGCTCCGCACGTCGTCCCGGCGAACGCCGGGACCCATACCGCGTGATCTCTCGATAAGGCTTGGTAACAGAGATCGTTCGCAAAACTTCTCCCTGTGGTTATGGGTCCCGGATCGCGCTTCGCTTGTCCGGGACGACGGGGATGTGTGGCCGCATTCTCGCGACGCATTGCGCCCGAGCTTTGCCAGAAACTTCCCGCCCTCATCAAACTGAGGGCGCAGGGAAGACCGGGTGCGCGCTGCACCCGCGGTCCCGTGTGCGGTTTGCACTAAAAAGGCTGCACACGAGCATACAGGGCAGCGGTGAACACCCGGCCTTCCCTGCGCAATGGCTTTACGGCTTATGCCGTGCTCTCCCCGGAGACGAGTTCTTGGTTGACTCCGTCGCCGCCGTTCAGCTCTCGCCTACCCGACAGCTTGACACCTGCAACGGGTGCCAGGACCACACGGTTTTGCCGTACGCTTAGTCCACGCCATCGTCTCAGCGTAAACCAGCGTCCATCGCAACCCGCCCAACGTCCGTGACGACGGCCGACGCCCTTCTGAGTAGGACGGGATGGCCAAGATATGGCCCTGATTTGTCTTCCGGTAAACAGAATTATTTTTTATTTCGGGGCTTGACACGATTTCCGTAAATCAGAACTGATTTGCCCGTCGGGCTATTTTGCCGCACTTGACCGTCATTGCGAGCGCAGCGAAGCAATCCATGGCACGGCTTGAGGCAATATGGATTGCTTCGCTGCGCTCGCAATGACGAGGAGAGAACGACATGCAAATCAAGCTGTCATTCCCCGATGTTCTGCTACAGTGTCGATCGCCAACAAAAGGAAAAACAAAATGGATCTGGGCTTGAAGGGAAGAAACGCCGTCATACTTGGCGGCACGCGCGGCATTGGGCGGGCGATTGCCGACACGCTGGCCGGCGAAGGCGGCAATGTCGCGGTTTGCGCGCGTAACGCCGATCAGGTCGCAAGCGCCGTTGCAGAACTGAAAGCGCGGGGCGTCAAGGCCACCGGCGCTTCCGTCGATATCACCGACGCGGCGGCGCTGAAATCATGGATCGGCGGCGCAGCTGCAGAACTCGGCGGCAT
The DNA here is from genome assembly GCF_018130185.1 of Bradyrhizobium sp. AUGA SZCCT0182. Lineage (NCBI taxonomy): Bacteria > Pseudomonadati > Pseudomonadota > Alphaproteobacteria > Hyphomicrobiales > Nitrobacteraceae > Bradyrhizobium > Bradyrhizobium sp. AUGA SZCCT0182. The sequence continues at coordinate 211,330 of NZ_JAFCLY010000003.1, read as the reverse complement.
CGACATGCTGTTCTCCAATGCCGGCGCCATGGCGCAAGGCGGCGATCCCGCATCCTGGGAGCAGAATTTCCGGCTCGACGTGCTGGGCGCCGTCAATGCATTCGAATCCGCGCGGCCGTTCCTCGAAGCGAGCGGCGAGAAGAGCGGCGACGCCGCCTTTGTGATCATTTCGTCGGTTTCGGCGGCACAGGCCGACAACGCCAGCTCCTACGGTCCGATCAAGGCGGCGCTGGTCCACATGGCCAAGGGCCTGGCGCGGCAATACGCCTCGAAGAAAATCCGCGTCAACGTGGTGTCGCCGGGCACGGTCTATTTCAAGGGCGGCGTCTGGAACTTGATCGAGCAGAACATGCCGAAGCGCTATCAGGACGCGCTAACGCGTAACCCGACCGGCCGCATGGCGACGCCGCAGGAAATCGCCAATGCCGCCGTGTTCCTCGCAAGCCCGGCGTCTTCCTTCACGACGGGGTCGAACCTGATCGTCGACGGCGCGATCTCGAACCGGGTGAATTTCTGATACGTTACCCGTCGCCAGTTGCCGGGATTGACTTGACGATTGACTCGACGAGACTTGCTCTCCTGTGCGGAGCGCGTTATTTTGACGTCACTCAACCGAGAAAGGAGGGCCGCGCGATGATGACGTTCTTCCGGCACTATCGCCAGCGTGGCCCGGTCAACGCCCTGCAAATGCGTTTGCAGGGCTGACCAGAGACTTCTGAACTTCTTCCTGGTCTGCCCTTCGTGGCCATGCGGCGTTGCGCGTTCCTAACGCTCGCGCCTGCATTCTCATTCATCGCCGCGCTTTGACACCGACATCCGACGATGGCTGCGTGCCCCGGATATCGTGATCGCCGGCAAGACCAGAGAACGATCATGACGCTTATTACGATCCGCAATCTCGGCGTGACGCTGAGCGCGCCGCTGTTTTCCCGGCTGAACCTCGTCGTCAATCCCGGCGACCGGATCGGGCTGGTCGCTGCCAACGGTCGTGGCAAATCCACCCTGCTGCGCTGCATGGCCGGCACCATGGAAGCGAGCGAGGGCGAGATCACCCGATCGCGCGGGCTGACGGTGGGCTGTGTCGAGCAGAACGTGCCGGAAGCTCTGATGGAGACCCCCCTCTATGCAGCCGTGCTCGAGGCGCTCTCCGCCGAACAACGCCACAGCGAACGCTGGCGGGTCGATGTTGCCCTGGAATCGCTTTGGGTGCCCGAGGCGTTGCGGCAGAGGCCGCTGAAACAGTTGAGCGGCGGCTGGCAGCGGCTTGCCATGCTTGCGCGCGTGCTGATGACGGAGGCCGACGTGCTGCTGCTCGACGAGCCGACCAACCATCTCGACCTCACCAGGATCAGCCAGCTTGAAAACTGGCTGAACGCGCTGCCGCGCGAGATGCCCGTCGTCATATCCAGCCACGACCGCGCCTTTCTCGATGCGACCACGAACCGGACGCTGTTCCTGCGGCCGGAGCAGTCGCAGCTGTTTTCATTGCCGTATACACGGGCACGCGCCGCACTCCGCGAAGTGGACGCTTCCGACGAGCGGCGCTACCAGCATGACCTCAAGACTGCCCAACAGCTGCGCCAGCAGGCTGCGAAGCTCAACAACATCGGCATCAATTCCGGCAGCGACCTGCTGTTGTCAAAAACCAGGCAGTTGAAGCAGCGGGCCGAAAAACTGGAAGATGCAGCAAAGCCCGCGCATCTCGAACGATCCGCAGGCACAATCAGGCTTGCCAATCGCGGAACCCACGCCAAGGTGATGGTGACGCTGGACGACGCCACGGTCGAGACGCCGGATGGCAGGCTGCTGTTTCGGACCGGCAAGCAGTTCATCTGCAAGGGAGACCGGATCGTGTTGCTGGGATTGAACGGGGCAGGCAAGACCCGGTTCGTCGCCATGCTGCGCGCGGCAATCGAAAATCGAGACGGGGTGCACGCCGGCATCAAGGCCACGCAGTCGCTCGTTCTCGGCTATTGCGATCAGGCTCTTGCCGGTCTTGCTGATGCCGACACTCCGACACACACGATCATCCGCCGCTTCGATGTCGGCGATCAGCGTGCGCGCACGTTGCTCGCGGGTGCCGGCCTCTCGATCGAGATGCAGGGACGTCCGATCGGCCTGCTTTCCGGCGGACAGAAGGCGCGTCTGGGCATGCTGTTGCTGCGGCTTGCCCAGCCAAACTTTTATCTGCTCGATGAACCCACCAATCATCTGGATATCGAGGGGCAGGAAGCCCTGGAGGCTGAACTGATGGTGCATCAGGCAAGCTGCCTGCTGGTGTCACATGACCGCAACTTCGTGCGGACGGTGGGCAATCGTTTCTGGTTGATCGAAAAGAAGAAGTTGGTCGAACTGGAGGAACCGGAAGGGCTGTTTGCAGCGGTCAGTTAGCGCCGCGAGACAGCCCGTTTGCTGTGTGACACGCGTCACGGTGGTGCCCCGGCACGCGTCGTATCCCTGTCATCAGGGATGGCGGGAATGGTCCCGCTGCAGGGAAAACGGGAGACGACAATGACCAAGTCCAGGAACTCAGATCGCAACAACCAGTCGGCCCTGATCGACGATGCGCAGCTCGAGATCGTGGTGGGCGGCGCGATGGACTCCAGGCTTGCGAAGATGTTTGCGGAGCGTGCCGTTGGCGGATGGATCATGCAGGACATCTGGACCCGGCCGACGCTCGGCACCTACCACTAACACTTCTCGATTTGCGCACGATTTTGGTCTCGGCGGCGACGGGCCGCCAAGTTCCACCGGTCACGAATGAGGCCGCCTCGCCTGGCGGCCTTTTTCACGCGCGCTTCCGGCACAGGCCTTCGAACTTGTCCGCCTTCTCGCCGAGTTCGCGAAGCGGGACCTGCTGGCGCGAAGGTCCCACCACCATCACCAGCGACTTCGCCTGCCGCAGCGCCGGGAACAGCGGATCGCTGCCCGGAAGCGAGCCATCGAAGCTCGGCGTGCCGGCTTCCTCGTTCACAAGCGTCCGCCCTTGCAGTTTCGCGGTGACGCTCCCGGCGATCAGCGACGCCGACATCGCCTGGCGCGGCTTCACGCCGGCGCCGGTCTCGTTGATGAAAACCTTCACGACGCCCTGGCCCGGTTTGCAACGGAACGTGATCGGGGTGTCTTCGGCGTTGTCGGTGCCGTAGGACAGCATGGATTGGCCATCCACGGTCCGGAGCCGCCATGTTCGCTTGTCAGCGGGCTGGGCATACGCGGCCAAGGTGGTGGCGATCAGAACCAGCATGGCCGGCGCGGCCAATCGAGCCATCATGAAACCCCCATTCGGCCTTTTCGCAGGCGGCGTGTGGTCAACGCCTTATCGCAGGCGGCTGACCAGCGCAATCAGCTCGCCTTGCCGGTGGGTCTCGGTCTTGCGGAAGATTGCCTTCAGATGCGACCGTGCGGTTTCATGCGCTATTGCCATTTCCTGCGCGACTTCTTCCAGCGACTTGCCGCCGGCCAGACACAGGGTAATGCGCGCTTCCGATGGCGTCAGGCGGAAGGCCTGGCGCAGCATCGCCAACTGTTCGGCCTCGCCTTCATCGAAGCCGGAGAGGATGAGAATGGCGCGGGCCCCGAGAAACGGACTGCGCGCCGCGCCGTCGACCGGCAGCACACGGACGACGATCGGCGGCTTGCCGGCGCGGCGGACCACGATGGGCGCGACGCCCAGCGCATCGACGTCGGAGGCGGTTCTCAGCCGGTCGAGGAAATTATTGAAGGTCGATTGGGCCCGCCTGTCTGATATGACGAGGCGCTGCCCGATGATCCTTATATCGCCGCCAAGGGCGGCTTCCGCAGACGGATTGATGTCGATGACCGATCCGAACCGGTCGAGCGCGATCGCGGCGCGCTTGATGAAGGCCAAGGCATTGGTGATGCCGGACAGCACGCCCCTTCCGACAGCAGTGGAAAGCGTGGCGGTCTCCGTCAATCGCTGGGACAGGCCGGCGAGCGCCGCCTTTTCGGATTCGTCAAAAGCTCCCTCACCGATCGTGCGTTGGATGGAAAAGCCCCACAACGCGGAGCCTGCAAAAAATCCGATAACCGCAAACCAGCGCAGCCCGAAATTGTTCGCATGCGCATACAGGGGATCGCGAAGCATTTCCGTTTCGGAGGTGAAGATGTCCTGGTCGCTGACGATCTGACGGCCCGCGAGCAACAACGGCACGCCGCGCGCCGCGCGGATGTCGTTTTCGTGGAAGCGATTGTCGAAATAGGATTTGAAAAATTCCCGCCCGGACTCCGTCATCGGCACGTCGGGCGTCCGGACGTCGCTTTGAAGCAGGCATGCCGCCGCTGAGTTGCTGGCGCTGCAAATGTCCTGCATCAAGGCAGGCCACATCGCAGGATCGATCACTGCATCGCCCAGCCGGTTGCTGATCGACTGCAACCGGCCAACGTCCACCTTCGTCCCCATTGGTCAGCCTATGCCACTTCCGCCACGCGCTTCGAAACCGGCGTGCAAGACGAGTTCCACCGACCCGATTCTGCGCTGCTGCAGGTTCCGACAAGGAACCCTCCAACGCCACCCCCATTTGGGTGAGACCGGCAGGTAACGTTACCAGCGCTTCTGCAGCAGGTCGGCCAATTTTGACTCGAAGCATCGCATCGCGTCGGCTAAAATTAAGGTCACCGGGGGCTAGAGGATTCTTAAACAATCAATTTTGTTCTTCCCGGGCGGCCGCTGGATTCACCTCCAGCGGCCATTTCATTTTTGCGGCATGCCGTTTTAAGGCGTGCCGTTTTAAGGCGGGTCTTGGCTCCGCACCTCAATGAAAATCCCGCGACGGCGGCAGGATGCGGACGTTGCGCGGATGGCGGATCTTTTGCGCCGATGTCTCGGGGTGGTCGCGGCGGTCGTCGTTGAGCGGCTCGATCAGCGCAGGGCCCGCCGGCACCGGATGCTTGCGGCTGAGTGCATCGTTGGCCAGACCGATCAGATCGTGCGAGCGGTCGAACAGCCGCTGCGCGACCAGATGCGTCACGTGTTCCGGACTGCTCTGGATGTAGCCCTCGACCAGGATCAGGCGCGCGCCCATCACTTCCTTGCGGTACTTTTCCATCACCGCCGGCCACACCACGATGTTGGCGATCCCGGTTTCATCCTCCAGCGTCATGAAGACGACGCCCTTGGCGCTGCCCGGACGCTGCCGCACCAGCACCACGCCGGCGCAGCGGACATGACGCCGGTCGTTGCGATGCGCGATATGTTCGCAAGGCACGATGCGCTCCTTTGAAAACTTCGCGCGCAAAAATTCCATCGGATGGCCCTTCAGCGACAGCCGGATGGTCTGGTAGTCGGCGACCACCTGCTCCGGCAGCGGCATGTCAGGCAGCGGTTTGGCGTTTTCGTCCGGCTGCTCGCGCGCCACCGCTATCTCGAACAGCGGCAGCGGCACATCGTCGGGCAGCCGGCGCACCGCCCACAGCGCGGCGCGGCGATCGAGCCCGAGGGAACGGAACGCATCGGCATCCGCCAGCAGGATCAACGCGCGTTTTGGAAGTGCGGTGTCGCGGGCGAACTCTTCCAGCGAGGTGAAGGGACGGCGCGTTCGGGCGGCGATGATGCGGTCGGCCCAGTCGTCGGTCCCACCATCATTCCGGGGCGCGCGTAGCGCGAGCCCGGAATCCATCTTGCTACGCGGATGCGGTACAATGGATTCCGGGTTCGTCGCTGACGCGATGCCCCGGAATGACGACTGGAGGGCCTTCAATCCCTCCTCATCCGGATCGGCCCATTTGAAACCATCGATCTGCCGGAAGCCGAGCCGCACGGCGCAATATTTCCCTTCGCCCTGTTCCAGCGTGTTCTGCGCAAAGCTGTGTGACACGTCGATCCCGCGCACCTCGACGCCGTTCTTGCGGGCGTCGCCGACGATCTGCGCAGGCGCATAAAAGCCCATCGGCTGCGAGTTCAAGAGCCCGCAGCAGAACGCATCGGGATGGTAATGCTTGAGCCATGACGAGACATAGACGAGCTGCGCAAAACTCGCGGCATGGCTTTCCGGAAAACCGTAAGAGCCAAAACCCTTGATCTGGTTGAAGCAATTATTGGCGAACTCGGGATCGTAGCCGCGGCGGATCATGTTGCCGACCATCTTGGCTTCGAACTTGCCGATGGTTCCGAGATTGCGGAACGTTGCCATGGCGCGGCGCAATCCGTTGGCTTCCTCGGAGGTAAATTCCGCCGCCTCGATCGCGATACGCATCGCCTGTTCCTGGAACAAGGGAACGCCCAGCGTCTTGTGCAGCACGTTGCGCAACTCATCCTTGTTGCCGCCCTTCGGATAGGGATATTCGATATCCTCAGGCCGCATTTTTCGACGCTTGAGATAGGGATGCACCATGTCGCCCTGGATCGGGCCGGGCCGCACGATCGCGACCTCGATGACGAGATCGTAGAAGGTCCGCGGTTTTAAACGCGGCAGCATGTTCATCTGGGCGCGGCTCTCGACCTGGAACACGCCGAGCGATTCACCCCGCTGCAGCATTTGATAAACTTCGTCGTCGTCCTCCGATTTGATATCGGCCAGTTCGTATCGCTCACCCTTGTGATCGGCGATCAGATCAAAGCATTTGCGGATGCAGGTCAGCATGCCCAGCGCCAGCACGTCGACCTTCATCATGTGCAGGGCGTCGACGTCGTCCTTGTCCCATTCGATGAAGGTGCGGTCGTCCATCGCGGCGTTGCCGATCGGCACGTAAGTATCGAGCCGGTCCTGCGTCAGCACATAGCCGCCGACATGCTGCGACAAATGCCGGGGGAATTCGATCAGTTCGGCCGCAAGCGCCACCGCGAGCTCGATCATCGTATTCGCAGGGTCGAGCCCGGCCTGCCTGACCTGCATCTCGTTGAGGCCCTTGCCCCAGCTGCCCCACACCGTATCGGCCAGCGCCGCGGTGACGTCCTCCGTCAGCCCCAGCGCCTTGCCGACATCGCGGATCGCGCTGCGCGGCCGGTAATGGATGACGGTGGCAATGATCGCGGCGCGATGGCGGCCGTAGCGCCGGTAGACATATTGCATCACCTCTTCGCGTCGCGAGTGCTCGAAGTCGACGTCGATGTCGGGCGGCTCCAGCCGTTCCTTGGAAATGAACCGCTCGAACAACAGATCGACCTTGGTCGGGTCGACCGAGGTGATGCCGAGCACATAGCAGACCGCCGAATTCGCCGCCGATCCCCTGCCCTGGCAGAGGATGTTCTGGCTACGCGCATAATGAACGATGTCGTGCACGGTGAGAAAATAATGCGCGTAGTTGAGCTCGGCGATTAGCGCCAGTTCCTTGTGCAAGGTGGCGCGGAGCGTGTCATCGATCTCTCCACCAAAATAGCTGATAACACCCTGCCATGTCAGATCTTCCAGATGCTGCTGCGCGGTCTTGCCCGGCGGCACCGGCTCGTCCGGATATTGATATTTGAGTTGATCGAGCGAGAAATTGATACGGCCGGCAAAGCGCATGGTCTCGGCGATCGCGTCCGGCAGATCGCGAAACAGCCGCGCCATTTCGTGCGGCGGCTTGAGATAGCGTTCCGCATTGGCCTCGAGCCGCTTGCCGACGGCCTCGATGGTCGTCTTTTCGCGGATGCAGGTCAGCACGTCCTGTAGCGGACGGCGCGCGGCATCGTGATACAAAACCTCGTTGGTCGCCAATAGCGGCACCTTTGATGTCAGCGATATCAGATGCAGCCGCGCCAGCCGGCGGCGATCGTCGCCGCGGTACAGGAGACTTGCGGCCAGCCACACGCCATCGGCGCGGCTCGCCTTCAGGCGGTCCAGAATTTTCAAGGCTTCCGCCGAGTCGAAGCGATGCGGCAGCGTCAGCAACAAGAGCTGGCCCTCGGAAAATTCCAGGAGGTCATCCAGTTTCAGATGACACTCGCCCTTGGCGATCCGCTCGGTATCGCCGCCGCGCTTGCCGCGGGTAAGCAACTGGCACAGAAGGCCATAGGCGGCACGGTCGCGCGGATAGACCAGAATATCCGGCGTGCCGTCCATGAAGACGAGGCGCGAGCCGATCAGAAGCTTTGGCTTGTGCAGAAGTTCGGGATTGTCGAGCTCCTTCCAGGCGCGCACCACGCCGGCCAGCGTGTTGTGATCGGCGATCCCGATCACGGGAATACCAAGCCGGCTCGCCTCCTGCACATAGGCGCGCGGATCTGATCCGCCGCGCAGGAAGGAGAAATTCGTGGTGATGCCGATTTCGGCATAGGCAGGCGCTGGCACACCGGGGCTGTTCATGCGAACAGCCCGTGCACGAACCATTTGGGCAGAACGGGTTCACCCTCCTCGTCGCTTTTGAGTTCGCCCTCATAAAGCCCATCGCGAAAAATCCAGAACCGCAGCCCTTCCGCGTCCTCGATGCGGAAATAATCCCGCGTCAGCGCCTCGCCATTCTGCTTCCACCATTCCATCGCGATGCGTTCGGGGCCTTCCACCCGCACCACCGCATGGGTGACGCGCCGCCAGGTAAATTGATGCGGCGGCCCGTCGGGCACGGACGCAAACGGCACGTTGATTGGCTCAGGTCTTTCGAACAGCCGCAGCGGCCGCAGCGGCGGCTCGCTCGCGATACGATCAGGCCAGGCGGCCTCTGTCGCGGCCGCCAGATGATGCTGCGCCGATACCGCCAGCACCGCGCGTTCCGGGATATGGGTGTCCTGCGGCAGATGCACGACCACCCGCTTTCCCCCGATCCGCGCCGCGATGCGGTCGATCAGGGCGGCCAGTTCGTCATTGTCATGGACATTGGCGTCGAGATCGCGCTGCTGCTGCACCACGATTTCGGTGCGGCTGGCGGACAGACGTATCAGGTCAAAGCCGAAGCCGGGATCGAGCGGATCGTTCAAGGCATCGAGCCGCTCGCGAAACAGCCGGTCGATCACCTCAGGCTTGGTCACCGGACGGCCGGTATCGACCGTAATGTTGCGCACCGCGCCGTCAGTGCGGAAGAAACTCGCTTCCAGCCGCCGCGCGCCCTTGCCTTGCTTGTCCATCGCGGTGACCAGCATGCCTGCGAGCGAGGACAGGTTGATCGCGATCACGGTGTCGGTGGCAACAGGTTCGGGAAAGCGTTTTTCGACGATGTAATCCGGCAAGGGTTTTCGCGGGCTGATCGGCGCATCGCCCTGCCCCAGCGCGTGTTCGAGCAAAGTCGTGAAGCCGGCGCCAAATCGCGCCGTGATCTCGTGGCGGGCGCGCGCGGCGACGTCGCCGATGGTTTTCAGTCCGGCGCGGCGCAGGCCGCTGGTGATCGCACTATCGGCGCCGAGCGCCGAGACCGGCAGCGGGCCGACGGCGTCGGCCTCCTCGCCATCGGCAATGATTTTCCCCGACGCATGGCGCGTCATCGTACGTGCGCAGATCGAGGTGCCGGCGATATCAGCGCTGACGACAAAGCCTCTGCGGGTCAGCGCGCCGCACAGGGTCTGCAGCAGCGCGCGCTCGCCGCCGAACAGATGGGCGCAGCCGGTGATGTCGAGATACAGCCCGTGCGGGGGATCGAGCGCCACTAGCGGCGTGAAGCGATCGCACCAGTCGGCGATATCGCCCAGCGTCTTGGCGTCCGCAACCGGATCGGCATCGAACACCGTCAATTCCGGACAGATCGCGCGGGCATTGGCGAGCGGCAGGCCGATCTCGAGGCCGGAGCGCGCCGCGAGATCGTCGAGCGCATAGATCTGCAGCGCGTTGTTTTGCTTGGCGACGACGACGGTGGGGGCTGGCACCTCTCCCGCTCGCGGGGACACACGAACAGCATGACTCGCGGAGACACCCCCACCCCGACCCTCCCCCGCAAGCGGGAGAGGGGGCGGCGCAGCATCCGCGTGGTGAAAATTATTTTCAACCCGCTCTGCGCTGCCCTGCGTAAGCTGCCGCTTGATGCGGTCGATGGGCAGGCGTGGCAGCCAGAGGCTGAGAATTCGCCGGTTCGCTGAAAAGGCACTCATCACATTTCCATTCCATGATCCACCGCCCAACCGGGCCATGACGGTTACGAACGAGCTCGGCGTCGAACACCGGCGCGCCCCACGCATGCCAGGGTGCTGATGGCGGCGAATGCGCCGCGCGCACGATCCACCTTGTCTCCGCGGTCGAGGGCTGCGGCGTCGCCGCCAGCCGCAACAGCAATGCGGTGACGCCGGAAGCCTGCGCTGCCAAAGTCAGTTTGCGGCTGGCGACGAGATCGAGCTGGCGCGGCTCGCCCCAGACTTCCAGCACCACGGCGCCCAGCGCATCGCAGGCCAGCGCGTCGGCGGCGGTCCGTAGCGCCGCGTCGGCATCGGCGGCGCGCACGGTTACCAGCAGCCGCGGATCGAGGCCGAGTTCGGCGAGCCCGCTCATCGACAGCGCGCCGGATTCGATTTCCGAAAAATCCTGCCGCACCCAGACCAGCGGCCGGCGCGATGTCACCCGTCCCGCAAGGCCCGCGATGAATCCCGTCGCCGCCGCACCCTGATGTCCTTCGGCGAAGACTTCATGCACCGCGGCGCGGGCAAGGCCGCCGCACAGCGTCGCATCGGCCTCGGCATGGCCGAGCGCCACTTTGTGAAGCGCATGCGTATCCGCGCCCGCCTCGATGCGCTCGATGCGGCCGCGCAAACTTGCAAGCGTGCTCATGCGCGCGCCGGTCATGCGCCGCTCCTTGGAAATTGTGGGCCATTGCTGGTTTTGAAATGAACCCGCTGCTGGTTCATTTGTTCATGATATGTTCTAATATAAAGCTAACAGGCCCGGCAGAGTCAATCGGGATTACTACTCAGGCGATTCATAAGCGGAATCAAAGGGATTCAAGGATGGACGTGCAACGCAAGCTGGAAATCCTGGCCGATGCCGCCAAATACGACGCTTCCTGCGCCTCCAGCGGCACCGAGAAGCGGGATTCCAGCGACGGCAAGGGCCTCGGCTCGACCTCGCCCGGCATGGGCATCTGCCATTCCTACGCGCCGGACGGCCGCTGCATCTCGCTGCTCAAAGTCCTGCTCACCAATGCCTGCAACTACGATTGCCTTTATTGCGTCAACCGCACCTCCAGCAATGTGCCGCGGGCGCGCTTCACCGTCGACGAGGTGGTGAAGCTGACGATCGACTTCTATCGCCGCAATTACATCGAAGGCCTGTTTCTCTCCTCCGGCATCATCCGCAGCGCCGACTACACCATGGAACAGGTCGTTTCTGTCGCGAGAAAACTGCGCGAGGAGCATCACTTCCGCGGCTACATTCATCTGAAAACCATTCCGGAAGCCGATGATGCGCTAATCACCGAGGCCGGCAGATATGCCGACCGGCTCAGCATCAACATCGAAGTGCCCGAGGAAGCCAGCCTTGCCAAACTCGCGCCGGAAAAAGACGTGCGCGCGATCCGCCGCACCATGGGCCGATTGCGGCTCAAGCTCGATGAAGCGCAGGACAACAATAACAACAACAAGACCGTAACAAAGGCAAAGCCGCCGCTCTTCGCTCCGGCCGGCCAGAGCACGCAGATGATCATCGGCGCGGATGCGGCCGACGACAAAACCATTCTCCATACCAGCGCCAATCTCTATGGCTCCTACAAACTCAAACGCGTCTATTATTCCGCCTTCAGCCCGATCCCGGATGCCAGCCGCGCGTTGCCGCTGGCCGCTCCTCCGCTGGTCCGCGAGCACCGGCTCTATCAGGCCGACTGGTTGATGCGGTTTTATGGTTTCGACGTCGGCGAGATCGTCGACGAAGCCGCCGGCATGCTGCCGCTCGATATCGATCCAAAACTCGCCTGGGCATTGCGGCACCGCGACCGGTTTCCGCTCGATGTGAACCGGGCCAGCCGCGAGGACCTGCTGCGCGTGCCCGGATTCGGCCGCAAGGCCGTCGATCGCATCATCGCCACGCGCCGCGTCACATCGATCCGTGCGGCCGATCTCGCCCGGCTGCACATCCCGAGGAATAAGGCGCTGCCGTTCATCGTTCTCAGCGATCACCGCCCGCAGCCGCATCTGCTCGACGGGGCGAAGCTGGCGGAACGATTCAGGCCGAAGGCGACGCAATTGGGGTTTGGGTTTTGACCACAGTCGTCATTGCGAGCGAAGCGAAGCAATCCATAGCGCCACAAGCGGAGGAATGGATTGCTTCGTCGCTTCGCTCCCTTGCGCAAACGCTTCGCGTTTGTCGCAGGCAATGACGAGGAGGAGAGACATGCACCACATCACCCTCGACGGCGAAACCGATTTTGACGGCTGGCGTAAGGCGGCACGGACGCTGGTGCTGAATGATGTAAGCCCGGCCGACGTGACATGGCGTGTGCAAGGTGACGCGCCCGAATTGTTTGAATCGACCACCCCACTGCCCGACCCGCCAAATGCGACTTTCAACGTCCCGACCAAATTCGTCGAGCTGGTGAAAGCCGCGATCCTGCATCGCAATAGCGAACGCTTTGCCATCCTCTATCGCCTGCTGTGGCGGCTACGCGGCAACCACGACCTGCTTGTCGTTGCGACCGATCCTGACGTGGCGGAGGTCGCGGCGATGGCAAAGGCCGTGCACCGCGACGAGCACAAGATGCACGCCTTTGTGCGCTTCCGTGAAATCGGCCGCGAGCAGAAATCGCATTTCGTCGCCTGGTTCGAGCCGGAGCATCATATCGTGGAGCTGGCCGCGCCGTTCTTCGCCCGGCGCTTTGCCGACATGCCCTGGTCGATCCTGACGCCTGACGTCTGCGCGCATTGGGATGGCCATGCCGTTTCGATCACGCCGGGGGTAGCTAAGGCCGAGGCGCCGACCGAAGATCGGTTGGAGGAAACCTGGCGGCGTTACTATGCCAGCATCTTCAATCCCGCCCGGCTGAAGGTGAAGGCCATGCAAACCGAAATGCCGAAGCGATATTGGCGGAACCTGCCGGAGGCCTCGTTGATTAAGCCTCTGATCGAGAGTGCCGAACGCACCGCCAGCGCCATGATCGCGCATGCGGCGAGCGAACCGCATAAATCGCAGAAGCGGCAGGAACCGCCGATGAAACGCAAACAGGCAGCCGACGACATCGAAATGCTGCGGGAAGAAGCCGCCGATTGCCGCGCCTGCCCGCTCTGGAAGGACGCCACCCAGACCGTGTTCGGCGAAGGCCCACAGAATGCCCAGGTCATGCTGGTCGGCGAACAGCCCGGCGACAAGGAAGACCTCGCGGGCAAGCCGTTCGTCGGACCGGCCGGCCAAATGCTGGATCGTGCACTGGATGAGGCCGGCATCGACCGTTCAAAAGTCTACGTCACCAATGCCGTGAAGCATTTCAAGTTTGTGCCGCGCGGGAAAATCCGCCTGCACCAGAAGCCGAACACAGCTGAGATCAAGGCTTGCCGGCAATGGTACGAACGCGAACGCGCCGCCATCAAGCCTGTCTTGGTTGTGGCGATGGGTGCTACCGCAGCGCAGAGCGTGTTCGGCAAAATCACGCCGATCAACAAAAGCCGCGGACGCCTGATTGATCTCGAGGACGGCGCGACGGCTCTTGTCACCGTGCATCCGTCCTATTTGCTGCGGCTGCCGGACGCCGACGCCAAGGCGCAAGAGTATCAGCGCTTCGTGGCCGATCTCAAAATCGCGGCAGCCTTGCTGCGAAAATCGGCGCACGCTGCCTGAATTTTCGCGCATCCCAAAGCGAAGTGGATACCGGTTCGCGTCAAGAAAACGCGTCAAACCAAGAATCAATTGCCAGTTCCGATTCAATCGGAACTGGCAATTGGGGAACCGCAAATTCCCGTTACCGCCCCCTCGAAAACTGACAAATAAATGTACAACCTTCAATTGATCGATGATACTATCTCATTCTCTTGGGGAGGGGTTGGGGCGTCCTGTTTACGCCATGACGTTCCCATGGGGTCGGCGCGCTGTGCGGTTTCCTCTAGCCCCGGTGCCGTGCAGCGCGCGACCTGTCTTGGTCATCATCTCTTGGCCATCATCCCTTGGCCATCATCCCTTGCGGCGATCGCCCCTCGCGGCTTCTTGCCTTGGCATTGCCCGGCAGGCGCGGCAACGCCAAACTGCCGCCATGCAGATTCAAACCGCGCGTAAATCTGACATCCCGCCATCATGCGCATCGAACGCGTGGAAGGCTATGTGCGTCTGATCGGCCGATGGGAGACCGAACAGCACGCCGCTGAAATCGAAAACCCGTCTTCCCGATATCTGGTGGCCTGCGACGGAACGGAGATTGCCGGATTTGCCATTTTACAAGGCATCGGAAGCGCCAACCAATGCGTTCGGCTCAGGCGCATCGCGGTTGGAACCCCCGGCTGCGGCGTCGGATCGGGCCTGCTGCGATCGGTCCTGCAGATCTGCTTCGAAGATCTGGCGGCGCATCGCGTCGAACTCTTTGTATTCGTTGAGAATGAACGGGCCTACCGGACTTACCTCAAAACCGGGTTTGTCGAGGAAGGCGTGGTTCGCGATCTGCACCGGAACCCCGACGGAGCCTTCCGGTCGATGCGCCTGATGTCCATGCTCCGAGGGGAATGGGTGGCGCGCCCCTGACATACCGGCACGCACGCGTGGACGCCGCCCCTGTCATCTAACCTTCAACTCCATCGGTCAAAAGATTAACCGCCGTTAGTATTTCAGGGGGTTTGCCATGACTGATATGACACTCAATTCATCGATGGGAGCACCGATCCAGCCGGCTTCCAGGCCCAATCTCGACAAGGGGTTCAACCCGCTCACGATGATCCTGTTCTTCGGCATTCTCGCGGCCGGGTTCCTGTTCGTGATGTACAGCATCTATGTCGACGTCGAAGCCACCGGCGCCAAGGTGACGACCTATCTGCCCTATATCCTGCTGCTGGTCGCGCTCGTGATCGCGCTCGGCTTCGAGTTCGTCAACGGCTTCCACGACACCGCCAATGCGGTCGCGACCGTGATCTACACCCACTCGCTGCCGGCCGAATTTGCCGTGATGTGGTCGGGCTTCTTCAACTTCCTCGGCGTGCTGCTGTCATCGGGCGCGGTCGCGTTCGGCATCGTCTCGCTGCTGCCGGTCGAACTGATCCTGCAGGTCGGGAGCGGCGCCGGCTTTGCGATGGTGTTCGCGCTGCTGATCGCCGCGATCGTGTGGAATCTCGGCACCTGGTATCTGGGCCTGCCGGCTTCCTCTTCGCACACCCTGATCGGCTCGATCATCGGCGTCGGCATCGCCAACGCGCTGATGCGCGGCCGCGACGGCACCTCGGGCGTCGATTGGACCAAGGCGACCGAAATCGGCTACGCGCTGCTGCTGTCGCCGCTGTTCGGCTTCTGCATGGCCGCTATCCTGCTGCTGGTCCTGAAGTTCGTCGTGCGCAACCCGGCGCTGTACGCCGCGCCCGAAGCCAACAAGCCGCCGCCGCTGTGGATCCGCAGCATCCTGATCGCCACCTGCACCGGCGTCAGCTTCGCCCATGGTTCGAACGACGGTCAGAAGGGCATGGGCCTGATCATGCTGATCCTGATCGGCACCGTGCCGACCGCCTACGCGCTGAACCGCGCGCTGCCGGAATCGCAGGTGGTGCAGTTCCAGAAGACCTCCGAGGCAGCTTCCAAGGTGATCGCTGCCAAGGGCGCTGGCCACAGCATCATCGGCGATCCCCGCCCGGCGGTGACGCAATATGTCGCCGCGCGCAAGATCAGCGAAGGCACCTATCCATCGCTGGCCGTGCTGGTGAAGGACGTCGGCGACCAGGTGCAGAAATACGGCACGCTCAACAAGGTGCCGGCTGAAGCCGTCGGCAACACCCGTAACGACATGTACCTGACCTCGGAAGCGATCCGCTTTTTGATGAAGGACAAGGAAAACGACCTCAAGAAGGACGAGGTCGCCACCCTCAACGCCTACAAGGCCTCGCTCGACAGCGCCACCAAGTTCATCCCGACCTGGGTCAAGATCGCGGTCGCGATCGCACTCGGCCTCGGCACCATGATCGGCTGGAAGCGCATCGTCATCACCGTCGGCGAGAAGATCGGCAAGACGCACCTGACCTACGCGCAGGGCGCCTCCGCCGAGCTCGTTGCCGCCGGTACCATCGGCGCCGCCGACATTTTCGGCCTGCCGGTCTCGACCACGCACGTGCTGTCGTCGGGTGTCGCCGGAACCATGGCGGCCAACGGATCCGGCCTGCAGCTAGCCACCATCCGCAACCTCTTGATGGCCTGGGTGCTGACGCTGCCCTGCGCGATCATGCTGTCGGCGAGCCTCTACGTGCTGTTCTCTTACATTTTCTGACGAGAGACTGCGGCGGTCTCTTCCGCTGCAATGCAACAGAAAGGCCCGCGCCACCGCACGGGCTTTTTTGCGTGAGCCTCGAATAACGCTGGTCGCTCCGGGTTGGGTCTAGGCCGCTAAAGCGGTTTGAGCCAGCGACGATAGCGCGCGTATCGCACGCCAAATAAAAGAACGCCTGCATGAACATGCAGGCGTTCTCTCAAGTTGCCGTAGAAGTGTAAGAGACGTTTGGCCTGCGCTTGCCTCACGCCGGCAGCGCGTTCTCCACCAGCTTGATCCAGTACGACGTGCCGTGGACGATCGCCTCGTCGTTGAAATTATATTCGGGGTGATGCAGGCCCGCGGTGTCGCCATTGCCGCAGAAGATGAACGCGCCCGGCCGGGCTTCCAGCATGTAGGAAAAGTCCTCCGCGCCCATCAGCGGCGGGGTCTCGTGCACATTGGCCTCGCCGGCGATTTCTCTGGCGATCCGCGTGGCGAAGTCGGTTTGCGAAGCATGGTTCACCGTGACGGGATAGCCACGCTTGTAGGTAAGGTCGATCTTGGCGCCGGTGATCTGCGCGACGCCGGCGACCACCTCGGTCACCCGCTTCTCGACCAATGCGCGAACTTCCGGCGTCAACGTCCGGATCGTGCCGCGTAATTCGGCGGTTTGCGGGATCACGTTGCGGGCGTTGCCGGCCTGGAACTCGCAGACCGAAATCACCGCCGACTCCAGCGGATCGATGCTGCGCGACACGATCGACTGCAGCGCGGTGACCACCTGCGCGCCGACCAGTACGGAATCGATGCAGATATGCGGCCGTGCCGCGTGGCCGCCAAGCCCGGTGATCTTGATGTCGAGCTCATCGGTCGCCGCCATGATCGGGCCGGGGCGAATGGCGAAACTGCCGACCGGAATGCCCGGACCATTATGCATGCCATAGACCTGCTCGATGCCGAAACGGTCCATCAGGCCGTCCTTGATCATGGCGTCGGCGCCCGCGCCACCCTCTTCGGCGGGCTGGAAGATCACGACCGCATCGCCGGCGAAATTGCGGGTCTCGGCGAGATAGCGGGCGGCCCCTAACAGCATCGCGGTGTGGCCGTCATGGCCGCAGGCATGCATCTTGCCGGGATTCTTGGAGGCATAAGGCAGGTTGGTCGCCTCCTCGATCGGCAGCGCGTCCATGTCGGCGCGCAGCCCGATCACCTTGATGTCGCCCTTGCCGGCAGGCTTCTTGCCCTTGATGACGCCAACCACGCCGGTGCGGCCGAGGCCGGTCGCGACCTCGTCGCAGCCGAATTCGCGCAAGCGATCCGCGACGAATGCCGCAGTGCGGTGCACGTCATAGAGCAATTCGGGGTGTTGATGGATATCGCGGCGCCAGGCCTGAATATCGGGTTGGAGGTCGGCGACGCGGTTGACGATGGGCATTGCAAATTCTCTGCTTCCGGGTTGAACGCTTGCCTGTCTAGCATGCAAGACGCGCTCCACCCAGCACCCTACCGCAGAGGCCCTATCCATCCGGGGCGCTTGCCAAAGGGGGAGCCCGGGCGGGCTTGCCATCTTAACGCTTTGCGCGCCGGCGGTCCTTAGACCGGGCCACCATTCCTGCGGTGCAGGTTCGGAAACAGGAACACCAGAGGGAGTGCCAGCGGCCCGATGAACGCAGCAATCCACGCCCAAACCTTGAAGCTGCGTCCGCGACGCTCGGCCAGTCGGCCGGCAAGGTAGATCGAAATGACCGTTCCGATCATCAGCAATGCGAAGGTCGCGTTGGCGCTCATTGGCAGGCTCCAATGTACCTTGCGGAAGGCACAACATAAAGCTGGCCACGCGGCGACCGGCCGTCAAGCCGACCTCGTTGAAATGCCCGTGAACGGCCTCACGCCGCCAGCGTGTTCTCGACCAGCTTGATCCAGTACGAGGTGCCGAACACGAGGGCCTCGTCGTTGAAATTGTATTCGGGGTGATGCAGCCCCGCGCTGTCGCCGTTGCCGCAGAAGATCAGCGCGCCCGGCCGCTGCTCCAGCATGAAGGCGAAATCCTCACCGGCCATCAGCGGCGGCATCTCGTTGACATTGGCGTCGCCGGCGATTTCCCGGGCGGCCCGGACCGCGACGTCGGTCTGCGGGACATGGTTGACCGTCACCGGGTAGCCGCGGTTGTAGGTCAGGTCGATCTTCGCGCCCATGATCTGCGCCACCCCGGCGACGACCTCGCGCACGCGCTTTTCCACCAGTTTCCGCACTTCGGCGTCCAGGGTCCGGACGGTGCCGGCCAGTTCAGCGGTTTGCGGGATCACGTTGCGGGCATTGCCGGCGTGAAATTCGCAGATCGAAATGACCGCCGATTCCAGCGGATCGACGCTGCGCGACACGATCGACTGCAGCGCATTGATCAGCTGCGCGCCGACCAGCACGGAGTCGATGCATTTGTGCGGACGCGCGGCATGCCCGCCCCGCCCCTCGATCCGGATGGCGACAGCGTCACCTCCGGCCATGATCGGACCGGGGCGAATGGCGAAGCTGCCGACCGGAATGCCCGGACCGTTATGCATGCCGTAGACCTGCTCGATGCCGAAACGGTCCATCAGCCCGTCCTCGATCATCGCAACGGCCCCCGCGCCGCCTTCTTCCGCCGGCTGGAAGATCACGACCGCATCGCCGGCAAAATTGCGCGTCTCGGCAAGATAGCGCGCCGCCCCGAGCAGCATGGCGGTGTGGCCGTCATGGCCGCAGGCGTGCATCAAGCCCGGGTTCTTCGAAGCATAAGGCAGGTTGGTCGCTTCCTCGATCGGCAGCGCATCCATGTCGGCGCGCAGCCCGATCACCTTCACCTCACCCTTGCCGGCGGGCCTATTGCCCTTGATGACGCCGACCACGCCGGTGCGGCCAATACCGGTGACCACCTCGTCGCAGCCGAATTCCCGCAACCGGTCCGCCACCAGCGCCGCCGTGCGGTGCACCTCGTACAACAACTCGGGGTGTTGATGGATATCGCGGCGCCATGCCTGGATATCGGGTTGCAGATCGGCGACGCGGTTGACAATGGGCATGGAACTGATCGTTTTCTGGTTGAACGTTTGTGCCTCTGTAGCATGCAAGACGCGAACCACCCAAACATCCCCTCGGCAAACTGGCGTTGCCAGCCCGACCTGAACTCGCTAAGCTCCTCGCGACGGCATGATTGGCCGTCGTAGCGGCAGGTTTGGCCGTACCTCATGAGCAGGGTAGCTCTCGACCGGCAACGGGCGGGAGCTTTTTGTTTTTTGGAATGGTGGCAATGGACGCAGGCAGCTGGCGAGTAGGCGTTTTGTTTTCCGAAACCGGCGTTACCGCTGCGATCGAGAGAACGCAGCGCGCGGCGACCCTGCTGGCGATCCAGCAGATCAATGCCGCCGGCGGCGTGCGCGGCAAGCCGATCGAGCCGATTTGCTACGACCCCGGCTCGGTCCCGCAGCAATACCGCGAGCTGGCTGTCAGGCTGTGCGATGAAGATCACGTCCGCATGATCTTCGGCTGCCACATGTCCAGTACGCGCAAGGCGGCGCTCCCCATCATTGAAGCGCGCGGCGCCCTGCTGTTCTATCCCACGCTGTATGAAGGCTTCGAATATTCGCGCAATTGCATTTACACCGGCGCCTCTCCCAACCAGAACTCGGTCCAGCTCGTCGACTATCTCACCAACAATTACGGTCGCCGGGTCTTTCTGGTGGGCTCGAACTACGTTTACCCTTACGAATCAAATCGCATCATTGCCGATCTGTTTCTTCAGGCCGGCGGCGAGGTCCTCGACGAGCTTTACGTGCCGCTGGAATTGACGCCGCTTCATATCGAAAAGATCATCCAGCGCGTCAAGGCAAGCAAGCCGGATGTCATCTATTCGACCATCGTCGGCGCCGGCATCATCCCGTGTTTCAACGCACTGGTTCAGTCCGGCCTCGACATGTCCAAAACGCCGGTCGCGAGCCTGTCCACCAGCGAGGCCGATCTCGTCCAGATGGCGCCGGAGGTAATCCGCGGGCATATCACCGCCGCGCCGTTCTTCTCGACGCTCGGCAGTGCGCAGGCGCAGGCATTCGTCCGGGCCTGTCGAGAGGCTTGCGGACCGGATACGCCGGTGACTGCGCCGGCGGAAGCCGCGTATTTTCAGGTCTTCCTCTATGCCGCCGCGCTGGAACGAGCGGGCAGCGATCGCTACAGCGAACTGCTGCCGGCGCTCTATGAGGTGGAATTCGAGGCGCCGCAGGGAAATGTGAAGATCGAACGGCTGAACAACCATACGCATCTGTGGCCCCGCGTTGCCAAGGTCAATGCGCGAGGCGAATACGAAATCGTGCACGAACCCACGGCCCGGGTTCAGCCTGATCCCTTCATGCTGGAGCATCGGCTGGGTTCATCCGAACCCGTGCCGCAGCCCGTGCGAATGTAGCGGAGAGCCGTTCAAGTGTCCGTCGCGCTATTGAAAGACCTGCGGGACCTCAACGTTCTCGTCATCCACCCTTTGGACGCTGAGGGAGAGTTTCTGGTCGATCATCTGCGGCGGATCGGATGTACGGTGAATTGCCGCTGGCCCGTCCCCACCGAACTGCCTGCGCATACGGATGTGCTGTTTCTGTCGATCGACGACGAGACGCGCCCCGAAACCGAACGGCTGCTCAAGTCCATCACGCAGCCGGCGCCGACTATCCTGGCGATCGTCTCTTACGAAAATCCATCGACGTTGCAGATCGTTCTCGAAAGCGGGGCGCTGGCCGTCATCGAGCGGCCGCTGAAACCGTTCGGGCTGCTGACCAACCTGGCGATCGCGCGAAATCTCTGGTTGCAGCAACAGGCCCTCAGCAAGCAAGCGCGCAAGTACAAGCGCCGGCTGCTTGGCGATCAAAGAATGGCAAAGGCAAAAGCGATCCTGATGTCGAGCAGCAGGCTCAGCGAGGCTGAAGCCTATCACGAGATACGAAATCGAGCGATGGCGAGCCGCGTTCCGGTGGACGAGGTTGCCAATCTGATCATCAGGTCCGAAGATATGTTACGCAGCAGAGCGCAAGCAGATTAGGCTTGCAAATGAGCGCGAGAGCAGATTAGCATATTGACGTTGATAGTGCCCCTCATGGGCGCCGTCAGGACGTCCCCTCACAACGAGGCCACGTCTTGACGTAGCGGCGGAATGTTCTCCGAACCGCAGGTGGCAGAGTTGCCCGCAGACCGTTGACCCGGTCCTGCGGGTTTTTTGTTGCCGGCTGACAGAGACGTCAGCGTCTTTCCAAACCAGTCATCACGCTGATTGATTTCAGCAGTGCCCGAAGCTTCGCACAAACCAGGGGAACAAGATGTCCTTCAACAGACGTGACTTTTTAAAGACGGCGGCGATCACCTCGGCCGCGATCGCATCGCCTTCTGTGATCAGGCAGGCCTTTGCAGCCGACCCGATCAAGGTGGGCGCGCTCTACTCGCAGACCGGCGGCCTGTCGATCGTTGAAAAGCTGCTGGCGAGCGCGGTGCAGATGGCCGTATCCGAGATCAACGCGGCGGGCGGCGTCCTTGGCCGGAAGGTCGAAGTCATCGTCGAGGACGGCGCCTCCGATCCAAAAACCTTCAACGAAAAAGCTTCCAAGCTCGTCATTCAGGATCGCGTGGCAACCGTGTTCGGATGCCACACCTCGGCCAGCCGCAAGGCGGTGCTGCCGATCTTCGAACGGCGAAACGCCATGCTGTTCTACCAGACCCATTACGAGGGGTTCGAGTGTTCGCGCAACGTCGTCTATTCCGGCGCGGTACCGAACCAGCAGCTCGGCAAGTATATTCCGTGGATCGCCAAGACGCTCGGCAAGAAGAAGTTCTTCATCGTCGGATCGGACTACGTCTATCCGCGCGAGATGGCCAAAGTCAGCAAGAAGCTGATCGAGGCCGCCGGCGCGCAATGGACCGGCGACGAATATCTCGAACTCGGCCATTCCGAATGGGCGAGCATGGTCAAGAAGATCAAGGATTCGGGCGCCGACGTCGTTCTTTCCAACGTGGTCGGCGATTCCATCATCGCCTTCTACCGGGAGTTCAAGAATCAAGGTCTCTCGCAGGCGACGATCCCGATCTGCGCGACCGTCACTTCCGAAATCGAGATCGCGGCGATGGGCCCCGAATACGCCGCCGGCAGCTACACGTCGTTCCCCTATTTCATGTCGATCGACACGCCGGCCAACAAGAAGTTCATCGAAGACTTCAGGAAGTTCACCAAGGATCCGAAAGCGGTGACCTACCACTCGCTGGAGGCGGCCTATTTCCAGGTCTTCCTCTGGAAGCAGGCGATCGAGAAGTCGGGACAGGTTACCGCGGACGGCATTCGCGATGGCATCCGCGGCCAGACCTACGACGCGCCGGGCGGCAAGGTCAAAATCGACGCCGACAATCTGCATTGCTGGCTGACGCCGCGGGTCGGCCAGTGGCAGCCGGACGGCCAAAGCAAGGTGGTCGACGCCTGGCCGGAGCCGATCAAGCCGCTCGCCTATTCGGCCTATGGTGAAACTGAAAGCGATCTGTTCTGCACGGCGAAGGGGCTGGAAACCGCCAAGCTGAAGTAAGAAGCTGGAGGCCCGGCCACATCGAAAGACATTCCAGCCGGGGCGCACCTCCCACCCCAACGCGCCCTGGCTGGAAGATGTTCGGTGAACGGTCCGGCTCCTTCGAAAGTAGACACGACATGATCGACACGATGTTTATCGGCCTGAGCCTGAGCTCGATCCTGCTGCTGGTGGCGCTCGGACTTGCGATCACCTATGGCGCGATGGGGGTCATCAACATGGCCCATGGCGAGATGGTGATGCTCGGCGCCTACACCGCCGTGCTGTCGCGCATCTGGCTGGACGCCAACATCGTGATGGCAATTCCGATCGCCTTCGTCGTTACCGCGATCGTCGGCCTGGTCATCGAGCGCGTCATCGTCCGCCGGCTTTATGGCAGGCTGCTGGATACGTTGCTGGCCACATGGGGCGTCGCCATCCTGATACAGCAGGCGATCAGGCTTGAATTCGGCCTGTCGTTCTTCGGCATTCACGTCGAGGGCCTGGGGCCCGGTCTTCAGAACGTGCCGGTGCCGGCAGTCCTGCAGGGCACGTTTCATTTGGCTGGTGTGGAAATCAACACCTATCGCGCCTTCATCATTGTCGTCACCGCCGCCCTTGCGGCCGTGACCTGGTTTTTGTTGCAGCGGACCTCGATCGGAATGCAGGTCCGCGCCATCATCCGGAACCCGAAAATGGCGGCGGCCTGCGGCGTCGACGTCGCACGCGTCAATGCCCTCACCTTCGCCTTTGGCTCGGGCCTCGCCGGAATAGCCGGCGTCATGATGTCGGGTTTCAAGACGGTATTCCCCGACATGGGCACGCCCATGGTGGTCGATGGCTTCCTGGTCGTCGTGGTCGGCGGTGTCGGAAGCCTGCTGGGATCGGTGCTGTCAGCCGGACTGCTCGGCGAGATCAACAGCGTGGTGGCCGCGCTCAAGAACGACACGATCGCCCGTGCCGTCATATTCGGCGTCGTCATTCTCATCATTGTCGTGAAGCCCAAGGGCCTTTTCTCGTTCAGGGGTCGTTGAGTCATGGCATCGAGGCAAAGATACGATTTTCTGCTCTACGGGCTCTTCGTCGCCGCCATTCTGCTGGCGCCGCTGATGCTGGACGAGTTCTGGCTGAACCGGATCGCAAAGTACCTGGTGTTCGGCATGCTCGGCGTCGCCGTCGCGCTGTCCTGGGGATACGCCGGCATCCTCAATCTGGGTCAGGGACTGTTTTTTGGCGCCGGCGCCTACATGCTGGCGATGTCGCTGAAGCTTGCCAGTCCGACCAGTCTGCAACAGGGATCCGACACGCCGGTCCCCGACTTCATGCTGTGGAACGCCGAGCCCGGCGCGCTGACGCAACTATGCTGCATCAACAAGGGCTCTTTCATATGGCTTCCGTTTCAAAGCCAATGGTTTGGCGTTGCCATAGGCATCGTGTTGCCGGTGGCGATTGCCACCATTACCGGACTGATCGTGTTCCGTAACAGGATTTCCGGCGTCTTCGTTTCGATCATCACACTGGCACTGGTGTTGCTGGTGCGCCTGCTGGTCATCGATGCGCAGCCGCTGACCAACGGCTTCAACGGGCTGACCGACCTCGCCTGGCTGACGATCGGGGCGTTTCAGTTCGACCCCTACAGCCGCGCGACGTACTATCTGGTTGCCATCGCGCTGTCGCTGGTTCTCGTCGGTGCGCGTCTGCTGGTCAGCACGCGGGCCGGCCTCATCCTTCAGGCGACGCGGGATGACGAGACCCGCGCGCGCTATCTCGGGCTGGACGTTCCGAGCTACCAGATTTTCTTTTTCGTGGTGTCGGCGGCGATCTGCGGCTTCGCGGGAATGCTCTACGTGATGGTCTCGGAGTTCGCCTCCCCGACTTTCATGGACCTGTCGTTTTCGATCACGATGGTGGTGTGGGCTGCGGTCGGCGGACGATCCTCGATCCTCGGCGCCTGCGTCGGCGCCATCCTCATCAACATGATCGAGGCCAAGGTCAGCGAGACCAAGGCTTTGGTGGAGGTCTGGAAAGCCGTGGTCGGGCTGATCTTCGTCCTCGTGGTGCTGTACCTGCCGCGGGGCCTTGGCGGATTTGCACACGATCTTCTCGACCGCTGGCGGGCGCCTGCCACGGAGGCGGCCTCCGATGAAGGGCTGGTGGCGGAAAGCCGCGACGCCCTTGCAGAGCGCGGGTGAGCGCCATGGCAGCCACCGCGCTCACGATCGACGGGCTTGAAGTCAGCTTCGGCAGCGTCAAAGCCGTCAACAACGTCACCATGACGATTGCCGAGGGAGAATTGCGCGTACTGCTCGGCGCCAACGGCGCCGGCAAGACAACGCTGATGGATCTGATTTCCGGTCGTACGCACAGCACCAGCGGACACATTCATCTTTACGACACCGAAATCACGAACTGGCAGGAACACCGGATTGCCCGGGCCGGGATCGGCAGGAAATTCCAGATTCCCAGCGTGTTCCGCGAACTCACCGTCCGCCAGAATTTCGAGGTCGCCTCTTGCCGCAATCCCTCGGTGTTCGCGAACCTCGGATTCGGCTTTTCCAGGCATGCGCTCGCAAGGATCGAAGAGGTGCTCGACATTGTCGATCTCCGGGACAAGGCCGACTTGACGGCCGCCTATCTGAGCCATGGCCAAACCCAATGGCTCGAACTCGGCCTGCTGATGCTTCAGGACCCGAAAGTCATCCTGCTCGATGAACCAACCGCAGGCATGACGGCAGCCGAAACCAAAAAGACCGCGAACATCATCAACAGCATGCGAGGGAAGCACACCCTGCTCGTCGTCGAACACGACATGGCGTTCGTGCGCGAGATCGCGGAACGCATCACCGTGCTGCATCTCGGCGAGGTGCTGGCAGAAGGCGACATTGCATCGATTGAAACGGACGAAGCCGTCAGGCGGGCGTATTTGGGATCGCGGAGTATCTCCTGATGCTGAGCCTGTCGAACATTCACAGCTTTTACGGACGCAGCCACGTTCTGCATGACGTCACGCTCAGCTTCGACAAGGGGCGGATCACCACGGTGCTCGGCCGCAACGGCGTCGGCAAAACGACGCTGCTGAAAACCCTGATGGGCATGACCGACAAGACCGCGGGTAAGATTGAACTGGACGGAACGAACATCACCCATGAGCCGACCTTCCGCCGCGCCCGCGCCGGCCTCGCCTATGTGCCGCAGGGCCGCGAAATCATTCCGGACTTCACCATTCGCGAAAACATCCTGCTCGGAACCTTCGCCAGGACCGACGGCAGACGCGTCATTCCCCCGCTGGTCGGCGAGTTGTTTCCTTATCTGCTGCAGAACATGGACCGGTTGGGCGGCGTGCTGTCCGGCGGACAGCAGCAGCAACTGGCGATCGCCCGGGCCCTCGCCTCGGAGCCGGATGTGCTTCTGCTTGACGAGCCCAATGAGGGAATCCAGCCGTCGATCGTCGAGGAAATCGAGCAGACGATTATTCGCCTCAATCGCGAGATCGGCCTCACCATCGTGCTGGTGGAACAGAACATCGAATTTGTCCGCCGCGCGTCGCACCAGTTCGCGATGATGGAAAAGGGACGCGTGGTGGCTGAGGGCCCGGTATCGCAGCTCACGGAAGAGCTTGTGCACCTGAGAATGGCGATTTGAATCCTGGAACTTTCGGTATCCGCCGTGGCGGCGTGGCAGAGGTAAGGCAATGGCATCAGAGCGTTTCAAGGCGGCGTCCATCCAGTTCGAGCCGACGATGTTTGAAAAGGAGCGCAACATCCAGCGCTTGCTGGAGATGACGAGCGAAGCCGCGACGGCAGGCGCGCGCCTGATCGTCACCCCCGAAATGGGCACCACCGGCTATTGCTGGTATGACAGGGCGGAAGTGAAGCCTTTCGTGGAAACCGTTCCCGGTCCGACCACCGACGTATTTCATTCGCTTGCAAAGCAATTCGGCTGCTACATCGTCGTTGGCATGCCCGAGGTCGACGCCTCCACGGACCTCTACTACAACACGGCAGTCCTGATCGGGCCGTCCGGCGTTGTCGGCAAGCACCGCAAGTCGCATCCCTATATTTCCGAACCGAAATGGGCCGCGTCGGGAGACATCGCCCATATCGTGTTCGAGACCGAGATCGGACGCATTGCGCTACTGGTCTGCATGGACCTGCATTTCTTCGAGACCGCGCGGCTGGAAGCACTGGCTGGGGCAGATGTGATCTGCCACATCAGCAACTGGTTGCAGGAACGGGCGCCGGCGCCTTACTGGATCAACCGCGCGTTCGAAAACGGCTGCTATGTCATCGAGAGCAACCGCTGGGGCCTCGAGCGCACGGTGCAGTTCAGCGGTGGAAGCTGCATCATCGAACCGGACGGCAATGTTCAGGCGGTGCTGGATAGCGGCGACGGTATCGTGCATGGCGAGATCGATCTCGCCAGGGCGCGCCGGCGGGAGGTGTTGTCGGAGCCGATCTTCGAGGACCGTCGTCCCGAGCTTTATGCCAACCTGATGACGAACAGCTTCACCTGGAATCCGCGCGACTTCTTCAAGCTCTATGGCTACCAGCCGCTGCCTCCCGGGCAACGATCGCGGGCCGCGGTCGTGCAATTTACGCCAACCGACGACGTCGAGCAGAATCTCGCGCGCATTGAGGTCTTGGCCAAGGAGGCCGTCAGCGAGGAAAAGCCTGACCTCATTGTATTCCCCGAACTGTCGATGACCGGGATCGGCGCACCCGGTGACCGCGCGCTTGACATCAAGGATCAGGCGGTCACGCGCCTTGTCCGCCTGGCGGCACGGTTGCGGGTACACATTATCGCCGGTTTCGCGGAGCGGGCCGCTGAAGGGCTGTTCAACACCGCCGTTCTGGCCGGCCCCGAAGGCCTGGTCGGCAGCTACCGCAAGATTCATCTGAACGCGCGCGACAAGATCTGGGCCAGCGCCGGCTCGGACTGGAAAGTGTTCGACCTTCCAATCGGAAGGGTCGGCCTGCTGATCGGGCACGATGCCCTCTTCCCCGAGGCGGTGCGTTCGCTGTCGCTGCTCGGCTGCGACCTCGTCGCTTGCCCGGCCGCCATTGCCGGCCAATTTACCGGAGCTCACGAGGGGACCAGCATACGCCACAACTACCCGATCCCGACCGGCGCCGATCCCCACCATTGGCACGCCTTTCGCGTGCGCGGCGGCGAAAGCAACGTCTATTTTGCATTTGCGAACGTCTACGATCCTGATCGCGGTTATCTGGGAAAAAGCGCGGTATTCGGCCCGGATGCGTTCGCATTTCCGCGCCAGGAGTCTGCCATCCTCGACGATGAGGGATTTGCAGCGGCGAGCGTCGATACGACGAACCTCGATACGCCCTACCCGACGAACATCGTTCGCCGAAAGGATCTCGTGATGATGCGCCTGCCGCACCATTACCCCGCTCTGGTGAAATGGCATCAATAGAGCGGCGGAAATCGCCCGCTGCGGAAACGAAAGGGTTCGCTTTTGCCCGGATTCGTTTATTGATCGTCCGCGACGGTACCGCCGTTCACTGGACGTGACGCGCGGCCAATCCTGCAGATCGAATTTGGCCCCGGCATTGCGTGCCTTGCGGGTCGCGCGGTAACGATGATGAAGCGGCTTGAAGGTGATTTCGACTATATCGTCGTCGGCGCGGGCACGGCCGGCTGCATCATGGCCAACCGGTTGTCGGCCAATCCCGGCAATCGCGTGCTGATCCTGGAGGCCGGCGGCAACGACAACTGGATCTGGTTCCACATCCCGGTCGGCTACCTCTTCGCGATCGGCAATCCCCGCTCCGACTGGATGTTCAAGACCGAGCCGGAGCCCGGCCTCAACGGCCGCGCGCTGGCCTATCCCCGCGGCAAGGTGATCGGCGGCTCGTCGGCGATCAACGCCATGATCTCGATGCGGGGCCAGGCCGCCGATTACGACCACTGGCGCCAGCTCGGCCTCACCGGCTGGGGCTATGACGACGTGCTGCCGCACTTCTTAGCGCTCGAGGATCATTTCCTCGGCAAGAGCGAACATCATGGCGCGGGCGGCGGCTGGCGCATCGAAGCGCCCCGGCTGTCCTGGGCAGTGTTAGATGCGGTCGGCGACGCCGCCGCGCAGATGGGCATCCGCCGCATCGCCGATTTCAACACCGGCGACAATGAAGGCATCAGCTATTTCCACGTCAACCAGAAGCGCGGCCGCCGCTGGTCTTCGGCGCGGGGCTTTCTGAAACCCGTGTTGAACCGCCAGAATTTGCGGCTGGAAAAGCACGTGCTGGTGGACCGGCTGATTGTCGAGAACGGCCGCGCCGTCGGCGTGCGTTTCTATCAGGGGAACGAGATCGTCGAAGCCCGCACCAAGGGCGAAGTCATTCTCTGCGCAGGCTCCATCGGATCGACGCAGGTGCTGCACCGTTCCGGCATTGGCCCGGCCGACTGGCTCTCGCCGCTTGGCATCGACGTCACGCTCGACCGGCAAGGTGTGGGCCGCAATCTGCAGGACCATCTGCAGCAGCGCGCGATCTACAAGGTCGAGGGAGTGCGCACCCTGAACGAGACCTATTACAATCTGTTCCGGCGCGGCCTGATGGGGCTCGACTACGCGTTCCGCCGCCGCGGTCCGCTGACCATGGCGCCGTCGCAGCTCGGCATCTTCACGCGCTCCGATCCGCATCGCGAGCGCGCCAACATCCAGTTCCACGTGCAGCCGCTGTCGCTCGATAAATTCGGCGATCCCCTGCACCGTTTCCCCGCCATCACGGTCAGCGCCTGCAATCTGCGGCCGACCTCGCGCGGCACCGTACGCGTGCGCTCCGCCGAGGCAAGTCAGGCGCCCTCAATCGCGCCGAATTATCTGTCGACCGATGAAGACCGGCAGGTCGCGGCGGACGCCATCCGCACCACGCGCCGACTGATGAAGCAGCAGGCGCTGGCGCGGTTTCGTCCCGAAGAATATCTGCCCGGCCCCAGCGTCGGCGACGACGATGCGGCGTTGGCGAAAGCCGCGGGCGATATCGGCACCACGATCTTCCATCCCGTCGGCACCGCGAAGATGGGATCGGCTTCCGATGCCACTTCCGTCGTCGACGAGCGCCTGCGCTTTCACGGCATTGCCGCCTTGCGCATCGCCGACGCCTCGGTGATGCCGACGATCACGTCAGGCAACACGAATACGCCGACGGCGATGATTGCGGAAAAGGGCGCGACAATGATTTTGGAGGATGCGCGCGCTTGACGGGCCCGGCTCGGATTTCGATCGGCGATATTGAGTCGCGCATCGCGCTGGCGCGATGGGGTGCGGAGGATCGAGGCAGGCCGCCCGCGCTTCTATTGCACGGCACCGGCTTTGTCGCCGAGGTCTGGGACGACGTCGCCCGCGAACTCGCACAGGATTATACGGTCTATGCGCTCGACCGCCGCGGTCATGGCGACAGCCACAAGCCTGAGGCCAACCGCTATCACTTCCAGGATTTTGCTGAGGATGTGTGCCGGGTGATCGAGGCGCTCGATCTGACCGATATCTACGGCATCGGACACAGTGCGGGCGCGACCGATCTGTTATTGGCGGCGAAACTGATGCCTGCGCGCTTCGCACGATTGTTTGTGATGGAGCCGACGGTGATGGATCCGCGGGCGGCTCGACCTGATGGCTTGAGCGATTTCGGCAAAAGCGCGGTGCAGGGCGCGCTGCGCCGACAGGCCGAGTTCGAGAGCGCGGACGCCGCGTTCGCGCGCTATCGCGCCGCGCCGGCCTTTGCAAAATGGACGGAGAATTCGCTGCGGGCTTACATCCGGCACGGCTTCGCGCAGCAAGACGATGGCCGGGTGCGGCTGCTTTGCACACCCGAGATTGAGTCAGCCGTGCTGCTTCCGATCCTGGAGGCGATGGAGCAGGTTTACGCGGGCGACGCGCGCGGCAATCCGTTCGGGTGGCTGTCCGAGATCGAATGTCCGGTGCGGGTGGCCGTCACCGAGCAATCCTGGTCCATCTACAGGGAGATGGCGTCACGCGCCGTGGCCCTGCTTCCCGCCGCGAGCCAATGGACGTTCGAAGGCGCCGGTCACAGCGTAGCGCAGGAAGCGCCCCAACTCGTGCTCCAGGCGTTGTCAGCGTTCGAAGCACAAGCCGGGTAACGGACAATCGCAACCTGTCGCTTGCCCGCTTCTATGTCTGCGGCGGGTAGCGGTCGAATAACGGCAATTCGTGCGCGCGCTCCATCCAGCTGACCCGCTCGGCGACCTGGACGTGCACCATGACCGGAACGGCATCGGGATCGTCATAGGTGCCGCTTTGCACGTCGATGATCCCGGGCAGCATGTTCGCATTGGTGTAGAACAGGCCGGTTCCGCAATTGGCGCAAAACTGCCGCCGGCCGTGTTCGGAAGACGCGTAGACCTTCGGCTCGCCCTGCGTCACCTTGACTGCGTCTTCGGCGTACATCGCCCAGCCTACCATCGGTGCGCCGGCGTGCCGCCGGCAATCCGCGCAATGACACAACGCATGAACGATCAGGTCGCCGTCCACCTGATAACGGATCGCGCCGCAATGACAGCCGCCGGTAATGCGCATCAGTCTCCTCCACATGATTTGTCGGGATGAGAATACTATGGCGCGGATCAGCCGAAAACTGCGGCATAAACGCATGTACGCCGCGCGGAATTCAAAAGCGAACTTCCGCTTGCCCAGATGGCGACTGTGTGTTGCGCTTTGGTGTTGCGTGTCGGCGTTACGCCGACTTCCGCACGGCGTTGTCGACCAGGGTCTTGCCGAGCGACCAGATCGCGCCGGGCACCTTGTGGCTGGAGGCGATGACAGTGTCGAACGCCTTTTCGATCCAGCTGCAGTCTTCTTCCGTAATGACCAGCGGCGGCAGCAGCTTGATGGTGTGGCTGCCATGGCCGGAAACCTGGGTCAGGATCTTGTGATCCTTGAACAGCGGCACCGTGATGAGCTGGCAGAACAGGCCCTTGTTGGCGGTCTCGAGCACGTTCCAGGATGCTTTCAGCCGCAGCGATTTCGGCGGACCGAATTCGACGCCGATCATCAATCCCTTGCCGCGCACTTCCTTCAGCAATTCGTAGCCGGGCACCATGCGCGTCAGCGCCAGCCGAAGCTCGGCACCACGCTTGGCGGCCTGCTCGACCAGCTTTTCCGCCTTCATCACCTCGAGCGTGGCGATCCCGGCCGCCATCGCCAGATCGTTCTTTGCAAAGGTCGAGCCGTGCACGACCGCGCGGTCCATTTGATTGAATATCTTGTCGAAGATGCTCTTGCGCGTCAGCAGCGCGCCGACCGGCACATGTCCGCCGGACAGCGCTTTTGCCAGCAGCACCATGTCGGGTTCGACGTTCCAGTGCTCGACCGCCAAGAACTTGCCTGTGCGGCCGATCCCGGTCTGGATTTCATCGGCAATGAACAGCGTGCCGTATTTGCGGCATAGCGCAAGAGCGCCCGGCAGAAACTCGTCGGTGGGCAGGTTGACGCCCTTGCCCTGGATCGGCTCGACGATGAAAGCGGCGACCTGACGCGACGACAGCGCCTGTTCGAGGGCGGCGAGATCGTTGAACGGGATCTGGGTGCATCCCGGCAACAGCGGCTCGAAGCCACTGCGGAAGTTCGAATCATCCATCAGCGACAAGGCGCCGTAGGACAATCCATGAAAGGAGTGCGAACAGGAGACGATGCCGGGCCGCCCGGTGGCGCCACGAGCGAATTTGATCGCGGCTTCGACGGTTTCGGCGCCGGAATTGGCGAAAAACACCTTGTCCAGATATGGCACATGTTCGAACAAACGTTCCGCCAGCACTCCGGCCAGCGTCGAGACGTCGAGCTGCACCAGATTCGGAAAATCGGCGTCGAGCACGCTTTTCAACGCATGGCGCAACGCCGGATGGTTGCGGCCAATCGCAAAAACGCCAAATCCGCTCAGTAGGTCGAGATAACGGGCCCCGTCACGATCGAACAGGTATTGACCTTGACCCTTCTGAAAGCCGACATCATAGCCAATCGTCTTGAGCACGCGGACGAGCTGCTCGTTCAAATGGCGCGAATGCATGGAACTGCGCTGCGCCTGGCGCTCCACAAACATCTCGGAAACGTCTAGATTTGAACTTAGCATTCGCTACATACGTCGCTTGATGGCCATTTCGTCAACTGAAAACGCCCAATGCGGCGTTTTGACCCCTCTCGGATAATCTACATAAGCAGGTTTGAACCATGTTGCACTGCCCAAGAACTGTCGCGCGCAGAATAGTTTTTTCCGGATTCTTTTTTGCCACAGGTGTTACTTCCACACTGGCCGCCGACCCCACAGGCGATTGGAAAGTGGCCGACGGCGTCGCCAACATTCGAGTAGCACAATGTAACGGCAACATGTGGGGTGCCGTCGCCTGGGAGAAGACGCCGGGTGGCCGCGATACGAATAATCCGGATGCCTCAAAGCAGAGCAGACCTACACTGGGCATGCCGATCCTGATCAACATGAAGAAGAAACCCGGCGTCGATGCCTGGGAAGGCCAAGTCTACAACGCCAAGGACGGACAGTCTTACAGCTCGACCATCAAGCCGGTCGGAACCGACCAGCTGGAGATTCAAGGCTGCGTGCTCGGCTTCCTGTGCGGCGGCGAGACCTGGACCCGCGTCGGGCCGCCGATTCCCTCAAGCCCGAGCAACAGCATGGCCAAGGGCGCCGCGCCGAAAAATCCGGCAGGCGCAGCACCGAAGGCTGGCGCCTCGGCGACGGCACCGGGTCTGACGCCCGCGCCCGGCTCGCCGGCGGCAACCGCCGCGCCGAAGACCACCGGTGCGGTGAGCCCGGCGCCGGGTCAAAAGCCCGTCGCCGGCCAGAAACAGGCGGCCGCCGATCCCGTCGGCGATATCTGCCTACTCCCCGATATCGCGCGGTTTGCCCATTAGCGCAGGCTGAAACAGCAGCACCGCCGCCAGCGTGGTGATGAGCGACAGCGCCAGCAATTTACCCATGCTGGCGGTGCCGGGATGACTGGATAGCCACAGGCTTCCGAAAGCCGTGGCGGTCGTGAGCGCGCTGAAAAAGATGGCGCGCGTCAGACTGGTCTGCAGCAGGTTCGTTCTGCCCGAGCGCCATGCCGTCACATAATAGATCTTGAAGGCGACGCCGATGCCGAGCATCAGCGGCCACGCGACGATGTTGGCGAAGTTGAGCGGCAGCCCGATCAGCACGCATATCTCCATCGTCACGGCGCCGGCCACCAGCAGCGGCACCAGCGTCAGCAACACGTCGGTGACCCGCCGCAACGCCAGCCAGAGCAGCAGGCTGATCACGATCAGCGCCCAGATACCGGCATGGATGAATGCCTTGACGACGGTATCGCCGGATTTGAGAATCGAGACCGGTCCGCCGATCGCAGTCGGCTCGGCGGCGAGAACCGCATCGGCAAACTTGCGCAGAACTTCATTGTCGTTCGGATCGCCCTTCGGCAGCGCCTCGACGCGCATCAGGCCTTCCTTGGTCTTCCAGCTGCTCACGAGTTCGGGCGGCAAGGTCTTCAACGTGACCGGCTGGGCCTGCATCGTGTTCTTGAGCTGGTCGAAGGTTATCTTGAGGGGGATGACGAAAACACTCTGCGCCTTGTCGCGAACCGCTTGGGTTGATTCGGCCAGCTTCGCCAGCGCATCCGCCAGCCGCCGTGCCGCGGCCGCGCCCGCGCCTTTGCCGTCGCCGGCGGTCTTGCGCAGGTTGTCGACTGAGCTCTTGAGCGCCTCGACGTTCTCGGCATCGGTCGGCGCCGCATCGACGGAATCCGGATTGAGCGCGGGGCCCACCACCTTGGCGGCCTGCGCGATCAGCTTCAGCTTGGCCGGCTGATCCTCCGGCACGAAACTGTCGAGCGACATCACGCGAAGCACTTCCGGCACCTTCTCCAGCTTCGCCTCGATCTTCTTGGCGTCGGCGTCCGAATTCGTCATCACGTTGATGGCGTTGGCGCCGGTGTTCGGATCCTTGCGCAGATCGAGGAAGGTCGCGATCGACTCCACCTGCGAGTTGCGCAGATTGATCGGATTGAAGTCGAACTTCATGAAATAGAGCAGCGGCAGACCGGCCAGCGCGACCAATATCGTGCCGGTGATGATGATGACGCGATGCCGCTCGAGAAAGTCATCGACCGGCGCCAGGAAGGCATAGCCAACCGGCTCGCTTTCGCCGGGCGGGTTGAGCAGCGTCAGCATCGCCGGCAACGTCGTGATGCTGGTGATGAACGCCACCAGCATGCCGGCACCGGCGATCTTGCCGAGTTCGGAAATGCCCTTGTAATCGGTCGGCAGGAAGCACAGGAAACCGGCGGCGGTCGCCATCGCCGCGAGCGACAGCGGGACCGCCGAGCGGCGGGCCGCGCTCTCCAGCGCGAGCACCAGGTCATCGTTCTTGAAGCGCTCCGAACGGTAGCGGACACTGAACTGGATGCCGAAATCCACGCCGAGGCCGACAAACAGCACTGCGAACGCGACCGACAGCAGATTGAGCGAACCCACCATCATCAGGCCGACCGCGGTGGTGATCGCAAGGCCGACGAACAGGTTCACGAACACGGCGAAGATGATCTTGCCTGAATGCAGCGCCATCCAGAGAATCACGAGCACGATCACGACGGTGCCGATGCCGTTGACGATCGCGCCATCCTGGACGGTGGCGTATTCCTCATTGGCGATCGGAACCGGTCCGGTCAGCCGCACGCGCGCGCCATACTCGCCCGCGAAATTCAACTCCTTGGCCGCCTGCCGGATCGCGTCGGTGGCTTCCTTGCCGGGCTCGAGCGCGTTGTAGTCGACCTTCGGCTTGAATTCGATGAAGGCGCGCTTGTCGGAATCGGCGAGCGGCTTGTCGCTGACAAGTTCGCGCCACGAGAACGTCGCCGTTCCCTTGCCCAGGATGTTCTCGACGGTCTGCGAGATCAGGTTGAAGGGCCGTTCCGCATTGTCGAGCTTGACCTGGCCGCGCTTGACGCCGGCAAGACCGGTTTCCAGCGCGCCGGTCAAACCGCGGATCGACGGATCGCCGGCCATGATTTCGATCAGCGGGGCGGCGGCTTCGAGCTGCCCGGCGACCTTGCCGACCTCCTCCACGGGCAGGAACAACAGCCCGTTCTTCTCGAAGAACTCGCCGGAACCGAGCGGCTGCACCGATTCGAAATTCTTGGTGTCGCCAGCAAGCTTATCGGCCAGCGCCTTGCCGGCGGCACTGGTGAGCTCGGGGGTCGGGCCCTCGACGACGGCCAAAATCAGCTTTTCTCGATCGAACGCCTTCTCAAACTGGTTGTCGCGCTTGCGCCAGTCCAGGTCGGGCGAAATCAGCGTGTTGATGTCGGTATTGATGGAGAAATTGCGAGCCGCATAGAAGCCCGCGCCAATCGCGAGGAGCAGCGAAAAGACGACGATGAGGGTGGCAAACCGCGTGCACGTTCTAACAATTGAGACAACCAGGCTGGTCAGCACATCATTTCTTTCTAAGTCTTAATAGGGAGCTTGCCGAAAACGTCCGCTGTCTAGCGGAGTTCCGGGGGGCGATCTACATCGGGCGATCTATTGTTGTGGTTACTGTCAGAGAGGCCCCGCGTAGAGAAGGCAAAACGGCCGAAATGGCATTGAGAAACCCCATATAGACGCCCAGTGCGGGCGAGAAAGTGACGAAACGGTGAGGAATTGGACGGAATTCAGGTATTATGATACTTCCGTCGACCTCAGCTGAACACGGCCTTTTGCGTTCCGGCTTTTCTAGACGCTCATTTTTTGACACAAAGCCCTGTGCTTCCATGTGCTTGGGTGGATTACCCCCGGAACGGTGGTGCGGTTATTGCAGTTTGTTCGGCCGGGTCCGGCAGGACTGACTGCGCGAAGGCTTTTGAATGAATTTGGTGCAACTTGCGTAATGAGCGTCCCATGGAAGTATATCTGGCGCAGCCCCGCGGATTTTGCGCGGGCGTCGTGCGTGCCATCGAGATCGTCGAGCGTGCGCTGCAGAAATACGGCCCGCCGGTCTATGTCCGTCACGAGATCGTGCATAACAAGTACGTGGTCGAAAGCCTGAAGAACAAGGGCGCGATCTTCGTTGAAGACCTGTCGGAAGTTCCCCCGCTCGCCGTTACCGTGTTCAGCGCCCATGGCGTGGCCCGCAGCGTCGAGGAAGAGGCGGCCGCCCGCGGCCTGCCCGTCCTCAATGCCACCTGCCCCCTCGTCACCAAGGTCCACAATCAGGGCAAACGGTATATGTCGAAGGGCCGGGCCCTGATTCTGATCGGCCATGCCGGCCACCCCGAGGTCGAGGGAACCATGGGTCAGGTTCCCGGAACGGTCCTTTTGGTCCAGAACGTCGATGACGTGGCCTCCCTGACCCTCCCAATCGACACCCCGGTGGCCTATATTACCCAGACGACCCTCAGCGTTGACGACACAAAGGACATAATTGCGGCCCTTCAGGCCCGTTTTACAGATATTCAAGGCCCCGACATCCGGGATATCTGCTATGCGACACAGAACCGCCAATCTGCGGTAAGGGACCTGAGCAAACTGGTTGACGTCATTTTGGTGGTGGGGGCCGCCAATAGTTCCAACTCAAACAGGCTTCGCGAAATCGGCACCGAGGTCGGGGTCGCGAGTTATCTCATTGCCGATGGCAGCGAGTTGAACCCTGATTGGCTTAAGGATGCGAAGGCCGTCGGCATCACGGCGGGCGCCTCGGCGCCCGAAGTTTTGGTCGACGACGTGATCGAGGCTTTGAGACGTATCGGACCCGTCAAGGTGTCGGTGCTTCCTGGGAGGGAAGAAAATATCGAATTCCGGCTTCCAGCCGAACTGACTGCGGGCTGATCCATTCACGAGTTACGACGACTAAGGTCCAGAAAGAAATCCTGTAATGGCAATACCGTTCTTCAAGGAGTTGCGTATCGGCGGCTATCTGATCAAGCAGAAGCTGCTTGGCCGGAAGCGCTATCCGCTGGTGCTGATGCTCGAACCGTTGTTTCGCTGCAACCTCGCCTGCGTCGGCTGCGGCAAGATCGACTATCCCGATGCGATCCTCAATCGCCGCATGTCGGCGCAGGAGTGCTGGGACGCGGCCGATGAATGCGGCGCACCGATGGTGGCGATCCCGGGCGGCGAGCCCCTGATCCACAAGGAGATCGGCGAAATCGTGCGCGGCCTCGTGGCGCGCAAGAAGTTCGTCTCGCTCTGCACCAACGCGTTGCTGCTGGAAAAGAAGCTCGATCTGTTCGAGCCCTCGCCCTATTTGTTCTTCTCGGTGCATCTGGACGGCCTGAAGGATCACCACGACAAGGCGGTGTCGCAGAAGGGCGTGTTCGACCGCGCGGTTTCGGCGATCAAGGCTGCGAAGGCGCGCGGCTTTACCGTCAACGTCAACGCCACGATCTTCGACGGGCACGCGGCGGAAGAGATCGCCAAGTTCCTCGACTTCACCACCGAACTCGGTGTCGGTGTTTCGATGTCGCCGGGCTACGCCTATGAGCGTGCGCCGGACCAGGAGCACTTCCTCAACCGCACCAAGACCAAGAAGCTGTTCCGCGACGTCTTTGCCCTCGGCAAGGGCAAGAAGTGGAACTTCATGCATTCCGGCCTGTTCCTCGACTTCCTGGCGGGCAACCAGAGCTACGAATGCACCCCGTGGGGCATGCCGGCGCGCAACATTTTCGGGTGGCAGAAGCCCTGCTACCTGCTCGGCGAGGGCTACACCAAGACCTTCAAGGAATTGATGGAGACCACCGACTGGGAGACCTACGGCACCGGCAAGTACGAGAAGTGCGCCGACTGCATGGCGCATTGCGGCTATGAGCCGACCGCCGCCAATGCCGCGCTGGTCAATCCGCTGAAGGCGATGTGGGTGGCGCTGCGCGGTGTCCGGACGTCAGGTCCGATGGCGCCCGAGATCAACCTCGATAAGCAGCGTCCGGCGCAGTACATCTTCTCCTCGGAAGTGCAGAAGCGCCTGTCGGAGATCCGCAAGGACGAGGCGGCTACCGCAGCCGCCAAGCAGCAGCAGAAAGCCTCCACGGCTGCCTGAAGCCTGCCGAGACCGCAACGCGGCTTGCCCGCGTTGCTTGAAGGCGAGACTCAAAACAAAGAAGCACAAAACAAAAATGCCGTCGCACTTGCGACGGCATTTTTCGTTGCAGCGGACCGGAGCATTATCGGTTCTGATTTAATCAGAACCGAAGCTCTGGACTCTTGTTTTGACGCGTTTTCTTCACGCGAACCGGTATCCACTTCGCTCGAAAACGCTCTATTTCAGCGGTCGTCAGGCGTTGGCCGCGGCCAGCCCCTCGCCGCCGGAGATGAAGCCGCGGCAGCCGCGCAGCGAACGCAGCGCACGATTGAAATCGATGCCCGTGGACACCAGCGCGCGCAACGTTCTCGGATTGCGCGCGACGCCGCGCAGCACCTTGCGCAGGTCGATATCGCCGTTCGGCTTGATCGCGCTCTTGGCCAAAGCCGGCAGCGCACGGCCGGCGGGATCGGAGATGACGCGGAGCGCCGCGAACGGAATGCCTGCCTTGGCCGCATAGGCCGCCGCGATATGGCTTTCCATGTCGACCGCCGCAGCCCCCGTCTCCGAATGCAGCGCGGCCTTGCAGGCGGTCGCCGCAATCACCCGCTCCACTCCGGCCAGACCGCCGCGAATCACGCGCCGCCGCCGCAGCGCGGCGCTGGCAATCACTTCCTCGTTGAGCGCCAGACCGGCCAGAAAGCGGGTATCGCCGGCCAGAACCTCGGTCGCGACCACGACATCGCCCGACTTCAGCGACGGATCGAGCCCGCCAGCGACGCCGAAGGAGATGACACCCCTGAATGTCGATGAATCCAGTGTCGCGAGCAGCGCGCGCAATTGCTGCGGATCGCTACTGCTGCAGATCACGATCATGCCTGGACCGGCCGCAATGCGGGCCTCTTGTACCAAGCCTGTAACGATCAAAACCGGTCGCGGATCAATTTGATTGAGATCACCCGAATTGAGATCACTCGAATTGTCCACGATCGCGGCGGCCCCCGCCCCCAAAGTCACATCCCGACCCCTACCACCCTGCTGTTGGTGCTTCTCAAATTCCGATACCGCGCCATCGCCCAGAGCGGAAAGAACTTCGAGTAGCCATGATAACGCAAATAAAACACCCGCGGAAACCCCGTAGCCGTGTAGCGCGGCTCATCCCACAGCCCTTTTTCGGTCTGTGTGGTTTTTAGGTACTCCACACCACGCGCAACTGCCGGATTCCCGACCTCGCCCGCTGCCATCAGTCCAAGCAAGGCCCATGCCGTTTGGGAGGAGGTCGATGGTGCGGCCTCGAATCCCCTGTAGTCCAGCCGGTAGCTGACCGCATCCTCGCCCCAGCCGCCGTCCTGATTCTGAATCGATAGCAGCCAATCGACCGCCTTGCGAATCATTGGGTCCTGATGATCGACACCTGCGACATTTAGCGCACAGAGCACCGACCAGGTGCCGTAGACGTAATTCAGCCCCCAGCGGCCGTACCACGAGCCTTCGGCAAGCTGGGTGCGGCGCAGATAGTCGATGCCGTCGGCAACAGCCTTGCTGGTTGCGGCGGTTTCACCGAGTTGCGCCAGCATCGAGACGCAGCGCGCGGTGACGTCCTCGGTCGGCGGATCGAGCAGCGCGCCGTGGTCGGAGAACGGGATGTTGTTGAGATAATATTCGAGGTTGTTGACGTCGAAGGCGGCCCAGCCGCCATCGCGGCTCTGCATGCCCTCGATCCACTCGCGGCCGCGCGCGATCGCGGTATCGTACTCGTTGCTTCCGGACTGCTTGCGCGCACGGTCCATCGCCATGACAACGACGGCGGTGTCGTCGAGATCCGGATAGTAGGCGTTGTTGTACTGGAACGCCCAGCCGCCCGGCCGCACGTCGGGACGCTTCACCGCCCAGTCGCCCTTGATGTCGAGAACCTGCTTCGGGACCAGCCAGTCCAGCGCCTGCTTGGTCTGCGGCAGCATTTCCGTGCCGCCCGCTTCGATCATTGCGTGGCAGGTCAGCCCGGTGTCCCACACCGGTGACACACATGGCTGGCAATAGGCTTCGTGTTCGCCGATCACGAGCAATCTATCGATACCCCGGCGCGTGACGGCGCGCGGCGGGTAATCCACCGGCTTGCCGAACGCCTCATACATCATCACGGTGTTGGCCATCGGCGGATAGATCGCGCCAAGACCATCCTCGCCGTTCAGCCGCTCTTCGATGAAGGCCACGGCCTCGTCGATCGCGCGGGCACGAAGCTTTTTGGGAAACAGCGGTTCGATCGTGCGCAGGACGACATCGAGCGAGCGGAACAGCATGAACCAGCCCCAGCTTTGATGCGGCGCCTTCGCCGTCATGCCCACCGACTTCGGATCCTGCAGGAACAATTCGTCGATGCCGACGCCTTTGGGATTCTTTGCCAGCGGCTTCAGCGCCGCCAGCACCATCAGCGGCACGATCGTGGTGCGCGCCCAGTAGGAGATCTTGTTGATATGGAACGGCGACCACATCGGCAGCAGCATGATCTCGATCGGCAGCACCGGTACCGCGCGCCAGGTCAGCACGCCGTAGAAAGCCAGCAGGAAGCGGGTGAACACGTTGACTTTGGCGGCCCCGCCGCGCGAACGGATCGCCTCGCGCGCCCGCACCATGTGCGGCGCATCGACGGAATCGCCGATCATCTTCAGCGCGAAATAGGACTTCACGCTGGCGCTCATGTCGAACGCACCGTCCTGCACCAGCGGCCAGCCGCCATGATTGCCTTGCGTGCGCCTGATATAGTTGGCGATCTTGGCTTCGAGTTCGCTATCGACGGGCTCGGCGAGATAGTGGCGCAGCAGCACATATTCCGACGGGATCGTGCTGTCGGCTTCCAGCTCGAATACCCAGTGCCCGTCGGATTGCCGATAGCCGAGCAGCGCCTGCGTCGCCGAGGAGATCGATTTCTCCAGGGCGACGGGATCGACTGCCGCGATGGGATCGGCGACAACGCTGTGATCGACGGAAGACATTTCGTCAGACATCCCTCTGTTCGCGATCGCGCACCGTAAAGCCGGTCACGCTCTCTTCCAGTCAGGCCATCATGCTCTGGCCAGAACCAGATCGGCCGCGCGGTCACCCGACCGCACCGATCCCTCGATGGTTGCCGGCAACCCCGTATCAGTCCAGTCCCCGGCGAGAAACAGGTTTTTGTAAGCGGTGACCGGGCCCGGCCGCAGCGCGTTCTGCTCCGGCGTCGCCTCGAACGTAGCACGGCGTTCGCGCACGATCTGCCAGGGCGGTAATTCGCCCTGCACGCCTCCTGCCTTGCAGACGTCGCGCCAGATCGCCTGCGCGAGTTCTTCACGCGGCATATCGACCAAACGGTCGCCATTGCTGATGGTGACCGACAGGCGCTGCGGGAACGCAAACAGCCATTCCACCAATCCACCGACGACGCCAAGGATCGGCGCCGCATCCCTTGGCGGATCGAAGCGGAAATGCGCATTGACGATGGCGCGAAATTTCGTCGGCGTTTTGAGACCCGGCAGCAACGACGCGGCGGGACGCGGCGGAACAGCGAGCACCACGACATCGTCGGGCGCCAGCGAAATCGCATCGTCGCCGAACTTCAGTTCCCCGACATGGCTAGCGTTCATCCCGAATTCACGCAGCTCATGCCCGAGCTGAACGCTGGCGCCCTTGTCCTGCAGCAGCTTGATCGCAGGTTCGATCAGCACCGAACTCAGCCCGTCGCGGGCGATCAGCGGCCGGCAGGCCTGGCCGCCGGCCAACAGCGTTTCACGGACGATCGCGCCGGCCAGCCCCGCCGAGCCCTCCGGCGGATCGACGTTGAGCGCGGCCAGCAGCAACGGCTGCACCAGCCGCTGGTACAGCGTGCCCTCGCAGGGGATCGCCTTGCCGACCAGTTTGTCCGTCCCTGCCCAGATCAGCGGCATCAGTGCGAGATAATCGCGCAAGGACGTGTCGGGCACCCGGCGCGCCTCGTCGAACACCCACAGCGGCAGCCGGCCATCGCCGAGATCGAGCTGCCAGCGCTGGCCGGTCGAGACGTCGCAGAAGGGAAACTGCGCGCGCTTCGGTCCGACCAGTCCCGCCTCGGTGCCGATCGAGCGCGCATAGGCCAGCGCATGGCTGTTGCCCGACAGCAGCAGGTGATTGCCATTGTCGATCATCAAATTGGTGGCGGCGTCGAAATAGGAGCGGCAACGGCCGCCGGTCGTTTGCGTGGCCTCGTGGACGCACACCCTGTAATTGGCGTTCGCGAGCCGGACGGCGGCGGAGAGGCCGGAAATGCCGGCGCCGATGATGTGAGCGGTTTTTTGCATCAGATGATCGCGTAACGGAGAAGGATGCCGATCTTGGCCATCTTGGTGACGCGGACCGGCGCGCGCGGCGCGGCAAAGCCCCGTTCCAGCAACAGGTCGAGGATCGCGCGGTAATATTTCGACATGATGCGGGGCGCGCGCACCTTGCGTCGCGAATTGCGCTTCATGATCTCGTCGGCTTTCTCGAAATACGCCTTGGCCCGTTCCGCCAGCGGCTGGCAGACTTTCGGCAAAGCGCGCTCGACAATCACCTTGTGCGGATCATTGCTCGTGATCCCGGCATGCAATAGCGCTTCGCGCGGCAGATACAGACGGCCGAGGGTGGCGTCTTCATCGATGTCGCGCAGGATGTTGGTCAATTGCAGCGCACGGCCAAGATGGTGCGCGAGCTCGATGCCGTCATTCTCCGGAAGGCCGAACACCCGTACCGACAGGCGCCCGACGGCGCTCGCGACACGGTCGCAATAAAGATCGAGCGTTGCGAAATCCGGCGCACGGATGTCCTGCGGCACGTCCATTTCCATGCCGTCGACGACGGCCAGAAAATCCTCGCGCTTGAGGCCGAAGGTCCGCACCGGGGCGACGTAATCCTGCAGGCGTGCCGGCGGACGGCCCTGATAGAGCGCGTCGATGTCGTCACGCCATTGCTGGAGGCCGGCGAGCCGCTCGGGCCGCGGTTCGTGGGAATCGGCGATATCGTCGACCTGCCGGCAGAAACTGTAGATCAGGAACATCGCCTCGCGCTGGTCACGCGGCAGGATGCGCATCGCGGCATAGAACGAACTGCCCGACGCGGTGGTGCCGTAATTCGCGTCGGCCGCCGC
Source organism: Bradyrhizobium sp. AUGA SZCCT0182 (assembly GCF_018130185.1). Classification (NCBI taxonomy): domain Bacteria; kingdom Pseudomonadati; phylum Pseudomonadota; class Alphaproteobacteria; order Hyphomicrobiales; family Nitrobacteraceae; genus Bradyrhizobium; species Bradyrhizobium sp. AUGA SZCCT0182. The sequence goes on along the minus strand of NZ_JAFCLY010000003.1, from coordinate 167,414 downwards.
CGTCTCTGATGTCATGCGCCAGCCGCCGGGTTCGACACGGGCCGCCGGCCCACCGCGCGGCGCGCGATCTCGCCGGCGACACCGCCGAGGCTTTGCGCCAGCAATTCGAGCGGACTGAGATGCACGCGCTCAGCGAGCGGATCGCGCACCTTCAGCATGCCCACGATCTTGTCGGCAAAGGCCTGGATCACCGAGATCTCGAGGCCGAGGCGGAAATCCTTCACTTCGGCCGCCAGCGATTTGCTTTCGTTGAGCACGGTCTCGGTCCGCACCGCGAGCGCCTGCAGGCACTTCAGCAAAGCGGGTGGTGACTTCGCCTCGCCCAGCATCTCGACCGTTGCACCGGCGGCTGCGAGCGCGTCGCGCGGCAGGTAGACGCGGTTGAGGTCGCGAAAATCCTTGGCGCAGTCCTGCAGATGGTTGTTGATCTGCAGGCCGGCGCACAGCGCATCGGAGGCGGCCCAGGTCGAGGTGCTCTCGCCATGGACATCCAGCATGAAGCGGCCGACCGGCATCGCCGAGTAGCGGCAATAGTGGATCACGTCGTCCCAGTTCTCGTAACGCAGCTTGGTGACGTCCATCCGGAACGCAATCAGCACGTCGAGCGCGTGGCGCGGCGGCATCTCGCGCGCGGCGAGCGCACGGCGCAGGCTGACCGCCTCCTTCTGGGTGTCGCCCTTGCCGAGCAGCTCCGCTTCAAAGAGGTCGAGAAGCCTCAGCTTTTCGTCTGGCGGCAGCGTCGCGTGATCGGCGATGTCGTCGGCCGTCCTGACGAAATTGTAGAAGCTGAGAATCAGCGCCCGGTGACGCGGATGAATGATCCACGACGCGACCGGAAAGTTCTCGTCACGGTGGGTTTTTCCGGATCGCAGTTCGCTCGCGCTGGTCATCAAAAGCTGGCTACATTGGTCCAAATGGCGGCACGCGCCGATATCAGGCGCATGCGACGGATCGCGAGCCCCATATAGGGGAATACGCCGCCAAAACCAATGCTATCTGGGAGCATCAAGCCCATGCCGCCGCCCGGCAAACATGCCGGAACGGGCCTTGCGCGACGGTTAACCGATGTGAGCGCGGGTTATTGCCCGTGGCTTTTCAGCACCTGGTCGCAGGCAGCCGTGATCTTCGGGCGATTTTGTTGCAGGCAGGCCAGGATGGTGAAATCGCCCTGATCAATCACCGCGCGGCAAAAGCGCTGCACGTCACGGGAGCACGCCTTTTGCTCTTCCGGCGTTCCACTGCGCTGCTGGGCGAAGGCATCCGATGACACCGCGATCGACAATAAAGAGAGAGCCAGGAAAAGTTTACGCATCGTATTCCTTCATTTCGGCAGCAAGAAATCCTGTTCCCGAATCGTGTTTCAGCATCGCCGGGACGGATTTGTTTGAAGACGCCGCGTAGCGCAGCAATGAGCAAACGACAAGCACTGGTAAATGCGGCCAAATTTGCGACGGCGCCGCCAATCCATCAACCAATTGATATATAACGCCTATTTTCAACACATTTTTCTTCGCACTTGGCTGTTGCGGACAGGCCCCCGCAAAGCTAGATGCTGCCGACGAAGCTCGACGGATATTTCTTGATTCCAGTGCGTGAAAATGCCGCCTGTCGGGGCGCTATCGCCGCAGCTGGCATTTTGTCATTTGAACCTAACATATCGCGGGAACACTAAATCTTCGATGTGGGCGAGACGTGTCTTTGAAAGAACGTCTATTTTGATGGGAAAATCACAATGAAAATGTTTGGTTCCAGCCTGTTTGGTCAGGCTCTCACGGCCGTCGGCGTTGGCGCCGCGCTGATGTTGTCGGTCTCCGCAGGCTACACGCAGGCGGGAGGCCCGTTTGCCGGTTTTGACGGAAATTGGGCGGGCGCAGGCACGGTCGCGCTGTCCAACGGCACCACGGAAAACATCCGCTGCAAGGCCGACTACAAGGTCAACGCGAACGGGCTCGGCCTGAAGCAGAACCTGAACTGCGCCAGCGACAGCTACAAATTCGTTCTCTCCAGCGACGTCACCAGCCAGGGTGACCGTATCTCCGGCAACTGGAGCGAGAAGAGCCGCAACATCTTCGGCAACCTGCAGGGCACCGCGGGCGGCGGACAGATCGACGTGTTCGTCGAGGCGTCCGGATTTGCGGCCAATTTGAACTTGCGGACCAACGGCACCAAGCAGATCGTCCAGATCAGCTCCAAGGGCGAAATCCGCGGCGTCAACATCACGCTGACGAAGACCTGATCAAGCGGTCCTCTTTAGTATCAGAGCCAGGTTCTGTTGATTCAGAACCTGGCTCTTTTCGTATCGACGGCTTCTTGAATTGACGGCTTGACCCGCTGCTCTGCCGATCTGCTATTTTGCCGGCTTGGCGTGAGCGCCGGTGCCGCGGATCTTGTCCGACAGGTTGATCAGGAACATCGACGTCGGCCGCAGGATGAAGAGATCCGCGACCAATGCTGCGACCATCGAGAACGCGCTGAGCCAGCCAAACAGGCGCAGCGACGGCAGGTCCGAAAACACCGTCACGACGAGGCCGCAGGCCAGCACCACCGTGGTCAGGATCAACGCCGGGCCGACCAGCACGGTGGCGCGTTCCACCGCCAGTTCCGGACTGATGCCGGGCTTCGACTCCAGCCGCAAGCGGTTCAGGAAGTGGATCGTCGCGCTGAGGCCGAGGCCGAACGACACCGTCAGCGCCACCACGCTGGCGAATTGCAGCCCCTCGTCCATCAGCCACAGCACCATGCCCGACGCCACCACGGGGAAGATGCCCGGCAGGATGCAGGAGAACATCACCACGACCGAGCGGAACGCGAGGCCGATGAAGATCGCGACCAGCAGGAATTCGATCGTGAGGCCGTGGTTGAGCTTCTGGATCATGTTGGCGCTGTTGCGCGCGGCGATCGCCGACAGGCCCGTCACCGCGATCTCATAGCCGGGATGCTCGGCGCGCACCTTGTTGAGCGCCGCGTCGAGCTTGTCGACCACCGGCAGGATCTCGCTTGAATCGAGATCGGGCACGCGGCCCGACACCACCACGGCGTCCTGATCGGCCGAGATGAAGCGCCGCACCAGATGTTCGGGGATGACGCTGACATATTCCTTCAGCGTCCCGACATCGCTGCTGCCGGCCTTCTCGGAAAGCCAGCGGCGCAGCGTTTCCAGCGACCAGACATTGCCGACGCCGGCCGCGGTTTCCACCATCGAATGGACGTCGGCGATCGTCTTCAGGGTGTCCGGCGAGTAGAGCGAGGCGCCCTTGGGGAATTCGATCAGCACGTCGATCGGATTGGCGCCGGTGAGCTTGGCATCGAGCCGGCTCGACGCCGCCACCGCCTGGCGCTTGTCAGGCACCTGGTCGGCGAGCCGGTAGCGCGGCTCCAGCGTGGCGTAGATATAGCCGAGACCGGCAACCAGGATCACTGCCAGCAGGCTGAACAGCCCGGGGCGGCTCACCATGCGCACGGCGATCCAGTAACAGAAATTGCGCAGCGCCTGAACGCCGGCGTCGGCGCCCTGGAATTTCACCGCCATGATCTTTTCGTTGCGCACCAGAAGCACGCCGAAGGCGGGCACCAGCGACAGCACCGCGATCAGCGCGATGATGGTGGCGGCAAGGCCCGCCTCGCCGAACTTGCGGATCAGTTCGGAGTCGGAGAATTGCAGTGCGATGAACGAGATGCCCGCGGTGCCGTGGGTGAGCACGCAGGCCGGCCCCACCACCAGCACGGCGTTCTTGAAGGCCGTGTATTTGTCCTGCCCCGCGATCAGCCGGTCGCGCGCCGCGAAGGTCAGCTGCATCGAATCGGAGAAGCTGATCACCATGATGAGCGGCGTCATCACGTTCAGGAACATGTTGAGATTGAATCCGGCCCAGCCGAGACCGCCGAGCGCGAGCAGGATCGCGATGATCGGCGGGAAGGCCGCGATGATCATGAACGATATCTTGCGGAAGAAGATGATCGCGATGATGCAGCCGGCCAGGATGCCGAGGATGTTGTAGGTCAACCCGTCGCGCTTGACCGCGTTGCGGATCTCGAGCTGCATGACCGGAACGCCGGACAACTGCGCATTGAGCCCGCTGCCGGCGAGATCGTCGGCCATGATCTTGCGGATATCGGCGATCACCCTGGAGAGGTCTTTGCTGGCGACGATCGATGGTTCAAGCGACAGCACCATCAGCGCCAGCGTGCCGTCCTCGGACAACAATTTGCCGCGAATGATCTCGTTGGTCTTCACGGTCTCGACGAATTTGTCGTAGGCCGCGCCTTCCGGCAACTCGGAGGGGAACAGCGCCGCCGGCAGCTTGCCGCGTTCGGGCGCCTGACGCGCCGAAAACAGCGAGACCAGACCGCGCACGCCATCGACCAGTTGCAGGTCGGTGACCATGTCGCGGATCTTTTCGAGATTGGGCCGCGCCAGCAACCTCTTGCCTTCGACCACGACCAGCACGTCGAATTCGGTCGCCGGGAAGCGCTTTGTGACGGCCTCGTACTGCTTGTAGTCCTTGGAATCCGAGCGGAACAGCTGGCTCAGCGAATCGTCGATCTTGATGCGCTGGATACCGAAGATCGCCGCGATCATCAGGGCCGCCAGGATGAGGCAGGACAGGATGGGCGCCTTGACCGCGATCAGCCCCATGCGCTCGAGCCCGAAGGCGATGCTCTGCCCGGGCGGCGGCGGCTCCTCGATTTCCTCGACGTGGACCCGACTTTCAATGTTCTTTTCGAGCATGCCCTGTCCAGTTCTCACGTCGGCTTGAATTGTAGCTTGGGTTGCGGGCGCGGATGCGGCTCAGTCAGCCCCATATCTGATTGGCGCTGATTGGCGCTAGCCCTTGAAATCACGCGGTAAATTAACCGCCGCCGTTTTACAGGCCCGGACCGCATACGGCAAGCGCGCGGCGGGGGTCAAATCGCCGTGCAGATCACGAAAATCAGCGCTAAGTCTCTGATTTGTCACACTTGAACTAACCAGCCCCGATCCGCGCCGGCGCCGCGCCGCCGCTTTCATCTTTTAGTGCGACGCCCGTGACCTGCCGGGCCAGCCCCTCGCGCACCAGCCAGGCGATCTTGAAGGCGGCTTCATCGTAGCTCAGCCCCGCGCCGTGGATGTTGGAGACGCAGTTGCGCATCGCGTCGGTGAGGCCGATGCGCGGCGCAAAGGTCAGATAGGCCCCGAGGCTGTCCGGCGCCGACAGGCCCGGCCGCTCGCCGATCAGCATCAGGACCATCCGCGCGCCGAACATGGCGCCGATCTCGTCACCCAGCGCCACGCGCGCGCCGGAGACAACCGCGGTACCGCCGGGCTGGATCCCGGCTTCCTTCAATCGCGGAACCAGATGGCGAACCAGTTCGACCGCATGGACATTGACCGCCGCCGGCGACAGGCCGTCGCCGACCACGATGGCCAGCTGGCACGGGCCACCGCTTCGATCGGCCAGCGCGCGTTGCGAGGCCGGATCGAGCATGCGTCCGAGATCGGGGCGGCGCAGATAATCGCGCCGGTTGCGCGCCTGACTGGAGAGGAGAACCGGCGCCAGTCCAAGAAGACCGTTAAGACTGGCCAATCCCTCGACGAGACGCGACGTGTCGAAGGCGCCATGAACCGCATCGCGGGCCCGTGCGTGGTCGAGGGTAAAGGCGAGCAGCGCCTCGGTCGGCATGCTGGCGCCGGCCCGGCCAAGCCCGACGCGCGCCGGCGTCAGCTCCCGCAGATCGCTCAGCGAACGGGACGGCGGCGCCGGCGTTTTCATATCGGCACCTGTTTTGTTTGACGCGTCTTCTACCGCAGATAAGTCTACGCAAGCTGCGTAAACTTGATTGCTATGCGAACCGGTACCCACATCGCTCGAAAACGCTCTGGTTACTCGGCGGGGACCGAAGCCTCGCGCAGCCGGATCGAATAGTTCGATGCGCTCTGCTGGCCGCCGGAGGCTGCACGCGCGAACAAGATCAGATGATGCGCGATCATCGCCGAACCGATCAGGCCCTCGATGTCGCCCTGCCGCAGCCGCCGCAGCGCGAATTTCCAGAACGCCTTCCGGTAGTCGCCGAGCACCCCGACTTTCCAGAAGATATTGCGCAGCATGATCAGGCCGCGCCGGATATTGGCCCAGCTGCGCATCTCCGGGCTGACAGGCCTTTTGATACGGTTGGCGTAGGTGTATTCGCACTGGTACTGATAGCGCGCGAACAGCCGCGCGGGTTCATAGGCGAATTCCATGCATTTGCGCCATGAACTGACCACCTGGTCATAGGGCAGCAGGAAAGCGACATTGGAGTCGCGGCTTTCGTCTTCCTCAAGCAGCCGACCTTCCTTTTGCAGGCGATCCCACAGCGGCGTCTTCGGCAGCGCCTGCAGCAGGTTGATCGTCAGCAGCGGAATCCGGGATTCATCGACAAAGGCCAGCAACGCGTCGGCGGTCTCGGGCTTGTCGGTATCGAGACCCATGATGATGCCGGAGACGACCTCCATGCCATAGGAATTGATGGTGTGGATGCCTTCCAGGATCGGGACCATCATGTTGTGGTCCTTGTGCATCGCCTTCAGCGCGTCGGGATCGGGAGTCTCGATGCCGCAGAACACGGTGACGAAGAAAGCCTCCTGCATCAGCTGGAGAATCTCCGGCCGCTTGGCGATGTTCAGCGTCGCCTCGCACGCGAGCCGCGTGATGTAGCCGGTTCGCTTCTGCCATTCGACAAGATGCGGCAGCAGGTCGAGCGCCGCCTTGCGGTTGCCGATGAAATTGTCATCGACGAAATAAACCGTGTCGGTCATTCCACATTCGCGCAGCTTGTCGAGTTCGGCGATGATCTGCTGCGGTGATTTCAGGCGCGGATTGCGCCCATAAAGGCCGGGGATGTCGCAGAACTCGCACTGATAGGGACAGCCGCTCGAATACTGGATACTGCCGAGGAGATATTTTCTGGTCTCGGCGAGCTCATAGGCCGGGATCGGAAATTCCGTCATCGCGAGGCGATCGGCGGTCTTCAGCACCACCTGCTGCTCAGGCCGTGACGGGTCGCGCGCCAGCCGCGCGATCAAATCATTGGTCGCGTCGCCGAGTTCGCCAACATGGAGATAATCGAACGAGGGATAGTAATCCGGGCACGCGCTGACCGACGGCCCGCCGATCGCAACAGCGAGGTCGAAGGCGTGGGCACGGCGGCAGATGTCGTTCATCTGCTGGCGCTGGATGTGCATGCCGCTGACGAATACCGCTTCCGCCCACTCGAAATCTTCCCTGGTGGCGGGGCGGAGGTTTTCGTCGACGAAGCGGACCGACCAGTTGGCCGGCAAATAGGCCGCGATTAGCAGCAACCCCTGCGGCGGCATGAAAGCCTGGACGCCGTCGGTCAAAGGGTAGGCATACTCGAACGTGCCAAAAGAAGACGTGTATCGCGGGAAGACACACAGGATGCGCCGTGCCGTCTCAATGCCTTCAGCTCTCATCAAACTTCCTCAGCCAAAGCCCTGTCACAAAGTTAAGCACGTCATTGAAGGGTGGGCCAGAAATTCTTCAAGATTGTGGCGGCCCCTTATAACCCGCTGGCGGCCCGATGGTTGCGTGACAGGTTAGTCACGGCGCGCGTCCGGACGGTTCAAGCGATCAGCCGTGACGCAAATTCGGGTAGCAGGCCCGCGTCACCCGCAAGGCGGAAATCGGCGCCGGCAAGCCCGCTGCGCAGCAGCCAGTCGTCGAATTCGGGTGCCCGTTTCAAGCCGAACAGGTCCCGGACATAGAGCGCATCGTGGAATGAGGTGGACTGATAGTTCAGCATCACGTCATCCGCGCCCGGGACCCCCATGATGAAAGTAACGCCGGCGGCCGCCAGCAGCGTCAGCAGATTGTCCATGTCGTCCTGATCGGCCTCGGCATGGTTGGTGTAGCAGACGTCGACGCCAAGCGGCAGGCCGAGCAGCTTGCCGCAGAAATGGTCCTCCAGCCCGGCGCGGATGATCTCCTTGCCGTCATACAGGTATTCCGGGCCGATAAAGCCGACCACGCTGTTGACCAGCAAGGGATCGAAGGCGCGCGCCACCGCATAGGCCCGCGCTTCCAGCGTCTGCTGATCGACATTGTGATGGGCGCCAGCCGACAGCGCCGAGCCCTGCCCCGTCTCGAAATACATCACATTGTCGCCGACGGTACCGCGGCGTAGCGATAACCCGGCCTGCCACGCCTCCCGCAACAGCGCCAGATCGACGCCAAAGCTGCGGTTGGCGGCCTCGGTCCCTGCAATCGACTGGAATACGAGATCGACGGGCGCGCCCTGCCCGATCAGCCCGAGCGTGGTGGTGACATGGGTGAGCACGCAGCCCTGGGTCGGGATCTGCAGCCGCGCGATGACGCCGTCGAGCAGGCGCACGAGTTCGCCGATCACGGCCGGATCGTCGCTCGCCGGGTTGATGCCGATACAGGCATCGCCCGATCCGAGCAGGATGCCGTCGAGGATCGAGGCGGTAATGCCCCTGGCGTCGTCAAAGGGATGGTTGGGCTGCAGGCGGACGCTCATCCGGCCCTTCAGGCCGATGGTGTTGCGAAACGCCGTCGTGACGGCGCATTTCTTCGCAACCAGGATCAGATCCTGGTTGCGCATCAATTTGGACACGGCGGCGGCCATTTCCGGCGTGATCCCGCGCGATATCTGCTTCAGCACCGCACCGGTCGCAGCGTCCGAGAGCAGCCAGTCGCGAAACCCGCCCACCGTCAGCGACGAGATGGCGGCAAAGCCTGCCGCATCGTGGCTATCGACGATCAGCCGGGTGACCTCGTCGTCCTCGTAAGGCACCACCGTCTCGCTTAGGAACTGCTTGAGCGGGACATTCGCGAGCGCCATCCGCGCCGCAATCATCTGCTGGGCGCTGTCGGCTGCGACGCCGGCCAGGCGATCGCCGGAACGCGGCGGCGTCGCCTTGGCAAGCAGGTCGCGCAAATCGTCGAAGACGTAAGAGGTGGCATCGATGGCTTGGCGATAGACCATGCTGATCTCCAGGCCCCTGCTCTCGCTCCACGCCTTGGCCGCCGCCCGGTGCTAGTTCAGTGTACCGTAATAGCGGCCGAAAAAGCTAATCTCATAAGCGATCGCGGCGAACACAAACAGCTTATGGAATCTCGGATTGCGCGTTATCGCGCCCACCACGCATAGCAGCACGAATGCGCCGATCCGCGGCAGATATTCAGGTCCCAGGGAACGTAGATGTTGCTCGCCCTTTATCAAGGTATCGACCACATCGAGCGCTTCCGTCAGGGCAATCAAGCCAAAGAACCAGCGGCGGCGGTCGAGAAAATAGTCCTGATAGCCCCGATAATCATCGAGATCCTGAGGAAAAAGCAGCGCGCTCAGGAAATAGTACATCGACGCGTACACGCAGATGAAGGCGTACAGGCCAAACGTCCAATGCTGCACGAAGCTCAGCCGAAACTCCCACCACCAGAACGTGACCACGTTCAGGAGCGCCCAGGCGACCCAGCCCAGATGAACAGACCAGATCGGGGTGCGGCCGGGATGCTGGATCAATGTCGCGACGCCGCTAATCAAGCGGGTGACGCTGAGCCCGAGAATGATGGCGACCAGCACGCGAACGTGAAGATAGAGATCGACATTGCCCGTCAGGTCGGCAGTTTGAGCCATAAGCCCTCGTCCTCAATCACACTCGAACCACACGGTGCAGCAGCGTCCCGCGCACAGGATGGTCCCAGACGATGGCTTCAGGGTTTGCGCGTTCGCCCGCCCGGGCAAGACGAGCTGTCTCCGTTCCGTCGCTGCGCTCGTTGTCTAGCTTGATTCGCGCTCCTGGTGCATGCGGCTCACCTTGCGTGAGAACTCATCTGCTCGCTCGAGGCAGGTGGCGCGCCCTCACTTCGGTTAGCCAGCCTGCCGCTGCGGATTGAGCGAGAGCCGCGAGTGGGCTGGCGGCAGCACGCGAACACATCGAAATTGCACCTCGTCCGTGAGTAACGCCTTGGTAAGAAATGCGCGCTCCGGTCGCAGTGTCGCAGCTGGCCGACCACCGCGATAACCATTTGAACTTCTTATGTAATAATTCCAAAAGTTGCAGCTCGGCGAAGCTCGCGCGTTAAGACATTGTCCATCAAAATTCTGCACAATTTATCGACGGCCGACGGTGCTCAACCGGCCCCATTTGGAGTGCCGCGATGACCCAATCCATAAAATCCCCTAGCTCTTTTCCTGGTAGATCCATGCTGTCCCGCCTTTCGCTTGCAGCCAAGCTGTACTCGATCTTCGCGTTGTTCGCGGTCCTCGTCGCCGCCATCACGGCCCTCTCCGACTACAACACCCGACAGAACAATGCCCTCACGGAGGCCGTCGCGACGGCAAGCCGGGCTGCGCTGAACGTCGAGCGGGTCAATTCGCTGGTCTATGCGGTGGTGATGGAATCGCGCGGTGTCTACATGTCGACGGAGCCCGCCGTCGTGAAGAGGTACGGCGACGGGCTGCTCAAATTCAACGAAAGCATTCTCGAAGTCGTGAGGAACTGGCAGGCGCTGGTACAGGCCGACGACGCCGAGCAATTCGCCACCTTCAAGAAGCGCATCGAACAATTCATCGACTTCCGCAAGGAACTGGTTCGGCGCGGCGTCGAAATCGGCGCCGCCGCTGGCCGCGAATGGGGCGACAATGACGCCAACCGCCAGGTGCGCTCGGCCCTGAACAAGGATCTCGAAGCGCTTTCCAAGGTCTATGCCGAGCGCAGCAAGAAGCTGGCGCAGCAGGCCGACGCCAACCATACGCTGGCCTTTGTGCTCACGGGTCTGGGCGTGCTGGCGATCATCGTGGTCGTGATCGGCGTGCTGATCATTTCCCGTTCGGTCGCGCGTCCGCTGTCCGTCATCACCGACACCATCAAGCGCGTCGCCGAGGGCGCCGAAGGCGTTGAGGTGCCCCACACCAATCGCGGCGACGAGATCGGTGCGCTGGCGCGCGCCATCAAGATTTTCCAGGAGGCGATGGATCGCAACCGCAACCTGAACTCGCAGGTGGTGGAGGATTCCAAGGCCCGCGAACAACGCGCCAGGCAGATCGAAGCCTCGGTAGACGCCTTCCGCGAAGCGATCGGCGGCGTATTGCGCGCCGTCACCGACAACGCGACGTCGATGCGCGGCACCGCCGAAACCATCGCCAGCGTGGCATCGGATGCCAGCGGACGCGCGGTTGCGGCGTCAGGCGCCACCGAGCAGGCTTCCAGCAACGTTTCCGCGGTCGCCAGCGCCGCCGAAGAACTGTCCGCTTCCGTCGAGGAGATCGGCCGCCAGGTTCGCCAGTCCGCCAGCGCGGTCGAACAGGCCGGCCTGCGCACGGAAAAATCCGTCACCGAGATCGAAGGGCTTGCCGCCGCAACGCAGCGCATCGACGGCGTGCTCAACCTGATCCAGGCGATCGCCGAGCAGACCAATCTGCTCGCGCTGAACGCGACGATCGAGGCCGCGCGCGCCGGTGACGCCGGCCGCGGCTTCGCCGTCGTCGCCCATGAGGTCAAGGCGCTGGCCGAGCAGACCGCCAAGGCGACCGCCGAGATCGGGCAGAACGTCGGCCTGATCCAGACCTCGACCAGGAACTCGGTCGATGCCGTCCGCGAAATCGGCAACGCGGTGCGCGAGATCAACGACGTGACGTCGGCGATCGCCGGCGCCATCGAGCAGCAGGATTTGGCGACCCGCGAAATCTCGCAGAACGCGCAACTGGCCGCGCAAGGCAACGGCACGCTGGTGGTCAATATCGGCTCGCTCAGCGACGCCATGGGCAAGACCAGCACCGCCGCGGCCTCGGTCCTTACAGCCTCCAGCGACCTGACGGCGACCGCGGAAACGCTGTCCCGCGAAGTCGAAACATTCTTCCGCAATCTGCGCGCCGACCCGGTCGACGATTTCAGGCGCACCGGCACCTAGAGCGGAATGAAGTTATCCTGAAGCCATATCGGCTTCCCAAATCGGCGGATATCTGATCCGCCAGGCCGGCAACGCCAAAGGGTATCAACCCCTCAACCATCCTTTTCACGTGTGCGCATTAACCATTTGTTAACCATACGCTTGCGATTGTCCCGGCACGGCCCCACCGAATTGGAGGAGAACACATGGCCCGGGAGAGCAGAGCCACCAGCAGGCAGCCAAACGCAATCCGTCGCCCTCACGTCTACAGCCTCGTTGTACCGCGGACGGAGGACCAGGGTGATTCGGACTTCAGCTTCGAACTCGAAGAGGTCCTGTCAGCCCCGTCAGTCCCGTCACCCACGGCCCTGCCGAAAGACGCCGATTCTCCAGACCATCTTCAAGCTCTTGAGCTGATCAGTGGCGCCGCCCAGGCCATGCAGATGGTGGAAAGCCACTCGCACAAAATCCAGGCCAAGGCGTTCGAACTGTTGCAGCATTCACGTTCGAAGCGAATTGAGGCTTCACAACAGATTGCCAGCCTCCAGGAAAGATTGATTGCAAGTGAGGCGAACGTAGAACAACTCACCAAACGACTGGCCGAAGCCGAAGCGCGCGCGAATACAGCCGAGCACTGGCTGCGTCGCTTCCACGACGCCATCAACACGGCCTTCGCAGACAAGCGCGCTTGCCAGCCAGACAAGGTGTCCTCAGCTGCCTAGTGCATGATCGGTTCTGATCGAATCAGAACCGACGCTCTGGTTTCTTGTTTTGAGCATTTTCTACCGCAGATAAGTCTACGCAATCTGCGTAAACTTGATTGCTATGCATAAGGCGACATCGCAACCAGCTCAGGTGACGGCGGGGCGCTAGTTGGAGACCTTAGCCAGAAGCGTCTGAGCCGTCCCACTGTACCAACTCTACGGTGATGCCCTCGGGACCCTCGAACAGCCGCAGCTTTCGGCTGATGTAGTCCATCTCGTCGCTCAGCACGGTTACGCCGTTGGCCACGAGGTGCGCGGTGGCCGCCTCAATGTCGTCGACGCGGAACGCGAGGTGATTGAAGCCCAGTTGTCGCAGATTCGTCGGGTGCGCACCCGGATCGGTCGCCGGGGGCGGGTCGAACTCAAGCAGCTGAATCTCGAAATGAGGATTTGCGCCTTCGAGTGCGAGGGTGATGTGCTGCGCTTTCATGCTCGGCATGCCCATGTACCGGGCGGGATCGCCACCGTCGATCGTCGCGACGTGACCCTTTTTGAAGCCAAGGAGCGCGAAGAACGCGATCGCCCGGTCGGCGTCTGCCACTGCGATCGTGATATGATCCGGATTGAGTATCATCTGATCACTCCCTGTCATCAACGCCGCGCACTCGGCCGCGCCGGCCGGCCCATTCTATCTTTGCATGGGGTTGTTTTCGAGATCTTGATTCCGGGCCGGCGACGTACCGCCCATAGCGCGTCGAAGGCGCGCGTGAACGCGCTGCTTACTCCACCGGCACCACGTCCACGGCGACCGCGAGCTTCTGCTTGCGCGAGCCCACGATGATGCCGTCGACCGGCGAGACGTCGGAGAAGTCGCGACCCATCGCAAGAATGATGTGGTCGTTCTCGACCAGGAGGTCGTTGGTCGGATCGAACCCGATCCAGCCGATCTCGGCGCCGCACCACACCGATACCCAGGCGTGGGTGGCATCCGCGCCCTGCAGGCGCGGCTTCCCCGCCGGCGGGTAGGTGCGCAAGTAGCCGCTGACATAGGCCGCCGGCAGCCCAAGGCCGCGAAGGCCTGCGATCATCACATGGGCAAAGTCCTGGCAGACGCCGTGCCGCTGCTCAAACACTTCCCGAAGCGGCGTCGAGATCACGGTGGCTTTTGGGTCGTATTTGAACTCGCGGCGGATGCGGTGCATCAGGTCGACCGCGCAGGCGAGAATGCCCTGCCCTTGCGGAAAGCTCGCCGCGGCGTAAGCCGTGACCGGCCCAAGCACCGGCACCAGCGAACTTGCAAAGACGTAGCCGACCGGCGAGGCGGGGCCGAGGCTCGAGGCCTCGAAGGCGACGTCGCGCACGCTTTCCCATGACGGGCTCGGCGCCGTGCGGCCGAGCGCCTGCCGCGATACCTGCACCCGCGACCTGGAATCGATCCGCAAGCTGCGATGCGCGGTTTCGATCAGCACGCTCTCGGTATGGGTTCCAAAAAAATCCCGCCGTATCGTGCGTTCCGCCGGCTTGGGGCGGATCTCGACCGAATGCGAGACCAGCTGCTGCCCGTCACCGCTGCGCGGTTCGAGCCGCAGCGAGCAGCGCGCAAAACTCACCGCGCTCTCATAGCTGTAGGTCGTGACGTGACGGATGTCGTAGATCACGCGAGGCCCGTCAGCTTCTCCGGCCGGCTCGCATTGGGTCCGTGCGGGAAGTAATGCAGGCCGATGGCGTCGGCGAGATTGAGCAGATCCTGCTCCAGCACGAACAGGGCTTTGACATCCAGCGCCGCGGCTTCCGCGGTCGTCAGCATCGCCTGCAGCGCCACGGCCAGACGCTGCGGCCGCTCGATCAAACCATGCTCCTTGAGGCTCGGAAGGCTCGCAATGTGCTCATTGAGCGCCGCCACCTGGAACGCGACCGAGCGCGGATTGTAGGGGTCGAGCACCGCCAGATCGCGCACCGGCGCCAGCGCCGGCCCGACCAGATAGCGCGAACGGTAGGTGATCTGGCAATCCACCAGCGTCAGCAGGACATCGAGGTCCTCGTCGCCGGCTTCGTCATAGGCGAACTGACGCGCAAACCGTGCGGTGTTGATGGCGCGCTCGGCGCGGCGGCCCATCTCGAGGAAGCGCCAACCGGCGGCGCGGTTCATGTTCTCCTGCGCGAGCCCGGCAAAGCTCGCGAGCTCCTGCAAGGACAATTCGGCGGCGCTGACGATGCCGTCATCATCGTCGGCCTCCACGGAAAGCCGTTCCACCATCTCGGTGATGACCTGCCAGGCGTCGGGCGAAAGCCGCTCCCGCAGCGAAGTTGCGGTGCGCTGCGCCGATCGCAGCAGCGACAGTGCCGAGCCGAACTTTTCCGCACTTTGCAGCGCCTCGGCGGCGACCTTGGCGGAATTGGCCCGGCTCGCCTGCGAGGTCGCGCCCCAGGTCACCAGAAGCCGCTGGATGCGCTCGACCGAATGCAGCGCCGTCGATGCGCCGGTCGGTGCGCCCTTGCCGGACTCGCGCGTCGGCGTGCCGAGCGCGCGGATCAGCCGCAGCGTCGCCTCGGCGCGTTCGAGATAGCGGCCGAGCCAGAACAGATTGTCTGCGGCACGGCTCGGCACCACGCCGGCGATGCGCCTGATCCGCACCGTGTCGGCCGCCGGCAGCAGCGTCGAAGCCGGGATCGCCTTGTCGGACACCACCCAGACGTCGGCCGACCGCGCCCCGTCGCCCATCGATACGGCACGGGCATCGGGCTCATCGGCGATCCGGCAGAAGCCGCCCGGGAGGATGGTCCAGCCGTTCGGGGTGGCGGCGGCAAACACCCGGAGCACGAACGGACGCGGCGTGATCCGGCCGTTCTCCCAGGTCGGCGTCGTCGACAGCCGCACCAACTCCTGGCCGACAAAGTCGATACCGCGATCGGAAATCGCAGACCTGAGCCGCTCGCGCTCGGTCGGCGACAACTCGCCCGCAAGCACGGGTCCGCTGCCCGGAAAGCCCGGCACGGCACGGCCATAGGCGCCCTCGATCGCAAAATCGTCGAGCCGCGACAGCACTTCCTCGCGCGCCGATTTCTGGCCGCACCACCAGGTCGCAATGTGCGGCATCAGCAAATCCTCGCTGAGCAGGCGACGGCACAGATTGGGCAGGAAGCCGAGCAGCGCGCGCGCCTCCAGCACGCCGGAGCCGGGCATGTTGGCGACCACGACGCCGCTCTTGCGCAGCACGTCGATCAGGCCGGGCACGCCAAGATGCGAGGACGCATCGAGCTCCAGCGGATCGAGGAAATTGGAATCGACCCGGCGCAGCAGCACATCGAGCCGCTTCAGGCCGGCGACGGTGCGAATATGGATGCGGTCGCCGCTGACGGCGAGATCATCGCCCTCGACCAGCAGGAAGCCGAGATAGCGCGCGATCGTCGCATGTTCGAAATAGGTTTCGTTGAAGGCGCCCGGCGTCAGCAATCCGATGCGCGGCTCGTCGCGGTCGGCGCTCGCGCGCAATGAATCGCGGAACGCCTCGAAGAACGGCGCGACGCGTTCGACATTCATCGACTTGTAGAGATTGGAAAAGGCGCGCGACAGCACCAGGCGGTTTTCCAGCGCATAGCCGGCGCCCGACGGCGCCTGCGTACGGTCACTGAGCACCCACCAGCGGCCATCGGGGCCGCGGCCGACATCGGCGGCGTAGAGATGCAGATAGCGTCCGCCCGGCGGTTTGACGCCGCAGACCGCGCGAAGATATTCGTTGCTGCCGGCGATCGCCGCTGCCGGCACGGCGCCGTCCGCAACCAGCCGGCCCTCGCCATAGAGGTCGCGCAATATCATCTCGAGCAATTGCGCGCGCTGGGCGATGCCCGTGGTCAATTGCCGCCAGTCGGTCTCGTCGATGATCAGCGGCAGATGGCTCAGCGGCCAGAGCCGGTCCGCGGTCTCGCCGGGCGCGCGATAGGTGACGCCGGCCTCCCGCAAATGGCGGTCGGCGGAGGCGAATCGGCGCTCGATGTCGGCGGGCGACAGCGCGGCAAAGGCGTCGAAAAACCGCGCCCATGCCGGCCGGGGCGCACCGTCCTGGCCGATATATTCATCGGGAATTCCGGGTAGCCGGGCGTAGTCACGGGTCCATTGCGCCATCCGGCGCTGGCCCGGACGGGCCTTGTTATCCTGACTGCCGGCTTGCCCCGCCATCCGACTCTCCGATCTCAGCACCTTTAGTGCCGGAGCGGCGTCCTCAAGTCGAGCGTCAAAGGAAATTCTATTGTGCGTTCCTCGGGCGGCAGATCGACCTTGCCCGGGGTGTGGCCGTGGTCCTGAAACCGGGCCAGCCGCCGCGCCTCGGCCTCGTAGGAATTGACCGGCTTGGTGTCATAACTGCGGCCACCGGGATGGGCGACATGGTAGACGCAGCCGCCGAGGGAGCGGCCATTCCAGGTATCAATTAAATCAAATGTCAGCGGCGCGTGCACCGGAATGGTCGGATGCAGCCCGGACGCCGGCTGCCAGGCCTTGAAACGGACGCCGGCGACCGCTTCGCCGGAGCGGCCGGTGGCCGTCATCGGCATCCGCCGGCCATTGCAGGTGACGACGTGGCGGCCTTCGACAAAGCCCGACGCCTTGATCTGCAACCGTTCCACCGACGAATCGACATAGCGCACGGTACCGCCGGCCGAGCCTTCTTCGCCGAGCACGTGCCACGGCTCCAGTGCCTGCCGCAGTTCCAGCGAAACGCCGCCGTGATGGACCCGGCCGAACACCGGAAAGCGAAACTCGAGCTGCGCCGAATACCATTCCGGCGAGAATTCGTAGCCGGAGTGCTTGAGTTCTTCGAGCACGCCCAAAAAGTCTTCCCAGAGAAAATGCGGCAGCATGAAGCGGTCATGCAGCGTGGTGCCCCAGCGCACGAAATTGCCCTGTTGCGGCTCGCGCCACATTTTTGCGATCAGCGCCCGGATCAAGAGTTGCTGCGCCAGCGACATGCGCGGATCGGGCGGCATTTCCAGCGCGCGGAACTCGACCAGTCCGAGACGGCCGGTCGGCCCGTCGGGCGAATAGAGCTTGTCGATGCAGATTTCGGCGCGATGGGTATTGCCTGTTATGTCGACCAGGATGTGCCGGAACAGGCGGTCGACCAGCCATAGCGGCGCCTCGATGCCCGGCGGCGGCACGTGGGCCAGCGCGATTTCAAGTTCATAGAGGCCGTCATGCCGCGCCTCGTCGATGCGCGGCGCCTGGCTGGTCGGGCCGATGAACATGCCCGAGAACAGATAGGACAGCGACGGATGACGCTGCCAGTACAGCACGAGACTCTTCAAGAGATCGGGCCGGCGCAGGAACGGTGAATCCTGCGGCGTGCTGCCGCCGACCACGACGTGGTTGCCGCCGCCGGTGCCGGTGTGGCGGCCGTCGACGAGGAAACGGTTGGCGCCGAGGCGCGTCTTGGCGGCGTCCTCGTAAAGGCCGAAGGTGATGTCGACCGCCTCGCGCCAGTTCTGCGCCGGCTGGATGTTGATTTCGATCACGCCGGGATCGGGCGTCACCTTGATGACTTCGACGCGCGGATCGTAAGGCGGCGAGTAGCCCTCGACATGGACCTGCAGCTGCAGCTCTTCGGCGGTCGCCTCCACCGCCGTGATCAGCTCCAGATAATCTTCCAGTTTCTCGACCGGCGGCATGAAGGCGCACAAAACGCCGTCGCGGATTTCGATCGACATCGCCGTGCGCACGGGCTCGAGTTTTGGCTTCTCCTTGGCCTTCGCGTCCTTGGCTTTGGTCCCCGTGTCGGAAGCTGCCAGTTCGTCGCGTGGCTCCATCGGATCCTGCTCGACGATGTAGGGATATTCTTCCGGCGGAATGTGTTCCAGCGAAGCGATCGGCAGCCGCAGGCCCAGCGGGGAATCGCCTGGAAACAGGAACAGATAGCCGCGCCGGATCTTCCAGCGTTCGCTGCGCCAGTGCCCGGGCGGGTGCTTGAAGGCCTCGTTCCAGCGCTGGATGGGCAGCACAAATCCCTTGGGCTTGTTGAGCCCGGAATCGAACACCCGCGCCATCCGTGAGCGCTCTTCCGGATCGGCCAATTTGGAGTCGGTCGGATCGACATTCGCCGGCAGCGCCGCTTCCTTCTGCAGCCAATGCGCAGTGTCTTCGAAGGCGGGCAGCACGTAGTCGGTCGTAAGTCCGAGCTTTTGTGCGACGCCTTCGGCAAAATGTTCGGCGTCGGCGATTTCGGCCTTGCGCGGATTTTCGATGTTCGCGATCAGTTCGGCGTTCTTCCAGATCGGCACGCCATCCTTGCGCCAATAGAGCCCGAACGCCCAGCGCGGCAGGCTCTCGCCCGGATACCATTTGCCCTGCCCGTAATGCAGCAGGCCGCCGGATGCAAAGCGCGCCCGCAACTTGCGGATCAGATCGTCGGCGAGCGCGCGCTTGGTCGGGCCGACGGCGGCGATATTCCATTCCGGCGATTCCAGATCGTCGACCGAAACAAAGGTCGGCTCGCCGCCCATCGTCAGCCGCACGTCGTCTTTCTTCAAATCGGCATCGACCGCTTCGCCTAGCCTGTCGAGGCGCGACCAGGATTCGTCCGAGAACGGCCGCGTGATCCGCGGTGCCTCGCGGATACGCTTGACGCTCATCTCGAAGCCGAACTCGACATTGGCAAAGCCGGCGCTGCCTGAAATCGGCGCCGCCGAGCGATAATGCGGCGTGGCGGCGACGGGAATGTGCCCCTCGCCCGTCAGCATGCCCGAGGTGACGTCGAAGCCGATCCAGCCCGCCCCCGGCAGATAAACCTCGGCCCAGGCGTGCAGGTCGGTGAAATCGCTCTCGACCTCGCGCGGGCCCTCGACCGGATCGATGTCGGGGCGGAGTTGAATGAGGTAGCCGGAGACAAAACGCGCCGCGAGCCCGAGATGCCTGAAGATCTGGATCAGGAGCCAGGCGGAGTCGCGGCACGAGCCGGAGCCAGCGGCAAGCGTCTCCTCCGGCGTCTGGATGCCCGGCTCCATGCGGATGACGTAACCGATTTTCTTCTGCAGCTGCGCGTTGAGGTCGACCAGGAAATTGACGGTGCTGTCGGCCTGGCGCGGGATGTCCTTCAGATAAGCGGCAAATAGCGGCCCCTCGTCCGATGTCGCCAGATATGGCGCCAGCTCGGTCTTGAGATCGTCGGTATATTGAAACGGCAAACTGGTGGCATAGGGCTCGACGAAGAAGTCAAACGGATTGACCACGGTCATCTGCGTCGAGAAATCGACCTCGATCTTCAGCTCGCTCGCCTTCTCCGGGAAAACGAATCGCGCCAGCCAGTTGCCTTGCGGATCCTGCTGCCAGTTCACGAAATGATTTGAAGGCGTGACCTTGAGCGAATAGCTCAGGACCGGCGTGCGCGTGTGCGGCGCCGGCCGCAGGCGTACGGTTTGAGGCCCGATGTCGATCGGTCGGTCGTATTTGTAGTGCGTAACGTGATGTAGTGCGACGAAGATCGACACGGACGGGCTACTCCAGCAGCTTTTTTAAGCAGAACACTGGTTCCGGCCGACATCAAGCACTAACAACGGGCACGGGGTGCCTATGAGGCGGGCGAAAGCACCGCCACCGTCATTGCGAGGAGCAAAGCGACGAAGCAATCCATGGTTCCGCATGCGGCGCTATGGATTGCTTCGCGGAGCCTGTCATCGGGCGCGCATTCGCGCGGCCCGGTGGCTCGCAATGACGTCAGAAGGTTGCAGCTTACCCTCGCATCACATCGTCGCGCCGATCACCCACGGCGCAAACTCCGCGCCGCCGAAATCAAAACTCTCGCTCTTGGTCGGCTGGCCCGATGCGGTTTTCAGCATCAGCTCGAAGATGCGCTGGCCGCATTCCTGCACGGTCTCCTGGCCGTCGAGGATGGTGCCGCAATTGACGTCCATGTCCTCCTCCATGCGGGTGTACATCAGCGTGTTGGTCGCAAGCTTGATCGAGGGCGCGGGCTTGCAGCCGAACACGCTGCCGCGGCCGGTGGTGAAGCAGACCAGGTTGGCGCCGCCCGCCACCTGCCCGGTCGCCGCGACCGGATCGTAGCCGGGCGTATCCATGAACACAAAACCCTTCTTGGTGACGGGCTCGGCATAGTTCAGCACGTCGACCAGATTGGTGGTGCCCGCCTTGGCCATCGCACCGAGTGATTTCTCAAGAATCGTGGTGAGGCCGCCGGCCTTGTTGCCGGGGCTCGGATTGGCGTTCATCTCGGCGCCTTCCCGCGCCGTGTATTCATCCCACCAGCGCATCAGGCCGACGAGTTTCTCGCCAACCTCACGGCTGACCGCGCGGCGCGTCAGCAGATGTTCGGCGCCGTAGGTCTCGGGCGTCTCCGACAGGATCACGGTGCCGCCATGGCGCACCAGAAGATCGCTCGCCGCTCCCAGCGCCGGATTGGCGGATACACCGGAATAGCCGTCGGAGCCGCCGCATTGCAGGGCCACGGTCAGTTCGCTCGCCGGTACCGGCTCGCGCTTCACCTTATTCGCGTCGATCAACGCCTCGCGCACAAAGGCGACGCCGGCTTCCACGGTCTTGCGGGTGCCGCCGACTTCCTGGATGTCCATCGCGCGCAGACGGCCCGCGAGCTTCTGCTCCTGCATCAAGCCGCCGATCTGGTTGACCTCGCAGCCAAGGCCGAGCACCACGACGGCCGAAAAATTCGCATGCCGCGCGTAACCGCCGAGCGTCCGCCGCAGCAGCGCCAGCGGCTCGTCCTGCGTCATGCCGCAGCCGGTCTTGTGGGTCAGCGCTACCACGCCGTCGACATTGGGGAAATCCGCGAGCGGATTGTCGCCGGTGAACGGGTTCTTCTTGAAGATGTCGGCGACCATGCCCGCGACATGCGCGCTGCAATTCACCGAGGTGAGGATGCCGATATAGTTGCGGGTCGCGACCCGCCCGTCGGAACGGCGAATGCCGTCGAAGGTCGCGGGCAGATCGAAATTCGGCGTCGGGGTAACGTCGACGCCGAACGCATAATCCTTGGCGAAATCGCCCATGCCGCAATTCTGGGTATGGACGTGCTGGCCCGGCGCGATGGGAATCGTCGCAAAGCCGATGATCTGGCCGTAGCGCCGCACCGGCTCGCCGGCCGCGATCGGCTTGATCGCCACCTTGTGGCCGGCGGGAATCCGCTCGACCGTGGTGACGCCGTCGGCCACCACCATGCCCGCCGGCAGGCTGGAGCGTGCAATCAGCACGCCATCATCGGGGTGCAAGCGGATCACGGGGGCTGGGGCCATGACAGGTCTCCTGGCTATCTCAAAACGATCGTGCCCCGGATGCTGGTGATCCGGGGCCCATGTCTTACCACAACAAATCGGTCCCGGCTCTGCGATGCACCGCTAAAGCAGCGCTGCACTGCGTCCGGAAGACCGGAGCTTACGCCTTGCCGGCTGAGTCCTTGCGGGTCTGGTTCACCTGCATCTTGGCGTAGGTCATCATCAGGCCGCTCTCGTTCGACAGCGTCACCAGCTTGAAGCCCATGTTGATCGCGCGGACGGCGCCTTCGGCGCCCGAGCAATGGATGCCGGCATGCAGACCGCGCTTGCCGCATTCCTTGATGATCTTCTCGTAGATCTTGAGGATTTCCGGCTCCTCGCGGTCGAGCTTCGGCACCAGGCCGTAGGAGAAGCCGAGATCGGAGGGTCCGATATAGACGCCGTTGATGCCCTCGACATCGAGGATCGCTTCCATGTTCTCGACCGCGGTCTTGGTCTCCATCATCGGCAGCAGCACGATCTCGTCATTTGCGGTCTGCTGATAGGTGCCGGCGGAACCGTACATGCCGGAGCGGATAGGGCCGTTCGAACGCGTGCCCTTCGGCGGATATTTCGCGTACTGAACCAGGTTCTTCGCTTCCTCCGGCGTGTTGATCATCGGGCAGATCACGCCATAGGCGCCGCCGTCGAGCACCTTGCCGATGATGCCGGGCTCGTTCCAGGGAACGCGGACCATCGGCGTCACCGGGTGACCGTTCATCGCCTGGAAACACTGCACCATCGACTGATAGTCCTGCACACCGTGCTGCATATCCACGGTGACGCTGTCGAAGCCGCATTGCGCGATCACTTCGGCCGAAAACCCTGACGGGATGGCCAGCCAGGCGTTGACGACGGCCTTGCCCGAAGCCCAGACTTTCTTGACGTTGTTTGTAGTCATTGATCGCGTTTCCTTTTGTGATCGTTGCAATCGGTGGATTTCACTGAACAGCCTGGCTCACGGCCCGCTGGATACTGACCTCGCTGACACCGACCTCGCGGGCGGTATTGACGATCGCTGCCCAGGTGTCATCCGGCAGCGGCACACCGTTGCTGGTGCGGTCGGCACGCATTTTCTTCTCGGGATCGCCGGGGATCAGCACGGCGTCAACGCCTGAGATCGGCTTGGTGTCCCGGATGAAGTCGACATAGCGCGAGATTTCGCCGTCGAAGAAATTGCTGGTGTCGATCACTTTGGGATCAACATAGATCGCGAGCATGCCGTTGGCAAATTGCCGGTCCGCCGAAGTAGCACCAGTGCCGGTCAATGCGCCGCCGAGCAGTTCGCAGATGAAGGCGAGCCCTGAGCCCTTGTGCTCGCCGAACGCGCGGATCGCGCCGGTGCCCTTGGTGTGATCGCGCGGGCCTTCCGCGCTGTGCGGCCCATAGAGCACCGCCGGGTCTTCATTCAGTGTGCCGTCGGCATCAACCAACGCACCCTCAGGCAATTTCTTGCCGCCGCGGCTCGCGACCAGCACCTTGCCTTCGGCGACGACCGAGGTCGCAAAATCGAGCACGATCGGATCCTGGCCCATTCGCGGAATGCCGACGCAATAGGGCGCGGTCGACAGCCGCTTTTCGACGCCGCCATAGGGCGCAACCAGCAGCGAGCCGGCGGCGTTGACGAAATGCACCGACACCATGCCTTCGGCCGCGGCCATTTCCGCCCAGTCGCCGACGCGGCCGATATGGCCGGCGTTGCGCAGCGCGATCGCGGCCAGCCCCGCCTTCTTGCATTTCTCGATGCCGATCCGCACCGCTTGCGGCGTCACGGTCTGTCCGTACCCGAACTTGCCATCGACGACCGCAAGCGAAGGCGTATCGACCACGATTTCGACGGTCTGATCGGGAACCACCCTTCCCGTTTTCTTCCAGCTGACATAGAGCGGCACCCGGATCACGCCGTGGCTGTCATGGCCGGTGAGATTGGCTGTTGTCAGGTAGGTCGCGATGCGCCTTGCTTCTTCGGCGGAGGATTCCGAACGGGAAAAGACCTCGGCAACGAAATCGATCAAATTGCTGACTTGGATCGTGACCATGTCTGGAGTTCAGCCTGTTCTTCGTCTTTCGGTCCAGCCGCATCATCCCGCGACGAAACCGCTAGCTCCCGCACCGGTTTTCACGACCAGCTTGGCTGCACTTTGAGCGAAAAATGGCGCGCGTGTCTATGGCCTCAGTCGCGCTCGGGCAATGATTGCAATCATTTGCCTGGCCGCTATGCGTGGCGCCGGTAGCATCATGCAAATTTGTGCTCACTCCTCGATCTCGCCGCTTTCCTCGCCTGCCACTTCCATGGCCACGAGGCTGCGTTCCAGCACGCCCAGCATGTCCTGCAATTCGGCAAGTTTGCGGGCACCATATCGGCTGGTGATTTCGGCGTAGATCGCTTCCGAGGTCGGTGCCACCGCCTCGATCAGTTTCAATCCCTTGGCTGATATCGACACCACGGCGCGGCGCAGATCGGCCTTGGCCGTACGGCGCTCGATCAACTGGCGCGCTTCGAGGTCGCGCAGGATGCGCGACAGGCTTGGTCCCAGTAGAAACGCGACACGCGCCAGCTCGGTTACTTCAATGGCATCCACGGTCGTGAGCGCGCGCAGGATCCGCCATTGCTGTTCGGTCAGGCCGTGATTGCGCAAGGAGGGCCGGAACTGCCGCATCACGGCTTCGCGAGCGCGCAGCAGCGACATCGGCAGCGAACGCGAAAAGTCGCGCATCGGCGCGCGCCGCACCGTCTCGGCCGTTTCCGTGCTGGATTCCGTCTGCGATTTCTTCCGTGCCATCCGCCAATCGTCCGCCATCAGTAATGCTGATCAAAGGGAATAAAGTTTTGCGGTGCAGCAAGCGCTAATTCGGTTTGATCGATTTCACTTAACATGTTAATCATCTGCCGGCACCATCTTTTTGCTGAGAGCAAATGGCCCTTTCCACCGACCAGATTCGCGCCGCCGCCGAGCGGCTGGACCATGCGGAAAAGACCCGCACGCAGATCCGGCAGATTTCGCTCGAGCACCCCGCCATCACCATCGCGGACGCCTATGCAATCCAGAAGGCGTGGGTCGAGATGAAGATCGCGCAGGGCCGCATTGTCAAAGGCCACAAGATCGGCCTGACCTCGAAGGCGATGCAGAGCGCGCTCAATATCAACGAGCCGGATTCCGGCATCCTGCTCGACGACATGTTCTTTGCCGATGGGGGTCTCGTGCCATCGGACCGGTTCATCGCGACCCGCGTCGAGGCCGAACTTGCGTTCGTGATGAAGACGCGGCTTTCGGGCCCCGACTGCACGATGTTCGACGTGCTCAACGCCACCGATTTTGTGGTGCCGGCGCTGGAAATTCTCGATACCCGCGTTGAACGCGTCGATCCGCAAACCAAAGCGACACGAAAGATCTTCGACACCATCGCCGACAACGCCGCCAATGCCGGCATCGTGCTCGGCGGCCGGCCGATCCGCCCGATGGACGCAGATCTGCGCTGGATCGGCGCGCTGTGCTTTCGCAACGGCCAGCTGGAAGAGACCGGGCTTGCCGCGGGCGTGCTCAACCATCCCGCAACCTCCGTGGCCTGGCTCGCCAACAAGATCGCGCCCAATGGATTGGCGCTGGAAGCGGGGCAAGTGGTGCTGGCGGGATCCTTCATTCGCCCGATCGAGACCCGCAAAGGCGACACGATCCAGGCCGACTATGGTCCCTACGGCTCGGTGAGCTGTTACTTCGCTTGATATGTTTGCGATAAACGCTGGAGTACCGACATGCCGCATTTCACGATCGAATACTCCGCCAATCTCGATGCGCGCGTCGATATGGGTGCGGTAGTGGAACTGGTGCGCAAGGCCGCGGTTGAAACCGGCATCTTTCCGCTCGGAGGCATCCGTGTCCGCGCGATCAGATGCGAGCACTACGCGATCGCCGACAACAGGCAAAATTACGGCTTCCTCGACATGGTGCTGCGACTCGGTGAAGGCCGCGATCTTGCCACGCGAAAGAAGGCCGGCGAGCACATTTTCAAGACGCTGTCCGCCCACCTCGATCCGGTGTTCAAGGAAACAAAATTCGCGTTGTCGTTCGACATGCAGATCAACGACAAGGAAACCAGTTGGAAGCGCAACAACATCCACGAAGCTTTGAAGGTGGAGACGGTCAATGGATAAGGTCACCCCGAAAGACGTCTTTCAGGCCAATCGCGACCGCGCAGCTCCCCTGCTCGCGAAACTGAAGGCCGAGGGCATCGGGCACATGATCGATGGCAAGGTGGTGCCGTCGACATCAGGGCAAACTTTCGAGACCAAATCGCCGGTCGATGGCGCGGTGCTGGCCTCCGTTGCGCGTGGCAGTCCTGATGATATCGACCGCGCCGCCACGGCGGCGTCGCAGGCGTTCAAATCCTGGCGCGACATGCCGGCGACGACGCGCAAGAAGCTGCTGCATCGCGTCGCCGACGCCATCGAAGACCGCGCCGACGATATCGCCGTGCTCGAATGCATCGATACCGGGCAGGCCCACCGCTTCATGGCCAAGGCGGCGATCCGCGCCGCGGAGAATTTCCGCTTCTTCGCCGATAAATGCGCGGAGGCTCGCGACGGGCTCAACACGCCGAGCGAGGAACACTGGAACATCTCGACCCGGGTGCCGATCGGTCCGGTCGGCGTGATCACGCCGTGGAACACACCGTTCATGCTGTCGACCTGGAAGATCGCGCCGGCGCTCGCCGCCGGCTGCACCGTCGTGCACAAGCCCGCGGAATGGTCGCCGGTGACGGCTGACCTCCTTGCAAAACTGGTAAAACAGGCCGGTGTGCCCGATGGCGTGCTCAACACTGTCCATGGCATCGGCGAAGAGGCCGGCAAGGCGCTGACCGAGCATCCCGCGATCAAGGCGATTGGGTTCGTCGGCGAGAGTTCGACGGGTTCGGCGATCATGGCGCAGGGCGCGCCGACGTTGAAGCGCGTGCATTTCGAGCTCGGCGGCAAGAACCCCGTGATCGTGTTCGACGACGCTGATCTGGACCGTGCGCTCGATGCGGTGGTCTTCATGATCTACTCGCTCAATGGCGAGCGCTGCACCTCGTCGAGCCGACTGCTGGTCCAGCAGGGCATCGCCGAAAGATTCATCGAAAAGCTGACGGCGCGGGTCAAGGCGCTGAAGGTCGGCCATCCCCTCGATCCCGTCACCGAAGTCGGCCCGCTGATCCACGAGCGGCATCTTGCAAAAGTCTGCAGCTATTTCGAGGTCGCACAGAAGGACGGCGCGACCATCGCGGTTGGCGGCAGACCGCATGACGGGCCCGGCGGCGGGCATTATGTCCAGCCGACGCTGGTCACAGGTGCGCATTCGAAGATGCGCGTCGCGCAGGAGGAAGTATTCGGCCCGTTCCTGACCGTGATTCCGTTCAAGGACGAGAGGGACGCGATCGAAATCGCCAATGGCGTACA
Organism: Bradyrhizobium sp. AUGA SZCCT0182; assembly: GCF_018130185.1. Taxonomy (NCBI): domain Bacteria; kingdom Pseudomonadati; phylum Pseudomonadota; class Alphaproteobacteria; order Hyphomicrobiales; family Nitrobacteraceae; genus Bradyrhizobium; species Bradyrhizobium sp. AUGA SZCCT0182. The sequence continues at coordinate 140,118 of NZ_JAFCLY010000003.1, read as the reverse complement.
ATACGGCCTCACCGGCTACGTCTGGACCGGCGACATGGGCCGCGCGCTGCGCGTCGCGGATTCGCTGGAAGCCGGCATGATCTGGCTCAACTCCGAAAACGTCCGCCATCTGCCCACCCCGTTCGGCGGCATGAAATCGTCCGGCATCGGCCGCGACGGCGGCGATTATTCGTTCGACTTCTACATGGAAACCAAACACGTCTCGCTGGCGCGCGGGACGCACAAGATTCAGAGACTGGGGATTTAACAGTCATCGTCGTTCCGGGATGGTCCGAAGGACCGGACCCGGAACCTCGAGATTCCGGGTCTGGTGCTAGCGCACCATCCCGGAATGACGAAGCCAATCAGGGAAACGCCATGCCGGTACCTACACACATCTTCGATCCGCCGTTCAACATCATCCGCTCCAGCCACGCCGTACTCGACGTGACGGATTTGAACGCCAGCAGCGATTTTTACGAGAAGACCGTCGGCCTCCATGTCGAGGACCGCGACGACAAGGCGGTCTATTTGCGCGGCGCCGAAGAGCATCAGCATCACTCGCTGGTGCTGCGCAAGGCACAGGCGGCGGCGTGCAACCGGCTCGGCTTCAAGGTCGGCAATGACGGCGATCTCGACAAGGCCGCGAGCTTCTTCTCCGAGAACGGCATCACCTACGCCTTCGCCGAGCAGCCGTTCCAGGGCCGCACGCTGCACTTCACCGATCCTTTCGGCTTCCAGATCGAACTCTATGCGACAATGGAGAAGCGCCCGCACCTGCTGCGGCGCTACGACCTCTACAAGGGCTGCCATCCGCAGCGGCTCGATCACTTCAACGTCTTCGCCGCCGAAGTTCAAGGCACCGTCGATTTCTACGCCCGGCTGGGTTTCCGGCTGACCGAATATGGCGAGGAGGACGGCCCGAACGGACGCATCGCGGCAGCCTGGATGCACCGCAAGGGCAACGTGCACGATTTTGCCATCACCAACGGCAAGGGCCCTCGCCTGCACCATTTCGCTTACTGGGTGCCGACGGCGATGAACGTGCTGCATCTCTGCGACGTGATGGCTTCCAGCGGCTTCCTCAAGAATATCGAGCGCGGCCCCGGCCGCCACGGTATTTCGAATGCGTTTTTCCTTTACATCCGCGACCCCGACGGCCATCGGCTCGAACTCTACACCAGCGACTACTTTACCGGCGATCACGACCATGAGCCGCTGCGCTGGTCGCTCAGGGATCCGCGCCGGCAAACGCTGTGGGGCGCACCGGCGCCGCGCTCCTGGTTCGAGCAGGGCTCGCCGTTCACGGGGCAAGCCGTGCGCGAACCGGCATTCGTCGCCGACGTCACGATTGCGGATTAGGACACCCAGATGACCTCACCTCGCCTCGCCACCTATTCGATCGGCGGCGTCACCAAATACGGTGCCGTCACCGACACCGGCATCATCGATCTCTCCGCGCGCTTCGGACAAGAATATCCGACGCTGCGTGAAGCCATCGCCGCCGGCGCGCTGATGAAATTGGCCGAGGACGCCGCAAAGCGCTCACCGGATCATGCGCTCGACGCCATCGCTTGGCAGCCGCCGATCCCGGCGCCGGAAAAGATCATCTGCATCGGCGTGAACTACCCGGACCGCAACGCCGAATACAAGGACGGCCAGGACGCACCGAAATTCCCCAGCATGTTCATGCGCACGCCGCGCTCCTTTGTCGGCCACAACGCGCCGCTGGTGCGTCCGCGCGCGTCAGCGCAGCTCGATTACGAGGGCGAACTGGTGCTGGTGATCGGCAAGGCCGGCCGTCATATCAAGGAGGGCGACGCGCTGGATCACATCGCCGCCGTCACGCTGTGCAATGAAGGCACCATCCGCGACTGGGTGCGGCACGCCAAGTTCAATGTCACCCAGGGCAAGAACTTTGATTCCACCGGCAGCCTTGGCCCGTGGCTGGTTCCCTACACCAGTGAATCGCAGATCGCAGATGTCCGCCTGACCACAAAGGTCAACGGCGAGACGCGACAGGACGACCGCACCTCGCGGCTGATCTTCGGCTTCCGTTATCTCCTCAACTACATCTCGACCTTCACCACGCTGGTGCCCGGCGACGTCATCGTGACGGGAACGCCGACGGGGGCCGGCGCACGGTTCGATCCGCCGCGCTACCTCAAGCCCGGTGACGTTATCGAGGTCGAAGCCGAAGGCGTCGGCATGCTGCGCAACGGTGTGGCCGACGAGGCCTGAACAATCTCTGCAATGATGGAACAGTGACATGACTTCAACATCCGGCGGCGAAGCGATCGTCAACGGCCTCGTCGCGCACGCCGTCGATACCGTGTTCGGCCTGCCCGGCGCGCAGGTCTACGGGCTGTTCGACGCCTTCCATCAGGCACAGTTGAAAGTGATCGGCGCGCGGCACGAGCAGGCCTGCGGCTATATGGCCTTTGGCTATGCGCGCGCCAGCGGCAAGCCCGGCGTCTTTAGCGTGGTGCCCGGCCCCGGCGTGCTCAACGCCGGTGCGGCGCTGCTGACGGCGTTCGGTTGTAACGAGCCGGTGCTATGCCTGACCGGCCAGGTGCCGACGGCGTTTCTCGGCAAGGGCCGTGGCCATCTGCACGAGATGCCGGACCAGCTCGCAACGCTGCGCACCTTCGTCAAATGGGCTGATAGAATCGAATATCCGGACGACGCCCCGGCAAAGGTCTCGCGCGCATTCCAGGAAATGCTGTCGGGGCGCCGCGGTCCGGTGTCGCTGGAAATGCCCTGGGACGTGTTCACGCAGCGTGCGCAGGTGGCAAGCTCGACTCCGTTCGATCCCTTCCCGGCGCCGCAGCCTGACCCTGACCGCATCAAAGCGGCGGCGGCGCTGGTATCCGGCAGCAAGCGGCCGATGATCTTTGTCGGCAGCGGCGCGATCCATGCACGCGAGGAAATCCTCGAACTGGCCGAAATGATCGATGCGCCCGTGGTGGCGTTCCGCAGCGGCCGCGGCATCGTCTCCAATGCGCATGAACTCGGGCTGACGATGGCGGCGGCCTACAAATTGTGGCCGCAGACCGATTTGATGATCGGAATCGGGACGCGCATGGAATTGCCAGCTTCGGGATTCCGATGGCCGTTCCAGCCGGCCGGCCTGAAGTCGATCCGTATCGATATCGATCCGTCGGAAATGCGGCGGCTGACGCCGGACGCCGCCGTGGTCGCCGACGCCAAGGCCGGTACCGCCGATCTGGTCGCGGCGGTGAAAAAAGCCGGTTACAGCAGGACCAACGGACGGCGATCCGCGATCCGCGAAGCCACCGCTGCGGCACATCAGGAGATCCAGAAGGTACAGCCGCAGATGGCCTATCTGAACATCCTGCGCGAGGTGCTGCCGCCGAATGCCATCGTCACCGACGAACTGTCGCAGGTCGGCTTCGCCTCCTGGTACGGCTTTCCGATCTATGAGCCGCGTACCTTCATCACCTCGGGCTATCAGGGCACGCTCGGTTCGGGATTCCCGACCGCGCTCGGCGCCAAGGTCGCGCATCCGGACCGGCCGGTGGTCGCGATCACGGGCGACGGCGGCTTCATGTTCGGCGTGCAGGAACTGTCGACCGCCGTGCAGTTCAAGATCGGGGTGGTGACGCTGGTCTTCAACAACAACGCCTACGGCAATGTGCGCCGCGACCAGCGCGAACGCTTCGACGGCCGTGTGGTGGCGTCCGATCTGGTCAATCCGGATTTCGTCAAGCTCGCGGAATCCTTTGGTGTCGGTGCCGCGCGCGTCACCTCGCCGGATCATTTTCGTCCGGCGCTGGAAAAGGCGCTGGCCGATGGCGGGCCGTATGTGATTTCGGTGGAAGTGCCGACCGATTCGGAAGTCAGCCCGTGGACGTTCATTCATCCGGCGAAGCCGTGATTATCCTCATGGTGAGGAGGCGTTTCTTCGGCGCCGTCTCGAACCATGAGGCCCGTGGCACATCCTTCGAGACGCGGCCTGAAGGCCGCTCCTCCAGCGACAACGGCAAAGCCGTTGCGCGGGGATGAGGAAAATCTAGATTTTCCCCGCCTGCAGACTTCGCTGCATTCGCGAAGCCGCGATCACCAACAGGCCCGCACCCGCGACCGCCCAGCAGGCGACCGGCGCCCAGTGCAACAGCGGCGCGTATTCCGGCAGCTTTTGCAGGCCGCCGGCGACCGCCGCCATCCGCGCAAAGGTCGCCAGTGCCAACGCTGAAAACATCAGCCCGATCACCTTGCCCTCGGCGCCGGTGTCCCCGATCGCCAGCGCCGCCGATACCGCGCTCATCAGCATGCAACCCCAGGCCGCGCCCGCCACGAACTGCGCGACAATAAGGACGTTGAGGCTGCCTGACAGCTCGGCGGCGAGCACCGCCAACGCGCCGAAGAGGCCGGCCGCACCCATCACGAACAACCCACCGCGGTGCTTGACCACGACGCTCGCTGGAAACATCGCGATGTTAAAGCCGATCCAGAACACTGGCAGCAGCCACTGCAACTGATCTTGCGTCGTGAAACGCAGGAAGAACGACGAGCTGTTGAGGCTGAAATGCAGTTGATAGCCGAGCGACAGGATCACCATCGATGCAATGAAGAACATCGGGATCGTGCTGAGCGCTTTGGCCGGGACCGCCGTCGCGCTCGGGGCGGGCGTTTGCGCCGCAGCGTCCCGCTCGACCTTCGACAGCGCCAACGTGGTGAGCAGCAGGACGACGCCCGAAATCAGGAACGGAAGCCGCGGATCCTGGTTGCGCAGCACCGTGCCGAGATAGGGCGAGACCGCGCCGGCCAGGCCGTAACCCAGCATCGCCAGCGCCGCCAGCAGCGGCACCTGTGACCGCGCGCGATGCTTGCCGAGCAGCGTCAGCGGCGGTGCACGCAACGCCGACGACGTCACGACCCAGATCACGATCAGCACGATGAACCAGGCTTGTGCGCCCGGACCCGTGCCGGCCACGAACGGCAACGCCACGAACGCCGCGCAGGAGATCGCGGTCAGGATGCCGACGAAGACACCGAGCCGGCCGATGAAGGGCGCGATCCTGTCGGCCGCAATTCCCATCGCGGTGTCGGTGATGGTGAAGATCGCCTGATCGAGCATCAGGATGAAGATCACCATGCCAGGTGCGATCCCGACCTGGGCTGCGAGCTTCGGCAGATAGATGACGTAAGTGGTCCAGCCCAGCGTGAAGATCAGTTGCAGCACGGCCAGGTAGATGCCGGTGCGGCTGGCGCCCGCGCCGCTGCCGGCCTTTACTTCAGTCGTGGTCATATTTCGCTCCCCGCCCGGCGGAGAGCATAGACCAGACGAAACTTCGATGGGAAGCCGGTAAGCTCGCGTCAGCGCGCCTTGCGGAACGTCAGATTGATGCGCTGGCGGCCCAATACGGCGTGTTCGCCGTCGGCCAGCGGTGCGACGCCGTGAAAAAACAAGCGCGACGGCCCGCCCCAGACCACGACGTCGCCATGCACCAGCCGAAACCGCGCCGGCTTGTCGCTGCGTTTCAATCCGCCGAACAGGAAGATCGCCGGTATCCCGAGCGACACCGAGACGATCGGCGCGGCAAAATCCTGCTCGTCCTTGTCCTGATGCAGCGACATCCGGGCGCCCGGCTCGTAGCGGTTGATCAGGCAGGCATCGGGTGAAAAGTGTTCGAAGCCGCCCTCGGTCGCCGCTTCGGCGGCCAGTTCGCGAAACACCGCGGGCATCGCCGGCCACGGCTGGCCGGACTCGGGATCGATGCCGTCATAGCGATAACCGGTGCGGTCGGTGACCCAGCCGGCATTGCCGCAATTGGTCATCGCCACCGACATCTGATGACCGCCCGGCGTCGACATATGGCGGAACGCCGCTTGCGCCACGATCTCGCGCAGCGCCGGGATCAGATCGGCTTCAAAGCGCAGCGCGAAACCGCGCAGCAGCACGGCGCCGTCGGCCATCGCTTCCCGCGACGGCTGCACATCGGCGATGGCGTCGAACAAATCTGCAGTCAATTCGCTTCGCACTCACATGGCGTGGTGAATTACTTGGCGTCGTGAAAGATCACGCCGACAGTATGACGATGGCCGGACCGGATCTGGCTGACGCCATGGCGCAGATTAACGCGATAGAACCCGCGCGTCCCCTGCACCGGGCGGTGATGCACAGCAAATGCCACCGCGTCGCCTTGTGCGAGCGGCACCACCTCGGGCCGCGACTGCATCCGCGGCCGCTGCTCGGTCAGCACGAATTCACCGCCGGTGAAATCGCGCCCCGGTTCCGAGAGCAGGATCGCGACCTGCAGCGGGAACACATGCTCGCCATAGAGATCCTGGTGCAGGCAATTATAGTCGCCGGGCCCATATTGCAGCAGCAGCGGCGTCGGCCGCACCTGCCCGGCATCGTGGCACCGTTTCAGGAACGCCTGATGCGCCAGGGGATAGCGGATATCGATGCCCATCGTCTGGTTCCAGCGATTGGCAATGCCGCACAGCCGCGCATACAGCGCCGGGCGCAGTTCCGCGATCAGGTCGGGCAGCGGATAGGAGAAATATTTGTATTCGCCGCGGCCAAAGCCGTGACGCCCCATCACGATGCGGCTGCGGAACCTGCTGTCGTCAGGATACAGCGCCGCGATCGCCTGGCATTCGTCCGGCGACAGCAAACCCTTCAGCACAGCGCAGCCCTGCCCGTCGAGATCGGCCGTCACCTGCGTCCAGTCGATGGCATCGACGCGGGCGGCGATGTCGGGGGATGGGCGGAGGTCGGTGGTTTTTGCGGTTGCTTTCATGGCGGGCAGTTTCGCAAGTCGCGCCGTATCACGCCACCCGATTTCCGTTAACGGTGTCGTCCCGGCCTAGTGCGCAATTGCGCACGGGGGCCGGGACCCATAACCACCGGCTGGAATGTTGCGAAAGGCCTCTGCCGTCGTGCCTTACCGATAGATCACGCGGTATGGGTCCCGGCCCCCGTGCGCAATTGCGCACTAGGCCGGGACGACAAATCAACCCAGCACCGGCAACGCGATCACATCGTAGCCGTGGCCGATCTTTCGCTTCAGCACGGGATCTTCCAGCTCGAACTCGAACCGGCTCGCCGGACGGATGCCGCCCTTGGCAGCGAAGGTGCCGCCGAACATCGCACAGCCGTCGGGCAGGCCCTTGCCGCCAAAGCCGCGTTCGATCAGGTCCTTGACCGGCAGCATGGCATCGAGCGTGCCTTCCTGGTACAGCACCCGCGCGCCGTCGATGACGGCCCAGGAGCGCAGGATCATCTGGTCCCAGTGACGAATGACGTCCTCCAGTTCCCACAGCACGGAGGCCATCGGCTTGTCGCACATCTGTTTTGAAACCGTGACGCTGTAGGCTTCCACCTTGCGATCGGTATGGTCGGAGCCGCAGCCGACAAGGATGCGACCCTGCCAGCCGATCAGCACGAACTCGACCTCGCCGCTGGAATCGCCGCCGCTGACTTCGATGCTGTCAGTGGTGGTGATCCGGCACGCGGAGACACGGTAGTAGATCGGCGTCGAGGCCGGCCGCGCGATGCCGATCGCTTCCAACTCGGCAATGTGCTTGTCGCGTGCCACCGGATCGCGCCCGGTCCAGCCGGCAATCACGGCCTGATCGATCGCAAGCGTCAGCGGCGTCGGCGCGCCCTTGTCCTGAACAGTAAAGGTAAGATCAACCACGGATGACATTCTCCATTCCGGCCGCAAGTTCAAAGATGCAGCGATCTCTTCCGCCGGCGCCCGCCAGCATCAAGCCGACCGGTACCTCGCCTTCGCGATGCGCGGGCAGCGAGATCGCGCAGCCGTCGAGCATGTTGATCAGCGTGCAATTGCGGAGCGCGCGCAGGTTTTGCATCGCGAATGCCTTGTCGTCGGCGAGGTCAGCAATGACAGGCGGAGTGTTGGCCGTGGTCGGCATGACGAGCGCGTCATAGGGCGCGATGCGCGCTTCGGTGTGCGCGATGAACGATTTTCGCGCGCCGAGCAGATCGATATAGTCGGCCGCACTCATGCCTTCGCCGCGCAGGATGCGGACGTGCACGCGGGGATCGTAGACGTCGCCTTTGCTCACGATCAAATAGCGGTGCCAGGCATAGCTTTCGGATGCCGCAAAGCCGCCCTTGGCGTTCATCGCGCCGACATCGAGGAATTCCGGCACCTCGATGCGTTCGATCAGTGCGCCCTGCCGCGACAGCGTTTCCAATGCGCGCTCAAAGGTCTTTGCAACCTCGTCATCGAGATCATCGAGCGCGACCGTGGTCGGCACCGCCAGCCGCATACCCCTGACAGGGCGCGGCTGCAACACCGGTAGCTCAGGCTCATCAGCCAGCACGGCGTCCATCGTCGCGCAGCACTGCACCGTGCGTGCCAGCGGCCCGAAACTGTCGAGCGAGAAGGACAGCGGCACGCCGCCGTCGAGCGGCACGCGGCGTTGCGTCGGCTTGAAGCCGACGATGCCGTTGAAAGCCGCCGGAATCCGGCAGGAGCCGCCGGTGTCGGTGCCGAGCGCGCCGTGGGCCATGCCGTCCGCGACCGAGACCGCCGCGCCCGAGGACGAGCCGCCGGGCACATGTCCGACGCTGCGGTTCCAGGTGCTTTTCGGCGTGCCGTAATGCGGGTTGATGCCGATGCCGGAATAGGCGAATTCGGTCATGTTGGTGCGGCCGATCACGATGAACCCGGCCCGCCGCAACCGCGCCACCACGGGCGCGTCAGCCTCGGCCGGCGTGCAATCTTCCTCCAGCGCCCGCGAGCCGGCGCGGGTCACCTGCCCCTTGATGTCAAAGAGATCCTTGATCGAGACCGGGATGCCGGCAAAGGGCGACGGCACCGCATGCGCCTTGCGCAGCCGGTCCATCGCGTCCGCCGCACCCAGGGCGCCTTCCTTGTCGACATGGATGAACGCGCGCGACCCCTCACCCGAGGCGTCGGCGATTTTGGCGAGACATTCCTCGACCAGCTTGCGGGCGGAAGTCGCTCCGCTTTCGAGATCGGCGGCGAGTGAGGCAAGTGTTGTTGTGTTCGGCATTAGTTCTCTCGCTGCTTCTCTTCGCTTCGCTACTTGTCGTCCGATCCTGGCTCAATGTCGAGATCGAGCAGTGCGGAGCTCAACGATTTCCCGTGGGCATCCAGCGCCAGCGAACGGGTGACGCCGCCGCCGAGCGCCTGCGCCATCACGAAATTCAAGGCCGACAGATTGGGCAGTTCGTAGCGAACCACTTCGCCCTCAACGACCCCGGCGAAATGCGCCTTCACCCGTTCGCTGGTGACCTGCTCGTGCAGCAGCGGATAGTGCTTCGCGTCATAGGCGATGACGGAAATATTCGATGTGTTGCCCTTGTCGCCGGTGCGGGAATGGGCGATCTCGCGCAGCTTCACCTTATGCCCCCACGAAACGAACTTGCGGTTTCGCCAGATCGCGCGGCAACAGCACCGACGCCACCGCGACCACATCACGCGCCGATTTCCAGGCGCCGCCGCCGGCGGCAGGGCCGTTGGTATAGAGCGTTTCGACCTCGTTGCCGATCCTGACCGCCTCGCGCAGATTTTCCGTGCGCCCCGCGACCCGAACGCGCACTTCATAGGGCTCGTTCGTGCGGCCCGAGACTTCCGCGCCATGCAGGGAATCGACGCCGACCAGTTCGAACCGCAACTCGTTGGATTCCACGCCCGTCAACTTCAGCCGTTCGCGCACGATCTCCAGCGCGAGCCGGCCGCGCGCCAGCGCACCGGGGCCGGCGTAGGAAATCTGCCCTTCACCGATATAGCTGTCGACATAGCCGACCGAGACTTTCAGTGTCTCGGTTCGCTGGTGGCCGCGCCCGCCGCTGACGCGAACACGATCGGGCCCGATCTCCTCAATGGTCACTTGCGAAAAATCCGCGACCACGTCCGGCTGGAAATACTGCCGGGGATCGTGCACCTCGTAGAGCAACTGCTCCTTGCAAGTCCGTGCCGTTACCGCGCCACCGGAACCCTTCACCTTGGTGATGACAAGGCTGCCGTCCTCGCCGACTTCACCGATCGGAAAACCGAGCCGCGCCAGGTCCGGAACATCCTTGTAGCCAGGATCGGCAAAATAGCCGCCGGTGATCTGGCCCGCACATTCCAGCAGATGCCCGGCGACGGTGCCCTGCCCGAGCAAGTTCCAGTCGTCCATCGCCCAGCCAAAGGCGTGGATCATCGGCGCCAGAAACAGCGCCGGATCGGAAGCCCGCCCGGTGATGACGATATCGGCGCCAGCAATCAGTGCCTCTGCCATCGGCTCGGCGCCGAGATAGGCATTTGCCGACAGCAGGCGGTTACCGAGCTGCTTGATGGTGCCGTCGAATTCCATGATCGGCAGATCGCCGTCCTTGCAGGCATCGAGCACGTCGTCACCGACGATGGCGGCGATTTTCAGCGAGGACAGCCCAAGCGACTTCGCGATCTCGGCGGTCCGGCGTGCGGCGGCTTCCGGATTGGCCGCGCCCATATTGGTGACGATCTTGACGCCTTTGGCCGCACAAATCGGCAGCACCGCACGCATCCGCTCTTCGAGCAGCGGATCGTAGCCGCCGTCGGGGTTTTTCATGCGCGCCTGCTGCGCCAATGCTACCGTGCGCTCGCCGAGGCACTCGAACACCAGGTACTGGATGTCGCCCTTTTCGGCGAGTTCGACCGCGGGCTCGATGCGATCGCCCGAATAGCCGGCACCGGATCCTATTCGAATCGTTCGCACATCGTCTCCGTCATCGCGCTCATTCCGTGCGGCGCAATCAGCAACACCCTAGCGCGGGAAATCACTGGCATACAAGCGCCCTCCACGCACCCTTGGCTTCTCGGGAATGCGGCCATGCGGCGGCACGGCTGGACCGTTGACGGGGAATGGTCAAATGTCGCATCAAGATTGAAACAGGCGGGCTCGTGCCCGACCCAGGGAGGAATGCCTGACATGGCAGAGCCAGCGCGCGCCAAACCGAAGCCGACCCCGGAAACCCAGCATTTCTGGGACGGTACTGCGGCCGGCGAATTGCGCCTGCAGCGCTGCGACGCCTGCGCCAACGTCTATTTCCCGCCGCGCCCGTTCTGCCCATCCTGCGCCTCGCGCAAGGTCAGCGTGTTCAAGGCGAGCGGCAAGGCCAAGCTTTACAGCTATGTCATCAACCATCGCCCCGCCGCGCCCGGCTTTACGCCGCCTTACGCGATCGCCGTCGTCGAACTCGAAGAAGGTCCGCGCATGATGAGCAACATCATCGATTGCCCGCAGACGCCCGAAGCGCTCGAACTCGACATGAAGCTCGAGGTCGCCTTCGAAAAGCTCGACGACAAGATCACCCTTCCCCAGTTCCGTCCGGCGAAGGGTTAAGCACCATGCGCAGAAACCAGGTCGCCGTCGTCGGCGCCGCCGAGACCACCGAACTCGGCGTCATCCCGAACATGTCGCAGATCCAGCTGCACGCGGATGCGGCGCTCAACGCCATCGCCGATGCCGGACTGAAACTGTCAGACATCGACGGCATCGCCACCGCGGTGGAAACCCCGCAGCAGATCGCCCATTACCTCGGCATCAAGCCGACCTGGGTCGACGGCACCTCCGTCGGCGGCTGTTCGTTCATGCTGCATGTCCGCCACGCCGCGGCCGCGATCGAGGCAGGCCTCTGCAAGACCGTGCTGATCACGCACGCCGAGAGCGGCAAGTCGATGATCGGAAAGCTGCCGCGCTCGACGCCGCCGGACAGCCTCAACGGCCAGTTCGAGTCGCCGTTCGGCGTGTTCGGCCCGCCCAGCATGTTTCCGATTCCCGTGCTGCGCTACATGAAGACCTACGGCATCACCCATGAGCAGATCGCCATGGTTGCAGTCGTGCAGCGCGAATGGGCCGCGAAGAATCCGCGCGCCACCATGAAGGCGCCGATCACCGTCGAGGACGTGCTGAACTCGAAGATGATCGCTTATCCGTTCCGCATCCTGCAATGCTGCCTCGTCACCGATGGCGGCGGCGCGCTGATCCTCACCTCGGCCGACCGCGCCAAGGATTTCCCGAACAAGCCGGTCTATATCCTCGGCACCGGCGAGAGCGTGGAAACGCCGATGGTCAGCCAGATGGAGACCTTCAACTCCTCGCGCGCCTTCACGACCGCGGGACCGCTCGCGTTCAAGGAGGCAGGCATCGCCCACAAGGACGTCGATCATCTCATGATCTACGACGCCTTCGCGCATCTGCCGCTGTTCGGTCTCGGCGATCTCGGCTTCATGCCGCACGAAGAAGCCGGTAAGTTCATCGCCGAGGGCAACACGCGCCCCGGCGGCAAGCTGCCGCTCAACACCAATGGCGGCGGACTGAGTTACATGCATTCGGGCATGTACGGCATGTACGCGCTGCAGGAGAGTGTGCGGCAAATGCGCGGCATCGCGCCGGCGCAGGTCAAGGACGCCAGGATATCGGTGTGCCACGGCGTCGGCGGCATGTTCGCGGCGTCCGGCACGATCATTTTTACGAACGAGAAGTGAAAGGTCTGATCTGTCATTGCCGGGCTTGACCCGGCAATCCATCATCTTCCGAAGAAGGATGGATGCGCGGGTCAAGCCCGCGCATGACAAGACCGAGCTTCCTTCAGCTATCGACAAACAGGACGGAGAACCACCATGGCCAAATCACTGCAGGACAAAGTCATCATCGTCACCGGCGCGGGCCGCGGCATCGGCAGGGAGATCGCCCTGCTCTGCGCCGCCGAAGGGGCAAAAGTCGTAGTCAACGATCCCGGCGTTGCCGCCGACGGCGCGGGCAACAGCGCAGCTCCCGCCGAGGAAGTGGTGGAAGAAATCAAGAAGCGCGGCGGCACCGCGGTCGCCAATTTCGAGTCGGTGGCGGAAGCGATCCCCGCGAGCAAGATCGTGAAGACGGCGACCGATCATTTCGGCCGGCTCGACGGCGTCGTCAACAATGCCGGCATCCTGCGCGACATGATCTTCCATAAAATGAGCGTCGAAGCCTTCGAATCCGTCATCAAGGTGCATCTGATGGGTTCGTTCTATGTCAGCCACGCCGCGGCGCGGCTGTTCCGCGAACAGGAGAGCGGCTCCTTCGTGCACTTCACCTCGACCTCTGGGCTGATCGGCAATTTCGGCCAGGCCAACTACGCGGCCGCCAAGCTCGGCATCGTGGGCCTGTCCAAGTCGATCGCGCTCGACATGGGCCGCTTCAACGTCCGCTCGAACTGCGTCTCGCCGTTCGCCTGGACCCGCATGATCGGCACCATCCCGACCGAGACCGAGGCCGAGAAGGCACGCGTCGCGAAGATCCAGCAGATGGGACCGGAGAAGATCGCGCCGGTCTGCGCCCATCTGCTCAGCGACGACGCCAAGGACGTCACCGGACAAATTTTCGGTGTGCGCATGAATGAAATTTTCCTGTTCGGCCAGCATCGTCCGGTGCGCTCGGTTCACCGCAGCGAAGGCTGGACGCCGCAGACCATCGCCGAGCACGGCATGCCGGCGCTGAAGGGATCATTCTCCAAGCTCGATCGCTCGGCGGACGTCTTCACCTGGGATCCGATCTGAGCGCGACAACGTAGGATGAGCAAAGGCGCGACAGCGCCGTGCCCACCGATCCATCGCAGAACGATGGTGGGCACGCGGGGTCTGTCATCGGGCGCGCATTCGCACGACCAGCATTGCCCACCCTACAAAGCTGGCCCGGCTCCGGCATAAGGACGCTACTTCCGCTTCATCCCCAGGTTGTTCGACGAAACCCGCCTGCTTTATGCCCAATTGCGGGAACATGATCTCCTTCCAACGAAAAACTGGGAGGAAAAAATGACAACTCCGCTACCCCAAAAGCCTCACTCAACTGGCGCCAAGGCGAACGGACTGGATCGCCGTGCGCTCTTGCGCGGTGCAACCGTGCTGGCCACCACGGCCGTAACCATGACAGCGGCCTCCGCGGCAAGCGTGGCCCCGCTGGGCCAATCGGGTGTCCCAACCCCGTCAACCGGCCCGCTGCCCCTGGGTCCGCTACCCGGCGCCCGCTATCCGGATGCCCGCCTCGAGTCGATGAAAAAGAAGGGGGTTTCGTTCGGGCCTACCGGTTTCCCGGCCTTTGCCGGCACCATGGCCGTCGAGCGCGTCGCAACCGGCTTCCGCTGGGCCGAGGGGCCGGTTTACTTCCCGGCCGGCCGCTACGTGCTGTTCTCCGACATTCCCAACAACCGCATCATGCGCTTCTCGGAGGATGACGGTCACGTCAGCGTCTACCGCCAACCATCGATGAATTCGAACGGCAACACCATCGATCGGGAAGGACGCCTGATCACCTGCGAACATAGCGGCCGACGGGTGACCCGGACCGAACTCGACGGCTCGATCACCATCATCGCCGACAAGTACAATGGCAAGAAGCTGAACTCGCCGAACGACGCGGTCGTCGCGGCCGATGGTTCGATCTGGTTCTGCGATCCGGCCTACGGTATCGGCGGCTTTTATGAGGGCATCAAAGCCGATGCCGAGCAGGACAAGAAGAATGTCTACCGGGTCGATCCGAAATCCGGCGACATCAAGATGGTCGTCGATGACTTCGTGCAGCCCAACGGCCTTTGCTTCTCGCCCGACGAGAAGAAGCTCTATATCTGCGACACCGGCTTCACCGACGGGCCGGACAACCCGTCACATATCCGCGTGTTCGATGTGGATCTCGCGGGCGGAAAACTCTCGAACAGCAAGGTCTTTGCCGAGATGCCCAAGCCCAGCATTACCGACGGGCTTCGCTGCGACACCGCCGGGCGCCTGTGGTGCTCCGTGGGTTGGGGCGATCCGAACGAGGACGGCGTGCGCTGCTACATGCCCGACGGCGATCTGCTCGGCAAGATCCACGTCCCGGAGACGGTCGCAAACCTGTGCTTCGGCGGCATGCAGCGTAACCGGCTCTACATCTGCGGCTCGTCATCGCTCTACGCCGTCTACACCAGTGCGCAGGGCGCGATGAAGCCGTGAGCTGAGGAGGCGAATGGGGAGTGGCGAATAGCGAATGGGGACTTTTCCATTCGCTACTCGCCATTCGCTATTCGCCGCTTCCTACCCGCTATTGCGCAATCCCGCCGAAACGCCGTTGATGGTGATCTGAATGCCGCGCAGCACCTGCTCGTCGGGGTTTTGTGCGCGGTGCTCCTTCAGCAGTTCGACCTGCACATGGTTGAGCGGGTCGAGATAGGGAAAGCGGTTGCGGATCGAGCGCTCAAGCAGCGGGTTGCTCTGCAGCAGGCGCTCCTGCTGCATGATCTTCAGCAGCAAATCGATACAGCTATGCCACTCGCCGCGGATGCGCCCGAAAATGCTTTCGCGCAGCGCCACGTCAGGCACCAGTTCGGCATAGCGCGAGGCGATCGCGATCGAGCTCTTGGCCAGCACCATGTCCATGTTCGACAACAGCATCCGGAAGAACGGCCATTCGCGATAGAGCTCCTGCAGGAACGGCATGCCCTGCTCGGGATGTTCCGCAATCCAGGTCTCCACCGCGCTGGCAAAGCCATACCAACCCGGCAGCATCAGGCGGCATTGCGCCCAGCTGAACACCCAGGGAATCGCGCGCAGATCCTCGATCTCGCGGGTTTTCTTGCGTGAAGCCGGGCGGCTGCCGATGTTGAGCGTGGCGATCTCGTTGATGACGGTGGAGCCCCAGAAGTAGTCGGCGAAGCCCTCGGTCTCGTAGACCAGCCCGCGATAAGCCCTGAAGGCCAGTGCGGACAATTCCTCCATGGCCTTCAGATATTCCGGACGCGGCGCGCTGTGCTTCGGCTGCAGCAGGCTCGCCTCCAACGTCGCCGCCGTCAGAATTTCGAGATTGTTGCGGCCGACTTCGGCGTTGGAATATTTGCTGGAGATGATCTCGCCCTGCTCGGTGATGCGAATCTGGCCGTTCACCGCGCCGCCGGGCTGCGCGATAATCGCGTCATAGCTCGGTCCGCCGCCGCGGCCGACCGATCCGCCGCGGCCGTGGAACAGCCGCAGGCGGACGTGATGGCGTTCGAACACCTCGATCAGGCCGATTTCGGCCTTGTAGAGTTCCCAGCCCGACGTGACAAAGCCGCCGTCCTTGTTGCTGTCGGAATAGCCGAGCATCACTTCCTGAATCGCGCCGCGACTGTCGACCAGTTTGCGGTAATCGTGCAGCGACAATATGCGGTCCATGATGCCGCTGGAGCCCTGAAGGTCCTCGATGGTCTCGAACAGCGGCACGATGTTGATCGCGCAACGGCCCGAGGGGCGAACGAGGCCGGCTTCCTTCAGCAGCAGCGCGACTTCCAGCATGTCGGACACCCCCTTGCACATGGAGATGATGCACTGGGGGATCGCGGCGGAACCATAACGGGCATGCGCGTCGGCGGCGGCATGGAATAGCGCGAGTTCGCCGATTGTCTCCTCGCTGTATTTCACAAAGGCCGACGTCAGCGGACGCGCGTTGCCGAGTTCCTTGACGAGCAAGGCGATCCGCGCCTCCTCGTTCAACGCCAGATAGGACATGCCGGGCATCGCCGCGTCGATCAACTCCGCGACGGTGCGTTCGTGCACCGCCGAATTTTGCCTGATATCGAGGCTCGCGAGGTGGAAACCGAAGCAATCCACGGCCCGGCGCAACAGGCGCAATCGCCCGCGCGCAATCACGCCGGAATTGTTCGAGATCAGCGAGCGATAGAGGATATCGAGATCGGCCTTGAATTCCGCGACATCGGAGTAAGGCGCGGCCTCGCCGACCGCCGGGCGTCTGGTCTCCACGTCCAGCCGCGTCGCGGTCGCGGTGAGGCGCGCGTAGATGCCGGATACCGCAAGACGATAGGGCTCGCCGCTTCGGTGCGGCGACTTATCCGGCGAGCGCTCCGCAAGGACACGCAAATCCTTGGAAACATCGGCCAGATGCGCCGCCATCGACAATTCGGCGCCGAGGAGATGCAATTCCTCCAGATAAAACCGCAGCACCCGGCTGGACTGCAATTTCAGCGTCCCGCGCACCACGTCGGCGGTCACGAACGGATTGCCGTCGCGGTCGCCGCCGATCCAGCTTCCCATCTTGAGAAACGAAGCCAGTTCGCCCCTCGAGCTGTCGCCCTCGTTCAGCCGGTCCTCCAGCGCGCAATGCAGCCGCGGCACCTCATGCAGGAACGTGTAGTCGTAGAACGACAGGCCATTGGCGACCTCGTCGAGCACCGTGAGCTTGGTCCGGCGCAAGAGGTTGGTCTTCCACAACGTCAGCACCGCGCGGCGCAATTGCTCGTCGCTGGCCTCGACCTCATCGGGCGTCAGTTGCACCCGCTCCTTGCGGTCGAGCAGCGCGGCGATCTCCATTTCGCGGTCGATCGTGCTCTTGCGGCGGACTTCGGTCGGATGGGCCGTGAGGACCGGACTGACTTGGGCGCTTGCAAAGAACTTGCGCAGATCGGCGGCGCTGATGCCGGCCGTGCGCGCGTGCGCCAGGGTCTGGGCCAGCATGCTGGCGCGCGGCGCCCCGCCCGGCCCGGTCCGCGCCCGCATCTGGCGGATGTTGTTCTGGTCTTCGGCAATGTTGGCCAGATGCGAGAAATAGCTGAAGGCGCGCACGATCCGCACCGTCTGGCTAATCGACATGCTGTCGAGGATCTGTTCGAGCTCGCGCCGCGCCGGCTTGTCGTCGTCGCGATGGAACCGGATCGAGGTCTGCCGGATACGCTCGACCAGGCCGAAGACGTCGGCGCCTTCCTGGTCACGCACAGTATCGCCGAGAATGCGCCCGAGCAGCCTGATATCGTTCCTCAGCCGGGCGTCCTCCGCGTCTTCGACGCGATTGGCACGGACTTCAGGATCGGAAGGCATGGTCTGGGGTGACATGGCTTGCTACTCCAGAGGGCTTGCCCGGCAAGTTCTGGAGTGTGCAAGTTTTTTGCCGCAGTGCAAGATAAAGATGGAGGCGGTGCAGAAACTAACCGACCTCCTCCTGAGGAGCGCGCCCCCTAAATCCGCCGCCCTGCCCGCTCCCAATAGGGATCGCGCAGGCGGCGTTTGAAGATCTTGCCGGAATCTTCCCGCGGCAGATTGGCCTGGATTTCGACGTGCTTGGGCACCTTGTAATCGGCCAGCGAGGTCTTCAGCTGGGCGCGGACCGCGGCGACATCAAGCGTCACGCCCGGTTGCGGCTCCACGACCGCCATCAACGCTTCGCCGAACTCCTCGTCGGGAATGCCGAACACCGCGCAGTCATGGACGCCAGGCACGGCGTGCAGTGCGGCTTCGATTTCCGCCGGGTAGATGTTGACGCCGCCCGAAATCACCATGTCGCGCTTGCGGTCGCAGATGAAGACATAGCCGTCCTGATCGATATAGCCGACATCGCCCGAGGTAATGAATCCCTCGCGGTCGATCTCGGAACGCTTCTCCGGTTTGTTGTGGTAGGTGAAATCCGGATTGCCGGATATCCGCGAATAGATTTCGCCGATCTCGCCCGGCGGCAACACGCGCCCGTCATCGCCGATGAAGCGCAGTTCAGCGCCCGGCGATATCTTGCCGACGGTGCCGGGCTTCTTCAGCGCGTCCTCGGAATTGGCAAAGGTGACGGCGCCGGATTCGGTCGAGCCGTAGAATTCGTAGATCACCGGTCCCCACCATTCGATCATCGCGCGCTTGACGTCGGCCGGACAGGGCGCGGCGGCGTGAATGATATGCCGCAGTGACGACACGTCGTACCTCCTGCGCACTTCCTCCGGCAGCTTCATCAGCCGGATGAACATGGTTGGCACCATGAAGATCGTGTCGACCCGCTCGGTTTCGATCAGCCGCAGAAATTCCTCCGGCTCGAAGCGCGGCATCAATATCAGCGCGCCACCAAGCCGTCCGGCGCGCAGGCCGAACGAGTTCGGCGCGGAGTGATACAGCGGCCCCGGCAGGATCGTGCGCGCGCCCGGCTTGAGGCCGTAAATCATCGCTCGCATGGCTTCGGCATTGGCGCTCTGCGCCGGCGTCGGTGCAAAGCGGCGCACGCCCTTCGGGTGGCCCGTGGTGCCCGAGGTGTAGATCATGTTCTGCGGCTGCGGCACCACCGGCCCGTCATAGCGCGGCTGCTGCCGGAGCCAGGATTCGAAGTCGATCGCGAAATCCGGCGTTGAGAGATGATCGGGGTTGATCTTGTAGTTGGCCAGGATTTCCGGCGGCGTCGGCACGCTGAGCGCGGTGACGCCCGACGGAATCGCGTCCCGCAGCTGATGCAGCATGTCGGCATGCGCGATCAACACCGAAGTGCCGGAATCCTCCAGCACGTAGTTGATTTCCTCCGGCTTGAAGTGCCAGTTCACGGGAACGCCGTAAGCGCCGAGCCGCATCGCGGAATAAGCGGCCTCGATGAAGGCGATGTCGTTGCGCATCAGCATGCATACGCTGTCGCCCGGCTTGACACCGAGCTGATGCAGGCCGCTGGCGATGCGGTCGGTGCGCTCGGCGACCTCGGCGTGCTCGCGCCGGCGCTCGCCGCTGATGATGCCGAGGAAGGGGGATGTTTCGGTCATTGCTTTGTTTTCATTATTAGAGACCACTGAGTGTTTCCGTCATCACCGGGCTTGTCCCGGTGATCCACGTCTTGCTTCTGTTTTCGAAAAGAAGACGTGGATGGCCGGGACAAGCCCGGCCATGACGGCGAGAAGCTAGATATCCGCAAACTTCGGTGCCCGCTTCTCCAGATTGGCGCGCACGGCCTCCTGCTGGTTGGGACCGCCCATCAGCTTCATCTGCTCAACGGATTCG
This sequence comes from Bradyrhizobium sp. AUGA SZCCT0182, assembly GCF_018130185.1. Lineage (NCBI taxonomy): Bacteria > Pseudomonadati > Pseudomonadota > Alphaproteobacteria > Hyphomicrobiales > Nitrobacteraceae > Bradyrhizobium > Bradyrhizobium sp. AUGA SZCCT0182. Next base: position 120,412 of record NZ_JAFCLY010000003.1, on the reverse strand, counting down.
GCAAGCAATGCCGGGCCGGGATCGACGGACAAATTGTTGAGCATTCGCTTGGCGGCGCGGATCGCGTCGGGGCTCTTGCCGGCGATCTCACGCGCAACCTCGAAGGCCGCGGCGCGCGGGTCGTCGCAGATCCGCGTTGCAAGGCCATAGCTCATCGCTTCCTGCGCCGAGAAGATGCGCCCGGTGTAGGTGAGGTCGCGCAGGATATCGTCGCGCACGAGGCTTGCGAGGATCGGCGTGCCCGCCATATCAGGCACCAGGCCCCACTTGATTTCCATGATCGACATCCGTGCATCAGGGGTGAGGAAGCGCATGTCGGCGCCGAGCGCGAGCTGGAACCCGCCGCCGAAGGCGACGCCCTGAATCGCCGCAATCACCGGCACCGGAAGTTGCCGCCAGCCCCACACCGCCTGCTGTGGAAAATTGGCGAGGCCATGGGTGCGCGCGGAAAGGTCGCGCTTCTCTCCGCCGGCGATCCCGTTACCGCCCTGCTCCTTCATCGCGGCGAAACGGCCCATATCGAGGCCGGCGCAGAACGACCGACCTTCGCCGGACAATACTACCGCCCGGACCCCTTTTTCATGCGCAAGCCGTTCAGTTGCAGCGACAATCGCCTCGAACATCGCGGCATCGAGCGCGTTCATTTTGTCCGCTCGTACCAGCCGGACGTCGGCAATGCCGTCCGAAATCGATATCGAAACGCGCTGCTCCATGAGAATTCTCCTCCACTGCTATTCGCTGTTATCGCTTTACAGAACGGCGTTGTCCGGATTTAGTCAATCGACCAATTAACAGCAATTCCTTTCGGGTGGAAACGATGTTCAACGATCAGCTTCTCGCCGGGCGACGCATTCTCGTGACCGGGGGCGGTACCGGCCTCGGCAAATCCATGGCAGCGCGATTCCTTGAGCTTGGCGCCGAGGTCCATATCTGCGGCCGTCGCAAGAGCGTGTGCGACGAGACCGCGACCGAATTGATGGATCTGCACGGCGGACGTGTGGTCAGCCACGGCGTCGATATCCGCAACGCGCTTGCGGTCGACGAGATGATCGAACAGATCTGGACCGGCGGTCCGCTCACCGATCTCATCAACAACGCCGCCGGTAATTTCGTCTCGCGCACCCAGGACCTGACGCCACGCGGCTTCGACGCGATTGCCAATATCGTGATGCACGGCACGTTCTATGTCACCCACGCTATCGGCCGCCGCTGGATTGCCGAGAAGCAGCGCGGCAATGTGGTGTCGGTCACCGTGACCTGGGTCCGCAACGGTTCGCCCTATGTGGTGCCGTCGGCGATGAGCAAATCGGCGATCCATGCCATGACCATGTCGCTGGCGATGGAATGGGGCAAATACGGCATTCGCCTCAACACCATCGCGCCCGGCGAAATTCCGACCGAGGGCATGAGCAAGCGTCTCAACCCGGGCGATGAACCCGGTGCACGCACCATCGCCAGAAATCCGATGGGCCGCGTCGGCAAGATGGAAGAATTGCAGAACCTTGCCGTGTTCCTGATCTCGGGCGGTTGCGACTGGATCAACGGTGAGACCATTGCGATGGACGGCGCACAGGCGCTGGCAACCGGCGGAAACTTCTACGAGCTGCGCGAGTGGTCCGATGCCGACTGGGAGCATGCGCGCGATTCGATCAAGGCGCAGAACGAAAAGGACCGCGCGGCGAGAGGGTGACGTTATCTCGTGTCCCGGACGCGGTGCAGCGTGCAACGCTGCTCCGCAGAGCCGGGACCCAATTCGCTGCAACACAGATGGACCCCGGCGCAGCAGCGCACCACGCCGCAAGTGCGGCGCGCTGCGCAGCATCCGGGGAACGCCAGCCATGCCGTATTGTTTTTGCTGGCGGATACCGCCAAACTCGGTGCAACGAAAATAAGACACGACGGGAGAAACATGTCCGCCACACAAGCGCCGGCAAACCTTGCCGAGATGGTGCGCGAGCGCGCCAGGAGCCGCGGCAATGCGCTGGTCTATGAATTCGAGGGACGTCAGACCAGCTTCGCCGAGTTCGACATCAAGACCAACCGCGTCGCGAATGCGCTGATCGCACTTGGCGTCAAGCCGGGCGAGCGCATCGCCTATCTCGGCAAGAACAGCGACATCTATTTCGAACTGCTGATGGGCGCGATGAAGGCCAATGTGGTGATGGCGCCGGTGAACTGGCGGCTGGCCGGCCCCGAGGTCGCCTTCATCGTCGCGGACTGCCGGGCGCCGATGCTGTTCGTCGGACCGGAGTTCATCACGCAAGCCCGCAACATCAAGCCGCAGCTGCCTGACCTCCGCACCGTCATCACCACCGAAGGTGGCGCACCGGAATGGCCGGATTTCACGGCGTGGCGCGATGCGCAGAGCGGCGATGACCCCAAGGTGCCGATCAGCCCCAAGGACGTCGCGATCCAGCTCTACACGTCGGGCACGACAGGCAAGCCGAAGGGCGCGATGCTGTCGCACGCCAATTTCCTCAACCTGGTGCAGACCGGCAACGAAGCCGAGAAGCCCGACTGGAACAAATGGTCGACCGACGACGTCTCGCTGGTGGCGATGCCGATCTTTCACATCGGCGGCTCCGGCTGGGGCGTGATGGGGCTCTATCACGGCGCCAAGGGCGTGATCGCGCGCGAGTTCGATCCCACCAAGGTGCTGGATTTCTTCGAGCAGTCCGGAATTACAAAGCTGTTCATGGTGCCGGCCGCGATGCAGTTCGTGGTCCGGCAGCCGCGCGCGAGACAGGTCGATTTCTCGCGGCTGAAATACATGCTCTACGGCGCCTCGCCTATACCGGCGGCGCTGCTGAAGGAATGCATCGAAGTCTTCAAATGCGGCTTTGTGCAGATGTACGGCATGACCGAAACGACAGGCACCATCGTGGCGCTGCCGCCGGAGGACCATATCGAGGGCCTCGACCGCATGCGCTCGGCCGGCAAGGCCCTGCCCGGTATTGAGCTTGCGATCCTCGACGCCGACGGCACGCGGTTGCCGGTCGGTGAAGTCGGCGAGATCGCCACGCGTTCGGGCTCCAACATGGTCGGCTACTGGAACCTGCCGGAAGCCACCGCCAAGACGCTCGACCGCGACGGCTGGCTGCGCACCGGCGATGCCGGCTACATGGACAAGGATGGCTACCTCTACATCCACGACCGCATCAAGGACATGATCATCTCCGGCGGCGAGAACATCTATCCCGCCGAAGTCGAGAGCGCGATCTGCGATCACCCTGACGTCGCCGAAGCCGCTGTCATCGGCATCCCCGACGACAAATGGGGCGAAGCGGTCAAGGCGATCGTGGTGATGAAGCCGGGCAAGCAAGCTACTTCCGCCGACATCATCAACTTCACCCGCGAACGCATTGCCGGCTTCAAGACACCGAAGTCGGTGGATTTTCTCGAGGCGCTGCCGCGCAATCCGTCGGGCAAGATTTTGCGGCGGAGTTTGCGCGACCCGTATTGGACGGGGAAGGACCGGCAGGTGAATTGATCTCTCTTGTCGCCCCGGCCTTGAGCCGGGGCCCATACGCCGTGCTTTCAATAATTGCAGCAAGCTGTTCGTTGCCTTGTTTGAATATAGTGCCTCACACTGCGCCCTGTGGTTATGGGTCCCGGCTCAAGGCCGGGACGACGTGTTGATAGAGTGAGGCCCATCACTCCCCTCAATGCTTCCCTGCCCCCATATACCCGAACAGGAATCCCGCGACTTTCCGCTTCTGGATTTCCTCGCTGCCTTCGGTGATGCGGTAGCGGCGGTGGTGGCGGTAGATGTGCTCGAACGGTTTGTGGCGCGAATAACCCATGCCGCCATGGACCTGCATGGCGCGGTCGGCGGCTTCGCAGCAGAGGCGATTTGCCCAGAAATTGCACATCGAGACCCTGTCGGAGAGTGTGTGCTCGACCTCCGCCTGGGTCAGCTTGTCCATTTCCCACGCCGTCTTGCGGATCAACAGCCGCAGCATCTCGGCTTGTGTAGCGAGTTCCACCAGCGGCCACTGGATCGCCTGGTTCTCGGCCAGCGCCTTGCCGAACGGCTTTCGCTCGCGCGCGTATTTGACGCTTTCGTTAATGCAATAGACGGCAGCGCCGAGCGAACTCGCCGCCTGCCGGATGCGGTTCTCATGCACGAAGCATTGCGCCAGCGACAGGCCGCGGCCGACCTCGCCGAACAGCGCGTCATCAGGCACGAACACGTCGGTAAAACTGACGCGGGGGTGATCGGTCGGCATGTTGAAGGTCCACATATATTCCTCGACCTTCACGCCCTCGGCTTTGGCCGGCACCAGGAGACAGGTGATGCCGCGCGCGTCGCCGTCATTGCCTGAGGTGCGGGCGAACAGCGCGCAATGCGTCGCCACATGCATGCCCGTGGTCCACATCTTCTGGCCGTTGACGATCCAGCCCTTGACGTTGTCACGGGTCGCCGGCACCGCCCTTGTTTCCATATGGGTAGCGTCGGAGCCGTGCTCGGGTTCCGTGAGACCAAAGGTGATGCGGTACTTCCCGGTGATCGAACCGTCGATCATCGCCTTCTGTTCGTCGGTGCCATAGCGGTCGAGCATGGTCACGATCGGGAGGTTACCGACGATCGAATGCTCGTTCTGCAGATCGTTGTGCAGGCCCAGTCCCTGGGACGCGAAATGCTCGCGGATCACGGCCATCCAGAGGTTGGAGCCGTCCTTGCCGCCGTAGCGCTTCGGGATCGCAAACCGCAAGTGCCCGGCGGCATCGGCGAGGTTCTTGGCCTTGCGCAGCAGCGCTTCCCATTCATGCCGCGGCAAACCGCCCTTGTCGAAATCGGTGCGCGCCCATTCGCGGCGATGGTCGAAAAAGCGGATGTTGTCGTCGGCCTCTTCCAGCGGCTTGATCTCGCGCGCGATGAACTTGTCGAGTTCGTCGAGGTAAGCGACGAGGTCGGCGGGCAATGCAAAATCCACGGCGGTCTCTCCCGAAAATGTCGTTTATTGTGTTTAGTGGCTAGCCGGACCAGGCGGCGCATTACGATTAAGGTTGGAAGAGCATGCCTAAGTCAAGCAACGGAATATCGCTTGTGACGCGCGGCTCGCTTGCGTAATTGAATGGGTTCCGGCGGCTGGCACCGCGCTATTATTCCTCGTCACAGAAAAACAGCGGGAGCGAACATGGATCTCAAATTCTCCAAGGTCACACGCAAGGGTCCGATCACGATCATCACGTTGAATCGCCCCGAAGTGTACAATGCGCTGCATATCGACGCGCATTTCGAACTCAACAAGGTGTTCGACGATTTCTCCGCCGATCCCGACCAGTGGGTCGCAATCGTCACCGGCGCCGGCGACAAGGCCTTTTGCGCCGGCAACGATCTGAAATGGCAGGCGGCCGGCGGCAAGCGCGGCTGGGACAAGGGCGGCTTTGCCGGCCTCACCTCGCGGTTCGACTGCGACAAGCCGATCATCGCCGCCGTCAACGGCGTCGCGATGGGCGGCGGGTTCGAGATCGCGCTGGCCTGCGACCTCATCATTGCCTCGGAGAATGCCACCTTCGCATTGCCCGAACCGCGCGTCGGCCTTGCTGCGCTTGCCGGCGGCGTGCACCGGCTGCCGCGCCAGATCGGCATGAAGCGCGCCATGGGCATGATCCTGACTGCGCGCCACGTCTCGGCCAAGGAGGGCCTTGAACTCGGTTTCGTCAATGAAGTGGTTCCTGCCGGCGAAGCGCTGGCGGCCGCTGAGCGCTGGGCCGAGACCATCGCCAAGAACTCGCCGATGTCGATCCGCGCCTCCAAACAAGCGATCCAGAAGGGCATGGCGGTCTCGCTGGAACAGGCGATCGCCGAACAGCGCGAATACCCGGCGGTGAAGGCGATGGCGGCCTCGCAGGATTACATCGAGGGACCGAAGGCGTTTTCGGAGAAGCGCGCGCCGAAATGGCTGGGGAAGTAAATTCACTCTCTCCGTCATGCCCGGGCTTGTCCCGGGCATCCACGTCTTTCGTTGCAGACGCCAAGTCGTGGATGGCCGGGACAAGCCGGTCATGACGATAGAATCGTGCCTACCCTACTTATTCCCCAACTCCCGCTTGTACGACGCGTAGTTCGGCTGATCGACCGCGAGCTTGTCCATCGTGGTTTGCCAGAGATGATCGGCCAGCCCCGGCGTCTGCAGATCGACTTCGCCCTTGGCAATTTTATCCGACAGCGCGCGGTTGAGGTCGAGCAGCGCACCGTCGATGCCGAGCAGTTGCTTGAGCCGCGCGGCCTCTGCGCTATCGCTATCGCCTTCCAGCGCCAGTTGCCGCGTCACCAGATCGAGCCCGTTGATGGCGACGCGGAGCTTGAAGGCGTTGTGGCCCTTGATGGCGGGCGTGATCTCGTTGCGCAGAAACTCCGCGACCGCCTTGATCAGTTCGGTGGGTGTCGGTTCGTCCTGCATCTTATTTCCCCCTCGGGGCTAGCAATCTCAGCAAATCAATCTCCGTCTCCGACGAGCGGCGGCCGATCATGGCGCGCTCCATCGAATGATCGGGGCCTTGGCGAAACCGCTGCATCATGCCGCAGCACATGATGCCCCAGCGCAGCGTGCCCATCACTTCCCAGAACATCACGCGGTCGGGATCGGCCTTGCGCCCGGCCGCTTCATAGCCGGCGAACAGGTCCTCGCGCGAACCAAAGCCGCCGACCGGCTTGTCGATCTCGCCAAAGCGCCAGGAGTTGACGCAGATCCATCCCAAATCCTCCATCGGGTCGCCGAAATGCGCCAGCTCCCAATCCAGCACGGCGCGGACGCCGTCGGGCCCGATGATGAGGTTGCCGTGGCGAAAATCGCCGTGCACCAGCGTTACTTCCCTTGACGGGCCGGGATCGCGTTCGCGCAGCCAGCGCAGTGCCAGCTCGAACACCGGACGCGGCCGGCCAAAACTGCGATACTCCCGATCGAGATCGGCGATTTCCTTTGTCGCCGTCATCTCGCGCAGCTTTGGCAGTTTTGCCGCCGGCAAGCCGTGGATGCCCGCGACCACCCCACCAAGCTGGCGCGCCAGTATCGGGCGCGCTTGTGCGAATTGTTCGTCGCGCAGAATTTTTCGCGCGATGGTCTCGCCCTCGATCCGCTGCATGATGAAGCCGGTGCCGAGTTCGTCCTCGGGCTTCAAGACATGCATCACGCGCGGCGACGGCAGGCCAGCGTCGTGCGCGAGCTGCATCAGCGTTGCTTCCGCGTCGAGCCCTGCGGCGCGGCCGGGTGACGCGCCATAGCCCGGCGGCGCACGGCGCAGGATCGCGCCGACAGTGCCGCCCGGGTGCACGATGTCGAACGTCCAGGTTTCCTGGCTGGCGCCGCCGGAAAGTTTTGCCGCGCCAGTGACGCCGGTCGCGCCCGGATACCAGGCGGCGACGCAGCGTCCGAGTTCGGCCTCGATCATTTGCCCCTGAACTTGGCGGGGCGCTTTTCAAGGAACGCGGTGACGCCTTCCTTGAAATCTTCCGCCGAGCCCGCGATGCGTTGCGACTCGAATTCGAGGTTGAGCTGCTCCTCGTAGGAGTTTTCCGGGCTGTCCCAATAGAGTTTTCGGATCAGCGACAGCGCGATCGTGGGACCATTGGCAAGATCCTGCGCCAGCTTCATCGCCTCTTCCATCAAGACCGCATCGTCATGGACGCGGTTGACGAGGCCCCATTCCAGCGCCTTTTCCGCCGGCAGCCGTTCGCCCATCAGCGACAGCTCGACCGAGCGCGCCTTGCCGATCATCCGCGGCAACAACCAGGTCGATCCGCAATCCGGCACCAGGCCGATGCGGCGGAACGCCTGCAGGAAGTAGGACGAGCGCGCGCACAGGATCATGTCGCCCATCAGCGCGAAGCTCATGCCGGCGCCGGCGGCGGGGCCGTTGACGGCGGTCACGATCGGGCAATGCAGGTTGCGCAGGCGGCGCAGGAACGGATGAAACGCGGTTTCCAGCGCCGCGCCGGCATTGACCCGGCCCGGCTTGGCGTTGTTGCGGCCCTGCAAATTGGCACCCGTACAGAACGCGCGGCCGGCCCCCGTGATCACAAGGCAGCGCACCTCCGCCTTCCTGTCCTCGATCGCATCCAGCGCCTCGCCGAGGCCGCCCAGCATGTCGATCGAAACCGCGTTCATGACCTCCTGGTGGTCGAGTTTCAAAATGGCGACCGAGCCATCGAAATCGAGCGTGACGTGCTTGAACTGCATTTGTTTCCTCGCGAGTTGTGTTTACGCGCTATCAGGCTTGCGCGATGGGTCGGATGTGTTGTCTGGGCCCATATTTGATTTTCCTGACGGGCTTGTCCATGGTCGGACTGAACCTCTGCCCACCACTGGGCGCAAACCTTGTTGTCTTGGGCATGATTCTTGTCGGAAAACCGGCGTCCACTTTTCCGGATCATGCCCTAACGCGCGCCAGACCAAATGGAAACACCCAAGGGATACATTCATGAGCATTTTCGACCTCTCCGGCCGTGTCGCTGTCGTCACCGGCGGTAATGGCGGCATCGGTCTCGGCATCGCGCAAGCGCTGAATGCGGCCGGATGCACCGTTTCGATCTGGGGCCGCAACGCCGACAAGAATGCGAGCGCGGCAGCAAGCCTCGCCAAGGGTCCCGGCAAGGTCGACACCCGCATCTGCGACGTCAGTGACCCCGCCTCCGTCAAGGCTGCGATGAAGGCCACGCTGGATGCGCTCGGCCGCGTCGACGGTTGCTTTGCCAATGCCGGCATCGGCGGCGGCGGACGGCGCGCCTTCATCGACCGCACCGAGGAGGAATGGCGAAAAATGTTCGCGACCAATCTCGACGGCGTCTTCCACGTGTTCCAGGCCGCCGCCCGCCACATGACCGAGCGCGCGGAAGGCGGCGACAAGTTCGGCCGTCTGGTCGCGACCTCGAGTCTCGCCTCCCTGTTCGGCACCGCGCGCAACGAGCACTACGCCGGCACCAAGGCCGCACTGAACGCATTGTGCCGCGCGCTCGCGGTCGAACTCGCGCGTCACGGCGTCACCGCGAACGCGATCCTGCCCGGCTGGATCAAGAGCGACATGACGGCGGGCATCATGGCGAATGACAAGTTCGTCGCCAACGTGATGCCGCGCATTCCGGTGCGCCGGTTCGGCGAGCCCAGCGATTTCGGCGGCATCGCGGTGTACATCATGAGCCAGGCGTCGTCATATCATACGGCGGATTGCTTTGTGATCGATGGCGGGTATACGGCGTTCTAGTTAGGTCGCGGCGACTGGCTCTCCACACGTCGTCCCGGCGAACGCCGGGACCCATACTCCGCGGCGGATGTTGTTTGCAGAAGGTCTCCAACGCCAGCGCTCCAATTGATGGGCCGCGGCGTATGGGTCCCGGCCTTCGCCGGGACGACGAAAATTATTCCCGCGACGCATTGCGCCCGAGCTTTGCCAGAAACTTCCCGCCCTCTTATCGAGAGGGCGCAGGGAAGACCGGGTGCGCGCTGCACCCGCGGTCCCGTGTGCGGTTTGCACTAAGTAGGCTGCACACGAGCATACAGGGCAGCGGAGAACACCCGGCCTTCCCTGCGCAATGGCTTTACGGCTTATGCCGTGATCTCCCCGGAGACGAGTTCTTGTTGACTCCGTCGCTATCGTTTCCGCTCACGCTTCTCCGACAGCTTGACGCCGGCAACGGGCGCCAGGACCACACGGTTTTGCCGTACGCTTAATCCACGCCGTCGTCTCAGCGCAAACAAGCGTCCACCGCATCCCGCCGCGCGTTCGTGACGTGCGCAACGCCCCTCTTGTCGGGCGGGACGCGACGATTCAAACCGCTGATTTGCCCGACGAGGGAAGCGTAATTTTGCCCGTCGGGTTAATTTGTCGCAGATCTCTCCGTCGTCATTCCCCGATGCGCAATTGCGCATCTGAGGGCTCGCGTAGCGAGAGCCCGGAATCCAGCGAGCGACAGCGCATGCGGCCTAATGGATTCCGGGCCCGCGCCAAGTGGCGCGTCCCGGAATGACGAAAGTGGGAGACCTACAGCTTCATCCCCAAGGGCCGCGCGAGGCCGAGGGGCGGCCCCACGGACCGCGGCGCGGCGTGTTGCGACCGGCACCAGCGGAAGCCGTGCTGCCCGCGCCCAACTCCGCCGCGAGCTGCTGCAGGGCGGCGATGCGGTTCTCGGTCGAGGGGTGCGTCGTGAACAGATTGTCGACGCCGTGTCCCGACAGCGGGTTGATGATGAACATGTGCGCCGTCGCCGGATTGCGCTCGGCCTCCATGTTCGGCACCTGGTGCGCCGCGCCGGCAATCTTGGACAGCGCAGACGCAAGCCACATCGGCTGACCCACGATGCGCGCACCGAGATCGTCGGCGGCGTATTCGCGCGTCCGGCTGATCGCCATCTGCACCAGCATGGCGCCGAGCGGCGCCAGGATCATCATCGCGATCGAGCCGATGATGCCGGGGCCGTGGTTGTTGTCGCGGTTGCCGCCGAAGAACGCGCCGAACTGCGCCACCATCGAGATGGCGCCGGCAATGGTCGCGGTGATCGTCATCAGCAACGTGTCGTGGTTCTTGATGTGCGCGAGCTCGTGCGCGATCACGCCGGCCAGTTCCTCGCGGCTGAGCGAGTGCATCAGGCCCGTGGTCACGGCAACCGCCGCGTTCTGCGGATTGCGGCCGGTGGCGAACGCGTTGGGCTGCGCCTCGTCCATCACGAAGACGCGCGGCATCGGCAGGCCGGCGCGCCCGGCAAGCTCAGCCACGAGGTTGTAAAGGTCGGGCGCGGTTTGCCGGTCGACCTCATGGGCGCCGTACATCGACAGCACCATGCGGTCCGAGTTCCAGTAGGCGAACAGATTGGTCGCGGCGGCGATCACAAGCGCGATCATGGCGCCGGTGGCCCCGCCGAAGAGATAGCCGACGCCCATGAAGAGGCCGGTAAGACCGGCCAAGAGAATGGCAGTCTTGAAATAGCTCATACTTGTCTCCCTGCTGCCGCGGCGATGCGCCGTGACAGGCATCCCAGATGTAGGAAGCCCGCCGGGGCCCCTTCAAGAAGCCGTGCTGCGTCGAGGCGCCGCGGCAGGCGAAGCGGGCACGGCGGATTACGGAAATGTAATCCGGTGGAGCGGGAACGAAGGCCATTCTGGCGCTTGCGCTGCGCCTTCCATCGATACAAAAAAAAAAGCCCCGGCGATGCCGGGGCTTTCGCCTGCTGCGGTCAGCAGGAATATCCAGACGTCAAATCAATATTTGGCGACGACCGGGCCGCCGAACTTGTAGTTGATGCCCACCCGGCCGATGTTCGAGGTCAAATTGACGGTATGGGTGAAGGTCTGGAGCGGCAAGGGAGTCGCACCCGCAAAGACCGACAGGTTGTTGCTGGTCGTGCTGGCCCGGCCGAGATCGACGTAAAGATATTCGGCCTTGATCGACCAACCGTTCATCAGGGCATATTCGCCACCGACGCCGGCGGTCCAGCCATACCGGGTCGAAGAGATCGAGGCGGATTCATTGGCCGCCGCGAAGGTATCGGTGAAGAGGTAGTTGGCCTTCACGTTGGCGACGGCAAGACCGCCGGTACCGTAGATCAGGAAGGCTGGCGTTGCGAGAAAGCCGACGCGCCCACGAACCGTTGCCAACCAGTCGGTGGATACCGACGAATTAATGGTGAAGGAGGTCGGCGCGCAGCACGGATAGACCGTGGTGTTGGCGGTCGATCCCCGTACGCCGAAATAGTTGAAATCGGCCTCGAGGCCAACCACGGCATTGTTGATCTGCCAGTTGTATCCACCGGTCACGCCGCCGGTGAAACCGGAGCGATTGACCTTCTGGTCGCCGGCAATCCCAATGGCCGTCACGCTGCTGTCGGCAAAGTAGGATGCCACCGGAAACAGCGTCCTGGTGGTCGGATTGGAGTCATTCCAGGCGCCGCCGGCGTTCAGACCGACGTAAAACCCGGTCCAGTTATAGATCGGGGCCACCGCAACGGGCGCCTTGCTATAGGTCCGAGGGCCAAGGTCCGCGGCAGATGCGCCGGCAGTACCCGCAGCGACCAAGAGCAGTGCAACAACCAGTTTTTTCACAGTAACCTCCGGTAGATCCGTTCAGGACTCAGTAAATGTACCGAGACTGTATCAGAGCCTTGTGTGCCGGACTGTTGCCAGGGCACAACAGTCCGTAGAATAGCGCTGGCTTGCAACCTCCGCGGAGGCCTTGCGTTCACGGCGCGCGCTTGTGCCGTTTTGGCTCTCCCATCCGGATCCGGGGATGCTGGATCGCCCGCCAGCGGTCGGCCATTTGAGGCAAATCAAGCCGTCCGCTCCGGAATTCTGGCGCATTAGTGATCCGGTTAGGGGTTCGCAGCGGTTTCCTTGGCGGCCGGTTCGTGAGAAAATGCGCCTGTGAAAATCTCGATCCACCTTTCCCGACTGCTGGCGATCTTTGTGATCGCCGGGCTCGTGTTTGCGCCGCTTTCCCGGCCTGCGAATGCGGGCAACGGTGTGGCCATGACTGCGCCGGTGGCGGCGGAGATGGCGGAAATGGCCGCCGAGATGCCATGCTGCCCGGACAAATCCGTGCCCATGGATTGCGACCAGTGCCCGCTAATGGCGCTTTGCATGGTCACCAATTTTCACGCGCCATCGCCGGTCGGAATGATTGAAATCCGGCCCGTCACGGTCCGGCTGCTGGCGCCCGGCAGCGACCCCGAGGCCGACAGCCTCGGCCAACATCCCCCGCCAAGACCTCCCCGCTCCCTGGTCCGTTCGGCTTAACGCCCGACGTCCCGGCGGCGCGTTCCCGCGCCCGCCATGCATGCAGCCTTAGCGGCTGACCACGTGAGCTTGAGGGAATTTCGACGATGAAAACGATGCAGCATTCGCGCGCCCTTTGGCGTGCGCTGATCAGCGTTGCCGTGATCGCAATAGCCGGCATTTCCGTAATCGGGGTGGCCGGCTTTGCCGCGGCTGACATGAAGGACCACAGCGCGCACGGCACGGCCGCGACATCTGCGGCGCCGGCCGAGCGCAAGATCAAATACTACCGCAACCCGATGGGACTGCCGGACACCTCCCCCACCCCCAAGCAGGATTCGATGGGGATGGATTACATCCCCGTCTATGAGGGCGAGGACAGCGATGACGGTTCAGTAAAATTGTCGCCGGGGAAAATCCAGCGCACCGGCGTCAGGTCGGAGCCTGCGGCGCCGCGCATTATCCGCAGCACGATCCACGCGCCGGGCACCATCCAGCTCGACGAGCGCCGCGTCTCCGTGATCGCGATGCGGGCCGAAAGCTATATCCAGAAGATCGCCAACGTCACCACCGGGAGCCACGTCGCCAAGGGCCAGCCCTTGATGGAAGTCTACAGTCCGGCGATCTCGTCGGCTGCGGCCGAATACATTTCGACCATCAATTCCCGGACGATCGGCAGCGACGCGGCCTATGGCAGGGGTTCGCGGCAGCGGCTGATGAATCTCGACGTGCCCGATGCGGCCATAACAGCGATGGAGAAAAGCCGGACGGTTCCCATTGCCGTCGAATGGACATCGCCGCGTGACGGCATCGTGCTCGAACGCAACGCCATCGAAGGCGCGCGCGCCCAGCCGGGCGACGTGCTGTTCCGGATCGCCGACCATAGCCAGCTCTGGGCCATCATCGACGTCGCCGAACGCGACATTGGGATGCTCGCGCTCGGGCAACCGGCGATCGTTAGGGCTCGCGGTTTTCCCGGCCGCACATTCACCGGGAAGATCAACGTCATCTATCCGCAGATCAACAAGGAGACGCGCACCGGGCGCTTGCGGATCGAGCTTGCCAATCCCGATCTGGTGCTGATCCACGACATGTATGTCGATGCCGAGATCGACATCGGCAGTTCCGCGCCGGTGCTGACGATTCCGGAGAGCGCCGTAATGGACACCGGCCGGCGCCAGGCGGTGTTCATCGACAGAGGCGAAGGCCGCTTCGAGCCCCGCGAAGTCAAGCTCGGCCATCGCGGCGACGGTTATGTGGAGGTGCGGGAGGGCGTCAGCGAAGGCGAGCCGGTGGTGGTTTCGGCGAACTTCCTGATCGATGCGGAAAGCAATCTGAAGGCCGCGCTGAAGGGTTTTGCCGAGGGGGCGCAACAATGATCGCCCGCCTGATCGCGTGGTCGGCGCGCAATCTGCTGCTGGTACTGTTCGGCGCCGGTTTCGCTACCGCCGCCGGCCTCTATGCGCTGGCACATCTGCCGCTGGATGCCATTCCCGACCTCTCCGACACCCAGGTGATCGTTTATACCGAGTATCCCGGCCAGGCGCCGCAGGTGATCGAGGACCAGGTCACCTACCCCTTGACCACGGCGATGCTGACGGTGCCGCGTTCAAAGGTGGTGCGCGGCTTTTCGTTCTTCGGCGTGTCGTTTGTCTATGTGATCTTCGAGGACGGCACCGATATCTACTGGGCGCGGTCACGCGTGCTGGAATTCCTCAACAGCGCTTCGGCGCGCCTCCCCGCGGGCGTGACGCCGACGATGGGACCGGACGCCACCGGCGTCGGCTGGGTCTACCAATACGCCGTCATGTCGAAAGAGCTGAACCTCGCCGACACCCGCGCGATCCAGGACTGGAATCTGAAGTTCGCGCTTGCAAAGGCGGAAGGCGTCGCCGAGGTCGCCAGCGTCGGCGGCTTCGTCCGGCAATACAACGTCATCCTCGATCCGCAGCGGATGCGCGACCTCGGCATCACCATGCCAAAAATGCGCGACGCGATCCGCGCCAGCAATGCCGATGTCGGCGGCCGCACCGTCGAATTGTCCGAGTTCGAATACGTCATTCGCGGCAAGGGCTACATCAAGGGCATCAACGACCTCGGCAATATCGTGCTCAAGTCCAGCGGCGGCACGCCGGTGCTGCTGAAAGACGTTGCCCGCGTCGAACTCGGTCCCGACGAGCGGCGCGGCATCACTGAACTCAACGGCGAAGGCGAAGTCGCCAGCGGAATCGTGCTGCAGCGTTTCGGCGTCAACGCGCTGGACGTGATCCAGAACGTCAAGAAGCGGATTGCCGAGATCGCCAGCAGCCTGCCGAAATCGGTCGAGATCGTCGCGGTCTATGACCGTTCGGGCCTGATCAACGCCGCGATCGATACGCTCAAGCGCACCCTGTTCGAAGAGAGCGTGATCGTCGCGCTGGTATGCATCGTGTTCCTGCTGCATGTCCGCAGCGCCCTGGTCGCGATCCTGATGCTGCCGGTCGGGGTGCTGATGGCGTTCGGCGCCATGAAGCTGCTCGGCCTCGGCTCCAACATCATGAGTCTCGGCGGCATCGCGATCGCGATCGGCGCCATGGTCGATGCGGCGATCGTGATGATCGAAAACGCGCACAAGCATCTGGAGCGCGCCGAGCCTGGGCGATCGCGCATCGATGTGCTGATCGAAGCGGCGTCACAGGTGGGGCCCGCGCTGTTCTTCAGCCTTATGATCATCACCGTGTCGTTCATGCCGATATTCACGCTGGAATCGCAGGAAGGCCGGCTGTTCAGCCCGCTCGCCTTCACCAAGACCTTTGCGATGGCAGCGGCGGCCTTGTTGTCGGTAACGCTGGTGCCGACGCTGATGGTGATCTTCGTGCGCGGCAAGATCAT
Source organism: Bradyrhizobium sp. AUGA SZCCT0182 (assembly GCF_018130185.1). Classification (NCBI taxonomy): domain Bacteria; kingdom Pseudomonadati; phylum Pseudomonadota; class Alphaproteobacteria; order Hyphomicrobiales; family Nitrobacteraceae; genus Bradyrhizobium; species Bradyrhizobium sp. AUGA SZCCT0182. Next base: position 104,834 of record NZ_JAFCLY010000003.1, on the reverse strand, counting down.
TCCCGAGCACAGGAACCCGATCAACCGCTTCCTGATCTGGGTCTATCGTCCCGTCATAAAGGCCGTGATGCGCGCCAAGGTGCTGGTGATCCTGCTGGCGGTGGCGGTGCTCGCCGTGACGATCTGGCCGGCGCGGCAGCTCGGCACCGAGTTCATGCCCAACCTCAACGAAGGCACTTTGCTCTACATGCCGACGACACTGCCCGGCATATCCGTCACCAAGGCCGGTGAATTGCTGCAGACCCAGGACCGGATCATCCGAAGTTTTCCGGAAGTGGCTTCCGTGTATGGCAAGGCCGGACGCGCCCTGACGGCGACCGATCCCGCACCCTCCGAAATGTTCGAGACCGTGATCAATCTCAAACCAAAGGGGGAATGGCGGGCCGGGGTCACCGTGGAAAGCCTGACCGCCGAGATGGACCGGGCGCTGCAGTTTCCCGGCGTTTCCAACGCCTGGACCCAGCCGATCAAGGCGCGCATCGACATGCTGTCGACCGGCATCCGAACGCCTGTTGGCGTCAAGGTGATCGGCACTGATCTCAACGAGATCGACCGGCTCGCAAAACAGATCGAGCAGGTGCTCAAAGCGGTGCCCGGCACGTCATCGGCGTATGCCGAACGCGGCATCGGCGGCTATTACCTCGACATTATCCCCGACCGCGCGGCACTGGCGCGCTACGGCATCATGGTGCAGGACGTCAACGACGTGATCGCGACCGCGCTCGGCGGCCAGACCGTCACCACGACAGTCGAGGGGCGTCAGCGCTTCGGCGTCAACATGCGTTATCCCCGCGATTTGCGCAGCGACACGCAATCGATCATCCGTGACGTGCTGGTGCCGATGCCGGGCGGCGGCGCGGTGCCGCTCGGCGAAGTCGCCAAGGTCGCACCATCGCGTGGGCCGACCTCGATCCGTACCGAGAACGGGCAGCTCGCGGTCTACATCTATGTCGATATCCGCGACCGCGACATCGGCAGCTACGTCGCCGACGCGCAGGCAGCGGTGAAGGCCAGTGTCGAGTTTCCTCCGGGCGCTTACGTGATGTGGAGCGGGAGCTACGAATACCTCGAACGCGCCAGCGCGCGGCTGAAGATCGTGGTGCCGGTGACGCTCATGATCATCTTCCTGCTGCTCTATCTCAACTTCCGCTCGCTGACCGAAACCATGATCGTGATGCTGTCGCTGCCGTTCGCGCTTGTAGGCGGGCTCTGGCTGATGTGGTGGCTGGGGTTCAATTTGTCGGTCGCCGTCGTCGTCGGCTTCATCGCACTTGCCGGCGTCGCCGCCGAGACCGGCGTGGTGATGCTGATCTATCTCAACCAGGCGCTCGACGAGATCAGCGCGCGCCGGGCGGCCGAAGGCCGCGCGCTGACGAAGCAGGACCTTTACGATGCGATCATGGAGGGCGCGGTGGAGCGGGTGCGGCCGAAAATGATGACGGTCGTTGCCATCATGGCGGGGCTATTGCCGATCATGTGGAGCACGGGCACGGGCTCCGAAATCATGCAGCGCATCGCGGTGCCGATGATCGGCGGCATGATTTCATCGACGCTGCTGACCTTGATTGTGATTCCCGCGATCTATGCGCTGGTCAAAGGCGCGCGGCTGGAGCGGATTCTCCACCCGGCGATGAATCTCAATGGCAAGCCAGGCGAGGCCGGAATATGATATTGGCCCCCGCAGCGCGGAGGAGGACGCGATGGAAAGCGAAAGCCGCCGGGCGCACTGGGAGAAAGTCTACACCAGCAAAGGCGAGAACGAGGTCAGCTGGTTTCAGGAAAGCCCTGCCCCGTCGCTGGCGCTGATCGACGAGATCGGGGCTGCGCCCGATTCGGCGATCATCGACATCGGCGGCGGCGCGTCACGGTTGGTCGATCACCTCATCGATCAGGGATTTTGTGATGTCACCGTGCTCGATCTATCCGCGGCGGCATTGGAGGCCGCCCAAGCCCGTCTCGGCGAACGCGCCTCGCGCGCACATTGGCTTGTGGCCGACGCCACCACATGGCAGCCGTCGCGGGCGTATGACATCTGGCATGACCGGGCGGCGTTTCACTTTCTGACCGAGGAGAGTGACCGCGCGGGCTACATCGCGCGGTTCAAGCAGGGTTTGAAGATCGGCGGCCACGCCATCATCGCGACCTTCGCGCTGGACGGACCCGAGAAATGCAGCGGCCTGCCGGTGATGCGTTACGATGCGGCGCGGCTCGGGCCGACGCTGGGACCGGGGTTCAAGCTGCTGCAAAGCCAGCGCAACGACCATGCCACGCCCTGGGGATCGCAACAGCGCTTTCAATTCAGCGTCTTTCAGCGCGTCGAGTAATTCTGACGGGACTTTGATGAAGGCCCACCGGCGAGACTGTTAAGATCGCGACGCACAGCAGGAGATATTCATGAAAGCCATTGCCACCGCCATCACCATCCTCGCCCTCGTTTCGACCACCGCAATGGCGCAGTCGCCCTATGCGGGGATGCAGGGCCGCTCGATCAAGGCGCTGTCCGCGCAGCAGATCGATGATCTCAGGGCCGGCAGGGGCATGGGCCTGGCGCTCGCGGCCGAACTGAACGGCTACCCCGGCCCGATGCACGTGCTGGAATTGTCCGACAGGCTGGCGCTGTCGGCCGCGCAGAAGCAACGGATTCAAACACTGTTTGAAACAATGAAAGCGGAAGCGACACCGATCGGTCTCAACCTGATCGAGCAGGAAAGCGCGCTCGACCGGCAATTCGCCAACCGTTCGATCACATCAGACGCGCTGAGGGACGCGACGACGAAGATCGGCCAGACGCAGGCGGAACTGCGCAACGCGCATCTGAAATATCACCTTGAAACGGCGCAAATCCTGTCGCCCGATCAGATGAAGCAATATGCCCAATTAAGGGGATACGCATCCGACTCCCCGGCGCGGCATCACCGCATGCATTAGCGGCAGGGCGCTGCGCGCGGACCCTCGCCCCGCTTGTGCTGGGACCGCGCAGGCGTCTAGATTGCGGCCCAACAGGCGCGTTCCAAAGATTATCCGCAGAATGGAAAACGCCGCATGGGAGGACCCTGATGAAACACGCCTACATCCCGCGAACGACGACCTACAACCTCAATCCGGGCGAAGAGCTCAATGATCTCCGGATGTCGGACGAGGTCCGTCCGCTCTACGAGCACGTCAAGAAGTTCATCCGCGAGACCGTCGACCCGATGTCGGTCGAATTCGCAAAGCTTGGCGAGAAAAAGACCGACCGCTGGAGCTTTACGCCGGAACAGCTTGCGTGCCTGCAGAAGGCCAAGGACAAGGCCAAGGAAGTAGGCTTGTGGAACTTCTTCCTGCCCGATGACGAGACCGGCCAGGGCCTCAAAAACCTCGACTACGCCTATATCGCGGTTGAGCTCGCGAAAAATCCGATGGCGTCGGAGACCATGAACTGCTCGGCGCCCGACACCGGCAACATGGAAGTGCTGGAGCGCGTCGGCACCAAGGCGCAGAAGGAGAAGTGGCTGAAGCCGCTGCTCGCCGGTGAAATCCGCTCGGCCTATGCGATGACCGAGCCGAATGTCGCCTCCTCCGATGCCAAGAACATCTCGACCTCGGCAAAACTCGTCGGCGACGAATGGGTGATCAACGGCGAGAAGTACTACATCTCCGGCGCCGGCGATCCGCGCTGCAAGATCATGATCGTGATGGTGAAGACCAATCCGGACGCGCCGCCGAGCAAGCAGCAGTCGCAAATCCTGGTGCCGATCGACACCCCCGGCGTGGAAATCCTGGGCCCGATGCACGTGTTCGGCCACGACCACGCGCCGCGCGGCCACATGCATCTGCGGTTCAACAATTGCCGGGTGCCGAAGGAAAACATGCTGCTCGGCGAAGGCCGCGGCTTTGAAATCTCGCAGGTCCGCCTAGGGCCGGGTCGCATCCATCACTGCATGCGCACCATCGGCAAGGCGGAAAAGGCGCTCGACCTGATGGTGTCGCGCGGCCTCACCCGCGAAGCCTTCGGCAAGAAGATCGCCCATCTCGGCGGCAATCTGCAGATCATCGCGCAGGCGCGCTGCGAGATCGAGGCGATGCGGCTGATGGTGCTCAAGGCAGCCAAGGCGATGGACGTGCTCGGCAACAAGGAAGCGCGGATCTGGGTCAGCATGGTGAAAGCCATGGTGCCCGAGCGCACCTGCAAGATCATCGACCAGGCGATCCAGATGCACGGCGCCACAGGTATTTCGCAATGGAGCCAGCTCGGCGAAATGTACCAGGACGTGCGGCATCTGCGCTTCGCCGACGGTCCGGATGAGGTGCACTGGATGGTGGTCGGAAGGCATGAACTGAGCATGCCGTAGGCTTTTCTGGGGGCTTTACTTGGAGTCCCCGAGTGGCGCCCCCACCCCGCCCTCCCCCGCAAGCGCGGGAGAGGGAGACGAGCATGTCGCTTGGTAAGCAGTGTGCTCAGCCAATGTTGATTTCGATCGTTCGACAAACACCGATGCGCTCCCTCTCCCGCACTTGCGGGGGAGGGTTGGGGTGGGGTGCCTCCGCAAATTCACGCGCAGTGAGTCCTCACCCGTCCCAACAGGAATCCCGCCATGGAATACGCGCCTGAAAACCTGCAGCCGCGCGAGCGCTACAAGCTGCTCGCAGGCTTCGTGCTGCCGCGGCCGATCGCCTGGGTGACGTCGGTTGGCCCGACCGGCGTGGTCAACGCGGCGCCGTTCAGCTTCTTCAACGTGTTCTGCGAAGACCCGCCGCTGTGCATGTTCGCGGTCAATCTTCGGCCCGATGGCCGCGTCAAGGACACGCTGGTCAACATCCAGCGCACCGGCGAATTCGTCGTCAACCTCACCGACGAGCCGTTGGCGCGGGCAATGCACGATTCCAGCGGCGACTTTCCGCCCGATGTCGGCGAGCCCGGCTATCTCGGCCTGAAACTCGCCCCCTCGACCCGGGTCGCCGCGCCGCGGCTGGCCGACGCGCCCTGGGCAATGGAGTGCAAGATCTGGAAGACCATCGACGTCAATGGCGACCGCACGCTGATCATGGGCGAAGGCATCAATTTCTACATCCGCGACGAATTGTGGGATACGCAGACGATGCGCGTGCACATGGAGCGCTACCACCCGATCGGCCGCATGTTCGCCGACCGCTACTGCCGCACCGACGACCGCGTCGTGTTCCCGCCGGCGCCGGAACTTCCGGTGAAGTAGTTCGTAATCTGTAGGTGGATTAGATTGCAGGATGGGTAGAGCGCAGCGAAACCCATCAATAGCTGCCGATTAAGACGGTGGGTTTCGCTTCGCTCTACCCACCCTACGCACCAAACGAGATCGCGCATGACCGACACTTTCCGCGACAATGAAGCCGGCAACCGGTTTGAACTCGAAATCGATGGCGCGATCGCCTTCGTCACCTATCGGAAATCGCCAGGCGCGATCACACTGGTGCATACCGAAGTGCCGCCGGAGCTCGGCGGCAAAGGCGTCGGCTCCAAACTGGCGCGCGCGACGCTCGATGCAGTACGGGCGCAGGGACGCAAGCTCACGGTCGAATGCGAGTTCATCCAGGGCTACATGCGCAAGCATCCGGAAGATAACGACTTGCTGGGCGCTTCGTAGGGTGGGCAAAGGCGCGCTTGCGCCGTGCCCACCATTTTCAATTGAAACGCGGTTGAAATGGTGGGCACGCTTCGCTTTGCCCACCCTACAAGCTAAGCCACCGGCCGGTGCGCGCGCAGGAATGAGCGGATCTGGCGCACCGCCAGCGGAATCCGCTCCTTGGGCTCCTTCCACGGGAACATGCTGACTTCGGCGTTCGGCGCCAGCATCGCCGACTCCATGGCGACCGCGTAAGGGTGCGCCGGAATATCGTCGGGCAGGATCAGCACCGGTGTCCGGCACTGGCGCACGAAGTCTCGCGTCACGGTGAAGACGAAGTCAGGGTTGGTGCGGTACATTTTGGTCAGGAATTTATCTGTTGTCTCCGCGGTGATGTCGGGCCGCTGCTTCAGGAGCTCCGGCGCCCAGCCTTTGGTATTGTTGTCGTAGAACAGATCGCGCATCTCGGGACGCGAGCCTGACGGCTGCGCCAGCACGGCGGCAACGATGCGGTCCGGCGCGCGCTTCAGCAGATTCCAGATCAGGGGGCCGCCGATGCAAAAGCCGAGCACCATGAACCTGTTGATTCCGAGGTGATCCATCAGGCCGAGATGATCGTCGGTGTGGGAATCCCAGGGCCGGTCGATTTCGAGCGGGCCGGTGGATTGCCCGGTATTGGCGTTGCGCAAATCGGCCGCGATGCAGCGGTACTCGCCCTTGAACTCCTCGAACGAATCGAACGGCGGGTAACTGCCCGACAGGCCCGCGATCGTCGAGTTCAATCCGCCGCCGGCGATCATCAGTAGCGGAAAGCCGGAGCCGGCCTCCTCGTAGTGGATACGAACGGCGCCTTTTTCGAAAGTAGGCATGCGGTTTCCTCGGTTCGGATTTTTTGTTCGTAGGGTGGGCAAAGCGAAGCGTGCCCACCACTCCAATTATTTGCACGGATAAGCGTGGTGGACACGGCGCAAGTGCGCCTTTGCCCACCCTACGGACTACGGCGACGCGTCGGTCGGCACGCCGATCTTGTCCTGCGTGTTGGTGTCGAAATCGCTGGCCTCATGCCGCTCGTGGAGCTGGCTCGCCGGATCGCCCGAGATCCGGTTGACCATGCGGCCGCGCTTCACCGCCGGGCGCTTTGCAATCGCGTCGGTCCAGCGCTGCACGTTCTTGTATTCGTGCACCGACAGGAATTCACCGGCGCCGTAGACGAGACCCTTCGCCAGCGCGCCGTACCACGGCCAGGTGGCCATGTCGGCAATCGTGTATTCGCTGCCGGCGAGATATTCATTGTCGGCAAGTCGCCGGTCGAGCACGTCGAGCTGACGCTTCACCTCCATGGCGTAGCGGTCGATGGCGTATTCGATCTTGGTCGGCGCGTAGGCGTAGAAATGGCCGAAGCCGCCACCGAGAAACGGCGCGCTGCCCATCTGCCAGAACAGCCATGACAGGCATTCCGCCCGCGCCTCGCCGCCTGCCGGCAGAAAGGCACCGAACTTTTCAGCCAGATGCATCAGGATCGCGCCGGATTCGAACAGCCGGATCGGCTTCGGTCCGCTGCGGTCCATCAGCGCCGGGATCTTGGAGTTCGGATTGACAGCGACAAAGCCGCTGCCGAACTGGTTGCCGTCGATCTTGATCAGCCATGCGTCATATTCGGCGCCGCTGTGCCCGGCGGCCAGCAGCTCCTCGAACATGACGGTGACTTTCACGCCGTTCGGCGTCGCCAGCGAATAGAGCTGAAACGGATGCCGGCCGACCGGCAGTTCCTTGTCATGCGTGGGACCTGCGATCGGCCGGTTGATGCTGGCGAAGCGGCCGCCGCTTGCTTTATTCCAGGTCCAGACTTTGGGCGGCACATAGGCGGTGGGGTCGGTAACAACGTCGTTCATTCGTGTTGGCTCCAGGCTTCTTTCGGCCGTGTGATAGAGGCGATCTGCCGCGCGGCGGAATTACAATGCGTGAGTCTGGTATACCTTGGGGCTGTCGCCGCCAACCGCAAGATGCTGCATGGCAGCCCAACAATTCCCGTGGCGGTCCGCGTCAGGTCCATGTCGCGATCATCGACGAGCCGACGGAGGGGCTCGCGCCAAAGCTGGTCGAACAGGTCGGCACCCTGCTCGACGAAATCGCACGCCGCGGTACCGCTATTCTTCTGGTGGAGCAGAAGCTCACCATCGCGCTGAAGATTTCCCGCCGCCTCTATGTGATGGGCCACGGCCGCATCGTGTTCGAGGGAACGCCGGCCGAGCTTGCCGCCAATGCCGGCGTACGCAAGGAGTGGCTGGAGGTTTAGGGGGCAGCTTCCCGCCGGCTGTATTATCCGAACAGCCAGGACCTCGGATTAGCGATCGGTTTGTGCTCGATGCTCAACAGGCCGCCCTTGACGATGCGGATGAGTGACCAGATGAACCACCAGGCAAGAATCGGGAGGCCGATCAGCACCAGGGACAACGGAATGCCAATCGCAAGGTACAGCAGTCCGATCCAGAAGGTCCTGATCTGAAACCGGAAATGCGACTGCATCACGGGGTCGGTATCGTCGACTTTCACATACGCGATGATGACGCCCATCAGCGCTGTAATCCCGGTGAAATATCCTACGCCGTAAAGTACGTAGACCGCGCCGGCGACGATATTGTCCGAGGCGATGGGTCGTTGGGTTTCGTAGGAAAGTGACATGGCCGCCTCTGTTGCCACTGATATGTGGAGCTCTGCAAACGCCCTTTGGTCGCGCCTGCCATAGCCCGGGTTCAACACATCATGGCGTAGAAGTCATGAGGCGCGGCAGAGTTGTACTCGGAGCAATGCCTTTGTGGCTGGCCCGGCCGGGATCGGCCATAATGGACGGGTCACCACAAAGAGAGATCTGCCGGATGCTTGCCTCCCAACGCGCTTTGTTCGATATCCCGCGCGAGATTTGCTACCTGAATGCCGCCTCCTACAGCCCCTTGCCGATCCGGACTCAGGAAGCCGCGCGCGCGGCTGTGGGGCGCAAGGGAATGCCCTGGAAGCTCCCGGCTTCCTTTGCCAACCAGCAGAACGAACGCGCGCGCGCGGCTGCTGCCCGGCTGATCAATGCCGATCCTTCCGATGTCGCGCTGACCCCCTCGATCAGCTACGGCGTCGCGACGGCGGCAAAGCTTTTGACCATTCCCCGCGGCACGCGCGTGATCGTGCTGGAAAGCGATCACTCCTCCCCGGTGCTGGAATGGCACGCGCGGACCGAGGCGCAGGGGTTCACGGTCGAGACCGTCCGACAACCTGAAGACGGCGACTGGACGTCGGCGGTGCTGGCCGTGATCGAACGATCGGGCGCGCCACAGGTCAGCCTTGCCTCGATCTCCTCCGTGCACTGGTCGGATGGCGGGCTGATCGATGTCGACAAAGTGAGCGCGGTGCTCAAGGCCCGCGGCGCGATGTTCCTGATCGACGCCACGCAAGGCGTCGGTGTGCTGGCGATGGACGTCAAACGTCTCGATCCGGATTTCGTGCTGTTCCCGACCTACAAATGGGTGCTCGGGCCCTACGGCCGCGCCTTTCTCTATGTTGCAAAACGCCATCAGAACGGCATTCCGCTGGAGCAGACCTCAGCCGGCCGCCGCGACGTGCGCGCCGAGAATTCGGTCTATTTCACCGATCTCAATTACGTGCCCGATGCGCGCCGCTTCGACATGGGCGAGCGCGATTATTTTATTTCGATGGAGATGGCGTCCATTGGCATGGAAATGCTCGCCGAATGGGGCGCCTCGGCCGTGGTGCAGCGTATCGCGATGCTGACGGAGCGGATTGCGGAAGGCGTGCGCGGCATCGGCGTCAGCGTGCCGGACGCGCGGCTGCGCGCGCCGCATATTTTGAGCCTGGCGTTCAAGGGCGGCATGCCGGCGGGACTCGTCGAGGGACTGGCAAGCGACGGCGTCTACGTCGCGCCGCGGCTGGGACGGCTGCGGCTGTCGCCGCATGTTTACAATGACGAGGCGGATGCGGATCGGTTTGTGGAGGTGTTGGGAAGGCGGTTGCGGGGATAGCCTTATCCGCCACAACTCGTTTCGCCGTCATGGCCGGGCTTGTCCCGGCCATCCACGTCTTCGCAACAACACAAAAGCAAGACGTGGATGCCCGGGACAAGCCCGGGCATGACGGATAGAATTCAGGATGACGCAACGCGTTTCTGCGCGGGCTCCGCGCCCGTCATCGCAAAGCCCTCATACCCATTCGCCGCGACGTCGTCGCAGATCTGCCGATAAGGCCCGACGCCACCGATATAGGGCATGAAGATGCGTGGCTTGCCGGGGACGTTGGCGCCCATGTACCAGGAATTGGCCTGCGGATAGAGCGTGGTGTAGGCGACCTCGTTGACGTGGGCGACCCAATTATCCTCGGCGTCCTTTTTGGCTTCCATGGCCTCAAAGCCGCGGTCGCGCATATAGGTCACGCAGTCGGTGATCCAGTCGACATGCTGCTCGATCGAGACGATCATGTTCGACAACACCGACGGGCTGCCCGGGCCGGTGATGACGAAGAGATTGGGGAAGCCGGCGCTCATCAAGCCGAGATAGGTGCGCGGGCCCTCGGCCCATTTCTGGTTCAATGTCTGGCCATTGCGGCCGTGAATGTCGATCTTGGCGACTGAACCTGTCATCGCATCGAAGCCGGTCGCCAGCACCAATGCATCGACCTCGTAGTCCTTGCCGCCGGTGCGGACGGCATTGGCCGTGATCTCCTCGATCGGATTGGACTTGATATCGACCAGCGTCACGTTCGGACGGTTGAACGTCGAAAAATATTCGGTATCGATGCAGATGCGCTTGGAGCCGATCGGATGGTTGTTCGGCTGCAGCAATTTTGCCTTCTCGGGATCCTTGACGATTTCGGCGATCTTCTCGCGGACGAAATCGGCGGCGGTGTCGTTGGCGGCATGGTCCAGCGCCAGGTTGTTATAGACGGACATGAAGGTGAGCCCGCCGCGGTTCCAGCGCGCTTCGTACTTGGAGCGGCGCTCGTTGTCGCCATCATCGAGCGCGCCGCGATCGGGCATCTCGGTATAGATGCCGTTGCGCGATTCCGTGCGCGCGAATTGCCTGACTTCCGGATATTTGGCGCGGAACGCCTGCCGCTCTTCCTCGGTCAGCATGGCGTTGCGGGCGGGAATCGAAAAATTCGCGGTGCGCTGAAACACGGTGAGGTGGCTGGCCTGCTCGGCAATACCGGCTGCGGCGCGTAGCGCTCGCTCCAGTCCCATTCCTGCTGCAGCTGTTCGGAGAACGAATAGGAATATTGCATGCTCTCGACATCGCAGCGCGCGCCGGGATAGCGGTTCCAGTACCAGGTGCCGCCGACGCCATCGCCCTGCTCATAGACCCGCGCTGAAAAGCCCTGCCCGCGCAGTTTATGCAGCATGTACATGCCGGCAAAGCCCGCGCCGACCACGACGACGTCGTAGCTCTCGGAAACTTTCCCGGAAACGGATGGCAATGCGGACATGAATGCGGGCTCCCTCGATTTATTGTCGATTTGGCAAACAGCATTCTCCGCTGGGTACGAAAGCGCAAGAGACAAATCGGCCGCGCCGGGTTGCATATTTTGCGACGTGGAATGCGAAAGATTACGTGTCGGGAAAGCCGCTTGGCATCCCAGCCCCTGATGGGCTAGCGTCGGTCAACACGGCAAACAAAAACCAACGAGCGGCGTCAAAGCCGCCCCAGGGAACGGATACGACCATGAAATCCCCGATCTGCGACATGCTGGGAATAGAATTTCCGCTGCTGGCGTTCAGCCATTGCCGCGACGTGGTCGCCGCCGTCAGCCGCGCCGGTGGATTTGGCGTGCTGGGTGCGACTCGATATTTGCCAGAGACGCTGGAGCAGGAACTAAAATGGATCGACGACCACATCGACGGCAAGCCCTACGGCATCGATGTGCTGATCCCGGAAAACATCTCGACATCAGGCGAGAAGAACGTTTCCTGGAAAAGCCTGGAGAAGCGGGTTTCGCAAGAGCACCGTGATTTCACCCGCAACCTCCTGAAGAAATACAACATCGAACTCACGACCGAGAGTGTCGCCGACAACCAGCCGCAACCGTTTGACGCCGAGATCGCGCTGGAGTTGCTCGACGTATCCTTCCGTCATCCGATCAGGCTGATCGCCAACGCGCTCGGCGTGCCGCCGAAGGCGATGATCGAGATGGGCCGCAAGCACGACGTGCCGGTCGCCGCCCTCATTGGTTCCAAGGAGCACGCGCTTCGGCAGGTCGCAGCCGGCGTCGATATCCTGGTGGCGCAGGGCACCGAAGCCGGCGGCCATTGCGGCGAAGTTTCCACCATGGTGCTGGTGCCGGAGGTGATCAAGGCGATCAAGCCGATCCGCAACGTGCCGGTGCTGGCCGCGGGCGGCATCATGACCGGACACCAGATGGCCGCCTGCATGGCGATGGGCGCGGCCGGGGTCTGGACCGGCTCGGTGTGGCTTGCCACGGTCGAATCCGAGACCACCGAAATTTTTCGTGAGAAGATGATTGCGGCGTCCTCGCGCGATGCCATCCGCTCCAAGGGCCGTACCGGCAAGCCCGCGCGGCAATTGCGCTCGGTATGGACCGATGCCTGGGACCGCGGGCCCGACAGCCCCGGCGCGCTGCCGATGCCGCTGCAAAGCATCATCAGCCGCGACGCCTTCAACTCGATCGACCGCGCCGCGGCTGCCGGCAACGTGCAGGCGCGCGACCTCGTCAGCTATTTCGTCGGCCAGGGCGTCGGCCTGATCGACAGCGTCAAATCCGCCGGCGCCGTGGTGCAGGAGTTCAAGGAAGATTTTGTTGATGCCGTCGAACATATGAACGCGTTGATGGAAGAATGATATCTATTCCTCATGGTGAGGAGCGCGTCTTCGCGCGTCTCGAACCATGAGGCCACAGATGGGCCTGCATCCTTCGAGACGCGGCGAAGACGCCGCTCCTCAGGATGAGGTCGGAGTCCGAAGCCAGAAAGCAAAGCCACAAAAAAATGCCAACATCCCTCCCCGAAGACCGCATTCCCGTCATCGTCGGCGTCGGCGAAATCGTCGACCGGCCGAAGGACATTGCCGCCGGGCTCGAACCGCTCGCGCTGCTGGAACAGGCGCTGAAGCGCGCGGAGGCGGACAGCGGCGCTAAACTGCTTGGCGAACTCGGCTCGCTCGACGTGGTCAATTTCCTGAGCTGGCGCTACCGCGATCCGGAGAAACAACTCGCCGAGCGGCTCGGCGCCACGCCGGCGCATTGCTATTACGGCCCGGTCGGCGGCGAGAGCCCGATCCGCTATCTGCATGAAGCTGCAAAACGCATCGCGCGCGGCGAATGCAGCGTGGCGGCGGTGTGCGGCGCTGAGGCGCAATCGACCGCAACTAAAGCACAGCGGGCCGGCATCGACCTGCCCTGGACGCCGTTCGCCCATGACGTCGAGGAGCCGAAGCGCGGCGCAGCGTTCCAGAAGCCGATGGCGGTGACGCTCGGCGTGTTCCGTCCCATCACGGTCTATCCGCTGTATGAGTCCGCCACATCAGCGCATTGGGGCCAGACCCCGCGCGAGGCGCTCGCCGAATCCGGACAGCTCTGGTCGACCTATGCGCGCGTGGCGTCGGAGAATCCCAGTTCGTGGCTGAAGAAGCAGTTCACGCCGGACGAGATCACAACGCCGACACCGGAAAACCGGCTGATCGCCTGGCCCTACACCAAGCTGATGGTAGCCAACCCGACCGTCAACATGGGCGGCGCGATCCTGATGACGTCGCTGGCAAAGGCGCGCGCCGCCGGCGTGCCCGAGGACAAGCTGATCTATCCGTTAGGCGGTGCGTCGGCGGAAGAGCCGCGCGACTATCTGGTGCGAGATCAGTTTTTTGAGAGCCATCCGCAGAATGCCGTGCTCAACGCCGTGATGGATCTGGTGGAGGGCGACGGCAAAAAATTCGACGCGATCGAATTGTACAGCTGCTTTCCCTGCGTGCCCAAGATGGCGCGCCGGACGCTCGGCCTCGGCCCCGATGTCAGGCCCACCGTCACCGGCGGCCTCACCTTTTTCGGCGCGCCGCTCAACACCTATATGACGCACGCGGCCTGCGCGATGGTGAGGAAGCTGCGTGAAGGCGGCACGCTCGGCCTGCTCTACGGCCAGGGCGGATTTGTTACCAAACATCATGGCCTGGTGCTCTCGCGACAAGCACCGAGAGAGGCTCTGGCGCAGGACACCAGCGTCCAGGCCGAAGCCGACCGCCGCAAGGGCGCCGTGCCTGAATTCGTCACGGAAGCCAGCGGCAAGGGCAAGGTCGAGAGCTTTACCGTGATCTATGGCGGCAAGGGCGATGTCGAGCATGGCGTGGTGATGATGCGCACGGCGGATGACGCGCGTGCCCTGGCGCGAGTGCCGGCGAGCGACAGCGCCACGCTGGCGCATCTGCGCAACATGGAGCGCACACCGGTGGGTTCAGTTGGGGAGATCGTCACGGCCGGTGATGGTGTACTGGAGTGGCGGGTGGGGTGACTCTCTCTCTGCTCCCTCGCCCCGCTCTTCGCGGGGAGAGGGTTGGGGTGAGGGGCTCTATCCGCGAGCGCACTTGAAGTGAGACCTGTACCCCCTCACCCGGCGCTACGCGCCGACCTCTCCCCGCAAGCGGGGCGAGGTTAAGGAAGCTCCCCCTACCCCTTCACATCCTGCTTTTCCGACGCCGTCGTGGGCTTGCCCTTGGCGGCGGCGCCGACGACGCGGACCGGATCGCCGTCGGCGATGCCATCGGGCGGCGCGGTGATGATGCGGTCGTCGGGGGCGACGCCGGAGGCGAGTTCGATCTCGCGGCCGAGATCGCGGGCGATGGTGACGGTCTTGAACAGTACCTTGTCGTCAGGCCCGACGGTCGCGACCCGCAAACCGTCCTTGTTGAAAATGAGAGCGCTGGAGGGAATATGCAGCGGCACGGCGTCGCGCTGCAGGTTCAGCCGCACGCTGGCATAGCCGCCCGGCATCAACTCGCCGCTCGAATTATCCAGCGCCAGCTGCATCCGCGTCGTGCCGGATGCCACCTCGACCGACTGCGAGGAGGCCTCCACCGTCGCCGCAAAACTGCGGTTCGGATATTCCGGCATCGTGAGCGCGGCCTTGGCGCCGATCTTGATCGCGGGCACATAGCTTTGGGGCACGTTGACATAGACGCGCAGCTTGGTGATGTCTGACACCACGAACATCGCCGGCCCGGTGCCGCCACCGGCATTGATCAGCGCACCGACATCGGTCTCGCGCGCGGTGACGATGCCGTCGAACGGAACCGTGATCTTCTTGTAACCCGCCAGCGCCTCCAGCCGTTCGACATTGGCGGTACCGGAATTGACGGCCGCCTTCTTGTTGGCGAGGTCGGCGGTGCGCTCGTCGATTTCCTGCATCGAAACGAAGTTCGAGGCGAGCAGCGTCTTGCGCCGGTTCAGCGTGGCCTCCGACAGCCGCGCGCTCGATTGCTGGCTCACAAGATCAGCTCGGGCCTGCAGCAATTGCTGGTCGAGGTCGGGCGCCTCGATCTCCGCGATCACCTGGCCTGCCTTGACCTTGGCGCCGATATCGGCGCTCCAGCTTTTCAGATAGCCGCTGACGCGCGCGAAGATCGGCGCGCGCGAATAGGCTTCCAGCCGCCCCGGCAGATCGATGGTGGGGTTGAGCGCGCGGGCATTGGGGAACGCGACGGCGACCGAGGGGATCGCCTGGTTGTCGGTCCATTCGCGCAGCTTCGAGCCGGATTCCTCGCGCGCCCGGATGCCGGTGGCGACGATCAGCCCCGCCCCGATCAGCGCCACGACCCCGAATAGGCCCAATTTCCGGCGCGATACCGGCGGGCGTTGTTCAGTGGTCATGCGGGCTCTCCAGTGCGGCGTCGGCAATGACGCCCTGTTTCTTGTGTACCATACTGAACACCACGGGAACAAACATCAGGGTGGCGATGGTGGCGAAGATCAAGCCGCCGATCACCGCCCGCCCGAGCGGCGCATTCTGCTCACCGCCCTCGCCGAGCCCGAGCGCCATCGGCGTCATGCCGATGATCATGGCGAGCGCCGTCATCAGGACCGGGCGGAAGCGGACGAAGCCGGCTTCCAGCGCCGCCGCGATGGGATCGCCGAGTTCCTCGTAACGCTCGCGCGCAAAGCTGATCACCAGCACGCTGTTGGCGGTGGCAACGCCCATGCACATGATGGCGCCGGTCAGCGCCGGCACCGACAGCGTGGTCTGCGTCGTGAACAGCATCCAGACGATGCCGGCAAGGGCCGCGGGCAGCGCCGTGATGATCACGAACGGATCGGACCAGGACTGGAAGTTCACCACGATCAGGAAATAGATCAGCACCACGGCCGCGAGCAGCCCGAACAGCAGGCCCGAAAACGCGCTGTTCATGGTCTGCACCTGGCCGAGCAGCACCACCGAACTTCCTTTTGGCACGTCCTTCGCCGTCTCCGCCATCGCGGTCCGGACGTCGGCGGCAACCGCGCCGAGGTCGCGGCCCTGCGGCGTCGCGTAGATCTGCACCATCGACTGGATGTCGTATTGCGAGACGACGGCACTGGAGGCCGAGCGCCTCACGTCCGCGATGCCGCCCAGGATCGGCGCCTGCGAATTGCCGGTCGCCGTAATGGGTAGCGCCTGCAGGGCGCTGAGCGAGTCCATCTTGTATTGCGGCGTCTGCATCACGATCGAATAGGACACGCCATTGTCGGGGTTGAGGTAGAAGGTCGGCGCGACCTGCGAACTGCCGGCGAGATTGACCACGAGGCTGTTGGTGACGTCGCGCTCGGTCAGACCGACATATTGCGCCCGGGTGCGGTCGACATCGATGTTGAAGGTCGGCGCGTTGGGCGATTGCTGGATGCGCGCGTCGGCGATGCCGGGAATGCGGCGAATCTTGCTCAGCAGCTTGTTGGCATAGTCGAAGTTCGCCTTCATGTCCGCGCCGCGGATCTGCAGGTCGATCGGCGCCGGCGCGCCGAAGTTCAGGATCTGGCTGACGATGTCGGCCGGCAGGAACGAGAAGTTCATGCCGGGGAACAGCCGCGGCAATTGCTCGCGCAAGATCTGGACGTACTCATCCGTCGGCCGGTGGCCTTCCCTGAGCTTGATCTGGATGTCGCCGTCCGCCGGTCCGATCACGCCGGTGTTGTTGTAGGTCATGTTGATGCCGGAAATCGGCATGCCGATATTGTCGGTCAGCGTTTCGATCTCGCCGGGCGGAATGATCTTGCGGATCGCCTTCTGCACGTCGGCGAGCTGGTTGGCGGTCTCCTCGACGCGGGTGCCGACCTGGGTGCGGACATGCATCAGGATGTTGCCGGCATCGACCGCTGGAAAGAAGTTGCGGCCGAGATACGGCACCAGCAGGAACGACAGCGCGACCACGGCAAGAAAGCCGGTGACGAACAGCGGCCGCCGTCCCAGCGCCATCGACAACAGATCGTGGTAGCCGGCGCGAATCCGCTCGAACCGCGCCTCGAAGGCGCGCTGGAAGCGCACCAGCGGATTGCGCGTCGGCGGCGGCCCGCCCTCATGATGGACATGCGGCTGGAGCAGATATTTCGCCATCGTCGGCACCAGCGTGCGCGACAGCAGGAACGACCAGATCATCGCGAACATGACGGCTTCGGCCATCGGCACGAACAGGAAGCGCGCCACGCCCTGCAGGAAGAACATCGGCACGAACACGATGCAGATGCACAACAGCGACACGAAGGCCGGCGTCACGATCTGGTTGGCGCCATCCAGGATCGATTGCTCGACCGGCTTGCCCTGCTCCAGATGGTAGTTGATGTTCTCGATGGTCACGGTGGCATCGTCGACGAGGATGCCGACCGCCAGCGCCAACCCGCCGAGCGTCATGATGTTGAGCGTCTCGCCGATCGCCGACAACATGATGATAGCGCCCAGCACCGACAGCGGGATCGAGACGGCGATGATGATGGTCGAGCGCCAGCTTCCGAGGAACAGCAGGATCATCACGCTGGTCAGAAGCGCGGCGATGACGCCTTCGACGGCAACGCCCTCGATGGCGCCGCGCACGAACACCGACTGGTCGCCGATGAAGCCGATCTTCAGCGTGTCGGGCAGCGAATCCTTGACCTCGATCACCTTCTGCTTGATGCCCGCGATGATATCGAGCGTCGAGGTCGCACCCGCCTTCAGCACCATCATCAGGACCGAGCGGTTGCCGTCGACGTGAACGATGTTGGTCTGCGGCGGATTGCCGTCGCGCACGGAGGCCACGTCGCGAACATAGACCATCGCGCCGTTCACCGCCTTGATCGGCAGGTCGCCGAGCTCTTCCATTCGAAGCGGCGAGTTGTTGAGCTGGATGGTGTATTCGAACTGGCCGATCTTCTGGGTGCCGACCGGCGTGATCAGGTTCTGCGCGGCGAGCGCGTTGGCGACGTCCTGCCCGGACAGGCCGCGGGCCTGCAGCGCGGCCGGATTGAGGTCGATCTGGACCTGACGCTGCTTGCCGCCGAACGGATAGGGAATGGCCGCGCCCGGCACGGTGACGAGCGGGGTACGCAGCTGGTTGATGCCGATATCGGCGAGGTTTTGTTCGGTCAGCCCCTCGCCGGACAGCGCCACCTGGATGATCGGAACGGTGGAGGCGCTGTAATTGAGGATCAGCGGCGGGGTCGCGCCGGGCGGCAACTGCCTGATCATCGTCTGCGAGATCGCCGTCACCTGGGCGTTGGCGGTACGGATATCGACGCCCGGCTGGAAGAAGATCTTGACGATCCCGATGCCGGTGTAGGAATTGGCGACGATGTGCTCGATGTCGTTGACGGTGGTCGTCAGCGCCCGCTGAAACGGCGTGATGATACGCCCGGACATCTGGTCAGGCGGCAGGCCGGTATAGTTCCAGACCACCCCGATGACGGGGATGCGGATATCCGGGAAGATGTCGGTCGGCGTGCGCAGCGCGGCCAAGGGTCCGATGATCAGCAGCAGCAGCGCGAGCACGACGAAAGTATAGGGCCGGCTCAGCGCAATACGGACCAGTGCGATCATCTAGGAGGCAATCCCGAGGCCTGTGAAGGGCTGAGAACCGGCATCCAAAAAGGCCAGTTCAACCGCGCTGATTTAGCCGAACCGGGGCCAAATAGCCAACGCGGGCAGCGCAGCAGTCCTTCACTTCCTTGGCATAGCTGCTGGCCCCGGCTCGGGCCGGGCAGCACGCCGACCAGCCGGATGGCGGGTTGAGGTACGGTAGAAGTACGGAGCCCACCGTTCCGCAAACGCAGGCAACCAAATGCAAAAAGCCCGGCCCCTTCGGGAGGCCGGGCTTTCGTATCGTCATCCCGTTATGGTCAGGCCGCGCGCACCGAGTCGAGGAACTTGCCGACCTCTTGCTTGAGACGGTTGCTGTCGCCCGACAATGATTGCGCGGCGGAGAGAACCTGCGTGGAGGCGGAGCCGGTCTCGGAGGCGCCGCGCTGCACATCGGTGATGTTGGAGGACACCTGCTGGGTGCCGTGGGCGGCCTGCTGCACGTTGCGGGAGATTTCCTGCGTCGCAGCACCCTGCTCTTCCACGGCCGCGGCAATGGTCGAGGAGATCTCCGACAGCTTTTCGATGGTGCCGCTGATTTCCTTGATCGCGTTCACAGAGTCCTGGGTCGCCGCCTGGATGCCTGATATCTGCTGGCCGATCTCGCCGGTGGCCTTGGAGGTCTGCTCGGCCAGCGCCTTCACTTCCGACGCCACGACCGCGAAACCACGGCCGGCATCGCCGGCCCGCGCCGCTTCGATGGTGGCGTTGAGCGCCAAGAGATTGGTCTGCTCGGCGATGGTGTTGATCAGCTCGACGACGTCGCCGATCCGGCTCGCCGCCTTCGATAATTGGCTGACGCGGTCGTTGGTGGTGCGGGCCTGGTCGACGGCCGCAGTGGCCATCCGCGCCGATTCCTGAACCTGACGGCTGATCTCGTTGACCGAGGAGGACAACTCTTCGGTCGCTGACGCCACCGACTGCACGTTGGTGGAAGCTTCCTCGGAGGCTGCGGCCACCATCGTGGTCAGTTCCTGGGCGCGCTCGGCGTTCGACGTCAGCGTGCCGGCGGAGGCTTCCAGTTCGCTCGAGGCCGACGACACGGTCTCGACGATCTCGCCGACCGCCGTCTCGAAGTTATCGGCGAGCTTGATCATGTCGTCCTTGCGCTGCCGGGCGGCGATCTGGTCCTGCTTGATCTTCGTCTCGGCTTCGTCGCGGGCCTTCTGCTCGGCATTCTCTCTGATGATCGTGACCGTCTTGGCGAGGTCGCCGATTTCGTCGCCGCGCCTGGCGCCGGGAATCACGACGTCGAGGTTGCCGCCGGCCATCTCACCCAGCGCGCCGTTCAGGCGCATCATCGGACGGGAGATCCCAAGGAAGGAAAACACCATCGATGCAAACAGCGCGATAATCACCACGATACCCATCGCGAGGCTGACCGTGCTGGCCCGTTCGGTCTCGGCGGCGGCTTCTTCCTTCGATGTGGTGTAGTTCTTTCGCGCTATTTCGACCAGGCTATCCATCTGCGTGCCCGCCTCCTGGGCAAACTTGACGGTGCGGTTGGCGACAATGTCCGCCTTCAATTCCTCGATCTTGACCACTTCGTCATTGGCGGCCAGGAAACGTTTGACGATCGAATCCAGCGAACTGACCACCACCAGCAGATCGCGGTCATCGGCCTCGCCCCGCAACAGGTTGAAATTGGCCTTGAGCGCGGCCTGGGTCTTGGCGATCTGGGCGATCAGGCTGACATCGCCGGTGGCGCCCAGCCGCCAGACCATGGCTCGCAACGCGTTGACCTTGGCGTCGGCCATATGCAGCAGCTTTTCGATCTCGAGCTTGTTGTCGAGCTTGGCCAGCGCGGGTGACGCCAATTGGGTCTCGATCGCCTTGGTCCATTCAGCCGAAATCGCCGAGCGCTTGTCGATCACCGTGAGAAGATTGAGCTGCGTCTTCGCCAGCTCATCGACGCCAGTCGTGTAGGAATTCATCAGCGACCTGATTTTCTCCAGGCGCTGCTTGATCTCCGGTATCGCCGCAATCGCCAGCGCGTCATCCAACGCCTTGGCTTCAGTGGCTTTCAATCGATTGAGCTCAGCCGCGTTCCTTTCGACGTCCGCGGCCTTTGTCGACAGGCGGATGTTGCGCGCGGCAAGCTCGATCTGCCGTCCGTTCAAATTAGCTGTTATCGCGGCGTCGATGACCCGCTGCGAGCGATCCGCACGGCTGTTTGCCGCCTCGATCGCCCGTTCCGACATCATCTGGTTGGCCACCATGCCGCCCGCCAGCAATATGCCGACGGCGCCGGCCAGGCCCAGCTTATATCCGATGCGATTGAGCTTGATCATTGTCAGCGAACCCCAAATTTCCCCAAAACGCGCAGTCGGCGATGGCCAGCGGGAACCACCGAACAGCGCGCGCGCCGTAAAGATGGTGCTCTTGTAAACAAGACTGGTTAATTTTAGCTCAGTAGAGGCTACCGAGTAGCCCAACCGGATTTCGCTGCAAGGTTGCAGAACGCAAAAGCCCGGCCCCCTTTGGGAGCCGGGCTCTTCGCCGGTGATCGGCCGGGTGTCAGGCTGCCCGGACCGAATCCAGGAACTTGCCGACTTCGAGCTTGAGGCGGTTGCTGTCGCCGGACAGCGACTGCGCCGCCGACAGCACCTGCGAGGAAGCCGAGCCGGTCTCGCTGGCGCCGCGCTGGACGTCGGTGATGTTGGCCGAGACCTGCTGGGTGCCTTGCGCCGCCTGCTGCACGTTGCGGGAGATTTCCTGTGTCGCGGCCCCCTGCTCTTCCACCGCGGCGGCGATGGTCGACGAAATCTCCGACAGCCGCTCGATGGTGCCGCTGATTTCCTGGATTGCGTTGACCGACTCCTGGGTCGCGGCCTGGATGCCTGATATCTGCAGGCCGATCTCGCCGGTGGCTTTCGCGGTCTGCTCGGCCAACGCCTTCACTTCCGACGCCACGACGGCGAAGCCGCGGCCGGCTTCGCCGGCGCGCGCCGCCTCGATGGTGGCATTGAGCGCCAGCAAATTGGTCTGGCCTGCGATGGTGTTGATGAGTTCGACGACGTCGCCGATCCGGCTCGCCGCCTTCGACAATTCGCTGACCCGGTCGTTGGTGACGCGGGCCTGGCCGACGGCGTCGGTCGCCATGCGTGCCGATTCCTGCACCTGGCGGCTGATCTCGTTGACCGACGACGACAGTTCTTCGGTCGCTGACGCCACCGACTGCACGTTGGTGGAAGCTTCCTCGGAGGCCGCCGCCACCGCGGTCGTCAGCGACTGCGAACGTTCGGCGGTCGCCGACAGCGTGCCGGCCGAGGCTTCGAGCTGCGTCGAAGCTGACGACACGGTCTGAACGATCTCGCCGATGACAGATTCGAAATTGCGGGTGATGCCGTCGACCCGGCGGCCGCGCTCGATCTTGGCTTCGGCGTCAAGGGCCGCGGCCTCGTCGGCAGCCTTCTTCGCGATCAGCGCCTGCTTGAACACCTGCAAGGCGTCTGCCATGGCGCCGATTTCGGTCTTCTCGCCCTGATGCGGAACTTCCGCGCTGAGATCGCCTTTGCCCAGTGCCTGCATCGGGGTGACGATGGAAGCGATGCCGGTTGAGACGTCGCGAACCAGGTAGATGCTGACGGCAATGCCGGTGATGACGGCGACGCCGAGAATCACCGCCAGCATCATGAAGGCGGACGCGTAGCTGTCAGCCGCGCTCTGAGCCGCCCGGTCGGCACCGGCGTTGTTGAGGTCGATGTCCTTCTTCAGGACGGCGTCGGCCTCGAGTCCGATCTTGTTGACCGTCTTCGAGTTCATTTCATGCGCCTCGAGCGGAACCTTGCCGACGGCACTGCGCGACAGCGCCATTACTTCCTCGGTACCCTTCTTGTATCGCTCCCAGAGGTCGGACCATTCCTTGTAGAGCGCACGCTCCTCCGGGGAGGCGATCATCGGCTCGTAGAGCGCGCGGATCTTGTTGTTGTTCTCGACCACGCTCGCCAGGGTTTTTTCCTGGGCCTGCTTTCCTTCCAGCGTCCCGACCAGCATGTGCTCGCGGATCACGTTGCGGTAGGTGATGACGCCGGCGCGCAGGTCGCCGAGCACGCGAACGCTCGGCATCCAGTTGGTCGTGATATCAACGGTGTCGGCGTTCATTGCCCGCATGTTGCGGACCGCCAGCAGGCCCATGCCCGTCATCGCGACCAGCAGGAAGGCAACGACAGTAATGATTTTGGCGCGGATCGAGTACTTGGCAAGCATGGGTTGGAATCTCTTGGTTTTGGACGCGCGCAAGACGCGCCGGTTGCGACGGGCGGGTTAAGTCGACGCCCTTACACGCAGCAGAATCTTATTCGTTCTCAGGTTGTGTTAATTTGGCGCACCGTAAAAATACGGTACGCGACAGAAGTCTCTGAGAAATGAATAGCGTAGGACGCTCAGCGCATCAGCTTGAGTGCGTCGGAAAAGAATTCGGCGCCGCCGAAATTGCCCGATTTCAGTGCAAGCAGCATCTCGCCGTTTTTCGCGCCCACCGCGCGCAGAACCGGCACGCCTGCAGCGATTTCTGCGCCGACGAGGAAGCCGGGAATCCCCAGGCGATCGACCACGGCGCCTGAAGTTTCACCACCGGCGACGACCAGCCGGCGCACGCCGGACTGCACCAATCCGTCCGCGATGTCGGCCATCGCCTGCTCGATGGCATGTCCGGCTGCATCGCGGCCATGCCGGGATTGCAGAGCTGCGACCTGATCCGGCGTCGAGCTACTCGCGATCAGCAGCGGGCCGTCACCGATTCGCTCCTTTGCCCACGCCAGCGCTCGCCGCGCCTCATCCGCGCCAGCGACGACGCGGTCGGGATCGAGATGCAAAACCGGCATCGCCTTTTCGGCATTGGCAATTTGCTGCAGCGTCGCCTGCGAACAACTGCCGGCCAGGCACGCGGCCGGTCCGCCGACCGGCGCATCGGCGTTCGCCTTTGTCACGTTCGATTTAGCCTTGCCGGAAGCCATCATCGCCCGCGCGAGGCCGAGCCCGATGCCGGAGGCGCCGACCGACAATCGATGATCGAGCGCGACGTTGCCGATGGTTTCCAGATCGCGGTCGAACACCGCGTCGATGATGGCGGCGCCGATGCCTTTGCCGGCGAGATCGGCAAGACGCGCGCGCACAGAAGCTTCCCCGCGCGCGAGCGTTGCAAGGTCGACCAGTCCGACTTTCGTCTGGCTCTGGCGCGCCAGCACCCGCACCAGATTGGAATCATGCATCGGGTTGAGCGGATGATCCTTCAGCGGACTTTCGTTCAGCGGCACGGCGCCAACGAACAGATTGCCCTGATAGACGGTGCGGCCGGTTTCCGGAAAGGCCGGCGTCACCAGCACGATGGCATCGCCGGAGTCGCCGCGCAGCGCATCCATCACAGGACCGATATTGCCGGCGTCGGTGGAATCGAAGGTCGAGCAGATCTTGAACAGCACGTGATCAGCGCCACGGCTGCGCAGCCATTTCTCCGCCGATCGCGAGCGCGTGACGGCCAGGCCCGCCTCGATCGAGCGGCTCTTCAGCGACACCACGACCGCGTCGACTTCCGGCAGCGCGAGATCGTCAGAGGGCACGCCGATAGTCTGCACCGTGCGCAGGCCGCAGCGCGTCAGCGTGTTGGCGAGATCGGATGCGCCGGTGTAGTCGTCGGCGATGCAGCCCAAAGACAATTTCACGATTTTGCTCCGGCGTAGGGTTTGAACCAGCCGAGGCCGTCGGTGGTGTTGCCGCGCGGGTTATATTCGCAGCCGACAAAGCCGCCATAGCCGAGCCGGTCGAGCTCAGCGAACAGGAACGGATAGTTCAACTCCTCGCCGTCGGGTTCGTTGCGCGAGGGGATGCTGGCGATCTGGATATGGCCGATGATTGGCATCATCTCGCGCAGCCGCATGGTGACGTCGCCATGGATGATCTGGCAGTGATAGATGTCGAACTGCAGCTTCAGGTTCGGAATCTTCAGCTCCACGATCAGGTCGCGGGCGAAGCCAAAATCGTTGAGGAAATAGCCGGGCACGTTGCGCGAGTTGATCGGCTCGATCACCACGTCGAGGCCATGGGGCGCGAAGAACTCGGCCGTCCAGGCCACCGACTTGTAGAAGGCCTCTACCGCCTTGCGATCGCCCCGGTCGGCAATCCCGGCCATCAGGTGCAGCCGCTTGACGCCGGTCGCCTGCGCATAGGGCAGCGCGGTCTGCAGGCTGTTCTTGAGATCGTCGAAACGTTCCGGCAGCGCCGCAAAACCCTTTTCGCCGGCATTCCAGTCGCCCGGCGGCAGGTTGAACAGCGCCTGCGTCAACCCGGCGCCCTTGAGCCGCGAGCCTACTTCGTCGGCCGGATGCTCATAGGGAAACAGGAATTCGACGGCGGTGAAGCCCGCTTTCGCGGCGGCGTCGAAGCGGTCGAGGAACGGGACCTCGTTGAACATCATAGTGAGATTGGCGGCAAAGCGGGGCATGTTCTGTCCTCTTGTGTGTCGCGATTATTTCGGCTCGCCCGGCAGATGCGTGCCGGTAACGCGGGCATACATCCGCGCCACCGAGGCGTCGTCGTCGCGGCCCATGCCGGAGGCCGCCGTCATCAGGAACATCTGCAACGCGGCGGCGGCGACCGGGACCGGGAATTTCGCCGATCGAGCCATGTCCTGGATGATGCCGAGGTCTTTGACGAAAATCTCCACCGCACTGCGCGGCGCGTAGTCGCCATCGAGCACGTGCGGCATGCGGTTCTCGAACATCCAGGAATTGCCGGCGGAGGCCGTGATCACTTCATAGACCTTTTTGATGTCGAGGCCCTGCTTGGCGGCAAACGTAATCGCTTCCGAGGCCGCGGCGATGTGCACGCCGGCCAATAGCTGGTTGATCATCTTGAACGCGGCGCCCTGCCCGGCGGCATCGCCGAGCTCATAGAGTTTGGCCGCCATCGCATCGAGTGCCGGGCGCGCCTTGGCGAACGCGGCGGCGCTGCCCGAGGCCAGAATGGTGAGTTCGCCCTGCGCCGCGCGCTGCGCACCGCCGGAGATCGGCGCGTCCAGATAGAGCCGGCCGGTTTCCTCGAGCTGTTTCGCCAGCCGCCGCGCTACATCGGGATCCATGGTGGCGGAGGAGATGAACACCGCCCCCTTGGCCAGGGTTTCCGCAACGCCATTGGCGCTAAACAGGATGGCTTCGGTTTGCGCGGCGTTGACGACGACGCTGACGACGATATCGGCGGCCTTGGCCGCCTCCGCCGGGGTTTTGGCACCGTTGCCGCCGTCGGCCACGAACCGCGCCACAGACTCCGCCGAGACGTCGCAGCCCGTCACCTCAAACCCGGCGCGGCGCAGCGAGGTGGCCATGCCAAAGCCCATCGAGCCCAGCCCGATGACGGCGGCGCGCGGTTTTGCAGATTCTGGCATTGTGGCGTTTCCTTGTGCTCTTGGAGTCTGACCCTTGCGGCTTTGCCTCTGGGTATCACGGCTTGGCCGCGCTGCCAAAGCGTGAGAAAAGGCTCGCGAAACGGGGTTTGGGCCATGAGCGAGACAAGGATTCGGGAGGAAATCTGCCGCCTCGGCCGCTCGCTGTTCGAGCGCGGGCTGACGCCGGGCTCCTCGGGCAATATCAGCGTCAGGCTCGACGATGGTGGCTGGCTGGTGACCCCGACCAACGCCTCGCTCGGTTCGCTCGACCCGGCCCGGCTGTCGCGGCTGGGGCCCGACGGCAAACTCCTCTCCGGCGACGCCCCGACCAAGGAAGTGCCGCTGCACACCGCCCTCTATCAGACCCGCAGCGCCGCGCGCGCCGTGGTGCATCTGCATTCGACCCATTCGGTGGCGCTCTCGATGCTGCCGGAGATCGATCCCCGCGCCGCATTGCCGCCGATGACGCCCTATTACCTGATGAAATGCGGCCAGACCGCATTGGTGCCGTATTTCCGGCCCGGCGATCCGGCGGTGGCGGACGCCATCAAGGGACTGGCCGGCAAATATTCTTCCGTGCTGCTGGCCAATCATGGGCCGGTGGTATCGGGCGACACGCTGGAAGCCGCGGTGTTCGCGATCGAGGAACTGGAAGAGACGGCGAAATTGTATCTGCTGCTGCGCGGGCTGAACCCGCGGTATCTGTCACCGGAACAGGTGGCGGATTTGACGAAGGTGTTCGGGCTGGTGCTGCCGGAGCATGGGCACGAGCACGATTAGCCATTGCCGCCAGCCCCGTCATTGCGAGCGTAGCGAAGCAATCCATGGCGGCCGCGTGCGGAGAGATGGATTGCTTCGTCGCTGCGCTCCCGTGCGCAAACGCTTCGCGTTTGTCGCAGGCAATGACGTGGAGAGGCCTCCCATCACCGCTCACACAACTACAATCCCAGATACGCCTTCCTTACATCCGGATTGGTCCTGATGTCAGCCGCGCTGCCCTGCATCAGCACGCGGCCGGTTTGCAGGATGTAGGCGCGGTCGGCGATTTCGAGGCACTCCGCCATCCGCTGCTCGACGATCAAGACGGTCATGCCGGTGTCGCGGATGCGTTTCACCGCCTGGAAGATTTCATCGACCAGCTTCGGCATGATGCCCTGCGAAGGCTCGTCGAGCATCAAGAGCCGCGGCCGCGTCATCAGCGCGCGGCCGATCGCCAGCATCTGCTGCTCGCCGCCCGAAAGCGTTTCGGCGCGCTGATCCAGCCGCTCCGACAGCCGAGGGAACAGCTTGAACACCAGGTCCAGCGGCGCCTCGCGGTCGGCTTCGCCGCGATAGAGGTAACTGCCGAGCCGCAAATTGTCGCGCACCGAGAGCCGCGGAAACAGCCGGCGGTTTTCCGGCACATAGGCGATGCCGCGCGAGGTAATGACATGCTGCGCCAGGCCGTCGATCCGCTCGCCGTCGAAGGTGACGGTGCCGGAACGCGGACGCTCGGCGCCGGCGATCGATTTCAGCAGCGTCGACTTGCCGGCCCCGTTGGCGCCGGCGACGCAGACGACCTCGCCCTTGGCGACCTCGATCGTGACAGCCGAGATCGCGACCAGCCCCTGATAGGCGGTGGTGACTTCATGCACCGACAGCATGACGATCCCCCAAATAGGCGGTGATGACTTTCGGATCGCGAACGACGTCGGCTGGCTTGCCCTCGACCAGCACCTTGCCGAGATCGAGCACGATGGCGCGATCGACCAGCGGCATCACGATTTCCATGACGTGCTCGACCATCAGAATGGTAACGCCGGTGTCGCGCACCTTGCGTACCAGTTCGACGCCGGTCTGGGCCTCGAGCGGCGTAAGACCGGTCAGGCATTCGTCGAGCAGCAGCAGTTTTGGTTCGGTCGCCAGCGCGCGCGCCACTTCGAGGCGGCGTTTTTCCGACGGGACCAGATCGCTGGCGAGCACATTGGCGCGCGCGGCCAGGCCGCAGAACTCCAGCACTTCATGGGCCTTCTGCCGCGCTACGCGCATCACGGTGTTTCGCATCAGCGCGCCGACGATGACATTGTCGATCACGCTCATGGTCTCGAAGCTTTTCACGACCTGAAAGGTCCGGGCCACACCGCGCACGCACCGCTCGGCTGCCGGCAGCGCGGTGACGTCTTCGCCGTCGAACCAGATCGTCCCTTGCGTCGGCGGCAGTACGCCCGCAATCAGATTGAACAGCGTCGATTTGCCGGCGCCGTTCGGCCCGATCAGGCCGACGATCTCGCCGCGCCCGACCGAGATCGAGACGTCGCTGTTGGCGACGAGCCCGCCGAAGCGTTGCCAGACGCCGCGGGTTTCCAGCAAGGGCGTGCTCATCGCGTCGCCTCCTTGCGCCTAGGCGTGAACAGCGAGACCAGGCCTTGCGGCCGCGCCAGCGAGATCGCGATGATCAGGCCGCCATAGACGATCAGATCGACACCGCGGCCGGAACCGCCGGCATAGGACCGCGTCAATTCCGTGACCGGAATCAGGATGACGGCCCCCAGCATCGGCCCCCACAGCGTGCCGATGCCTCCGAGCACCGCGGGCAGCGCCATCAGCAGCGAGATGTGAAAGCCCATGATGCTCTCGGGATCGATATAGGAGACGAACTGCGCATAGAAGCTGCCGCCGACCGCGACCAGAAACGCCGAGACCGCGGCTGCGCCCATCTTGGAATTGAACACGACGACACCAAGGCTTTCAGCGGCGTCCGGATTGTCCTTCACCGCGCGCCACCAATAGCCCCATTTGGAATCCTCCAGCCACCAGGTGACGAACCAGGCGACGCAGGCCAGCGCCAGCGCAAAGTAGAAGTACGGCAGCTTGCTGCGCGCGAACTGGAATTTGAGCCAGCTGTCGCCGCGCACGGGAATCTCGATGCCCAATGCCGCGCCCGCCCAATCCCAGTTGTGGAACAGCAAGAGCCCGATCTCGGCAATGACGATGGTGGCGATCGCGAAATAATGTCCGCGCAGGCGGAAGCAGGGATAGCCCAGCCCCATCGCAATGACAGCCGATATCAGGCCGCCGCCGAGCATGCCGAACCACGGCAGGACGCCGAACTTGGTGAACAGCAGCGTCGTGGTATAGGCGCCAATCCCGAAATAGAGCGCGTGACCGAGCGAGATCTGTCCGCAATAGCCGGAGAGGATATTCCAGCTCTGCGACAGCGCCGCCCACATCAGCGTTAGCACCATGATGTTCTGGACGTAGGAGTCCTTGACGAACAGCGGCACCACGGCAGCGATGGCGGCGAGGCAGAATGCGACGATCAGGTCGCGGCGACGGCGTTTTGCGAAATCCGTATCCATCACATCGACCCGAACAGACCGCGCGGCCGCACGAACACGACCAGGAGATAAACCGCATAGATGCCGACCGACTTCAGCGAAGGCGGCAGGATCAATGCGGTGGTGGCTTCGACCAGGCCGACGATGATGCCGCCGGCAAAGGCCCCGAACACGCTGCCGAAACCGCCCAGCGCCACCGTGACGTAGGCAATCAGCGCAAACGACGCGCCGACGTCGGGATAAATATAAAAGAAGATCGACATGATGGCGCCGGCGAGACCCACCAGCGCTGCACCGAGGCCCCAGCCGAGCGCGAACACGCGGTTCTTGTCGATACCGACCAGCGCCACGGCGCCGGCATCCTCGCGGGTGGCTTCGAGCGCGCGGCCGAAATCGGTGCGGTTGATGAAGAAGTAGAGCCCGCCGAAGGCCGCCATCGCCACCGCCGCGCCGATCAGTTGCGGCTGGGGCAGGAAGATGCCGCCGATCGAGATGGTTTTGCCGCCAAGCCATGAATGGGTGACGCTGCGGTAATCCGGCGTGAAGAAGAACTGCGCCACGCCGCGCATCACGATCGCAAGCCCGAAGGTGGAGAAGATCTGCACCATGCCGGCATTGGCCTTTGCCCTGACCGCGAAGCGTACGATCAGCAGATAGACCACGGCGCCAAAGACGAACAACGCCGCAGCGACCAGCGGCGCCGCCAACAATGGATCGATCGCGAAGAACGCGAACAGGAAGAACGACGCGTACATCGCGATCATCAGGAATTCGCCATGGGCGAAATTCACGACGTCCATCAGGCCGAAGATCAGCGCGAGGCCGACCGCAATCATCCCGTAGAGCAGCCCCATCAGGAGGCCGCTCGCCAGGCTTTGGATAATGGTCTCGGCTGTCATGTCCCCCGCCCCCGTGTCCGACCGTTACTTCATCGGCCAGACGGCCTCGGCGACCGCGCCTTGCGGCGGGGAGATGGTGACGAACTTGCCGCCGATATATTGCAGCAGCACCGGATCGGCGTCGTTGTTCTGGCCCAGATCGTCGAACTTCACACGCTTCCACGGCATGATGGTCTGCTCGCCCGGGATTTCGGTCGCGGCCAGCGCCGCGCGGATCTTTTCACCGTCGGTCGACTTGGCGCGGTTGATGGCGTCCGCCAGCACGATCAGGCCCATGAACTCGCGCGAGGTGTTGTCGTTCAGGTCCTTGCCCGACTTCGCCTTGAACAAATCGTTGATCTTGCCGACCATCGGCCGCTTGGCGGCGAGATCGAGCGAGAAGCTGCCGCGGGTGATGACGCCCTCGAGCTTGTCGCCAACCGCGTCGTACAGCGCCTTTTCGGAAAAGCCCGCGGCCTGCGCCACGATGGCCTTCGGCTTGTAGCCGAGCTCGGCCATGGTCTTGACCAGCATGATGCCGTCGGTGGTGTAGCTCGAGGGCATCAGCACGTCGGCGTTCGCCGACTTGAGCTGCTGGACCTCTGCCGACAGCGACGGCGAGTTGGAACGGTACTTGATGTCGGCGACGATCTTGTAGCCGCGCTCATTCGCAAGCTTGAGCTGCGCGTTCGCGGAGTCGGTTCCGAAGATGGTGTCCTCGTGGAACAGGGCCAGCGTCTCGATCTTGGTGCCCTTCTTCTTCAAGGCGTCGTAGAAGTCGAACATCGCCTTGGTGAACATTTCGTCGTGGGGCGCGGCGCGGAAGAAGAATTTCAGGCCACGGGTATGCAGGCTCGGCGACGAGTTGTCAGCCGAGACAAACGGGGTCTGATAGCGCTCGCAGATCTGGCTGATGGTGACCGCCACCGAGCTCTGGTAGCTGCCGATGATGGCGCAGACTTTCTCCTGCGTGATCAGGCGCTCGGCTTCGGCACGGCCCTTCTGGGGATCGCCCTGATGGTCGGCGAACACAAGGCGAATCTTGGCACCGCCGAGGCCAGGCAATCCGGCATCCTTTGCCAGCGGCAGCTCGAAATCATGCTTGTTGTTGATGATGTCGGTGGCGGTGACATAGGCGTGCTGCGCGTCGACGCCGATCTGCGCATTGGCGCCGGACATCGGATAGGTGACGCCGATCACCACTTCGGGCGTTTGCGCGCGGGCCGCGATCGGCGCGAGAGCGGCGGCAGCGGTGGCTCCAAGCAATACATTGCGGCGCGTGATCGTCATTGCAAATCCCCTTTTGAACGGCTGACATCGATGAAGCGGTTGGCGGTTACGGTAAAGCCTCAATGATCGGCACGAGCTGCATCAAAGCACGGCAAGCGCCTTGTTCTGCAAATCGGTCACCAGCATCAATCCAGGCGCATGCGTGATCGCAAACGGCAATTTGGCCGCCGCGATCACCGATTGCGGCGTCACACCGCAGGCCCAGAACACCGGAATTTCGTCGTCCCCGACCGGCACCGCGTCGCCGTAGTCGGGCTTGTTGACATCGGCGATCCCGATCGAATGCGGATGACCGAGATGAACGGGCGCACCGTGCACCGAAGGAAAGCGCGAGGTGATCTGCACGGCGCGGATCGCATCCGCCGGTTTGAACGGCCGCATCGACACCACCATTGGACCCGCAAACGGGCCCGCCGCGCCGCAGGCGATGTTGGTGCGGTACATCGGCACGCGCACATTGCGCTCGATGTGGCGGATCGGCAGGCCGTCCGCCAGCAGCGCTTCCTCGAATGAATAGGAGCATCCGATCACGAACGCCACCAGGTCGTCGCGCCAGTGCGCGGTAATGTCGGTCGGCTCTTCCACCACTTCGCCGTCGCGCCAGACGCGATAGCGCGGCAGGTCGGTGCGGATGTCGAGGTCGAGGCCGAGCGAGGGAATTCTGAAATCACCGACATCGGACATGCCGATGATCGGGCACGGTTTGGGGTTGAGCTGGCAGAACCGGTGAAACGACGCCGCGAGTTTTTCCGGCAGGATCACCAGATTGCCCTGCACGAAGCCGTTGGCGACACCGGCCGTGGTGGTGGCCATGCCGGTCCGGCAGGCGTGCCGGGCGGCGACGCTGGGCGATAAATTCGCCGTATCGAGGCCGGGTCGTTCCGTCTTTGCCAAGCTGGTCATCGTTGCAACAGCTCCAATCAGGTCGACATCTACTCCCGCATATGGCTATTATAATGTCTAATCGTCATTTTTAATCAAGATCGATAAAATTAATTTATCGATATGCGGGCAGAGGGTGCATGGTCGATTTCAAGGCAATCGAGACCTTCATGTGGGTGGTGACGCTCGGCAGCTTTCGCGGTGCTGCGCAGAAGCTCAACACCACCCAGCCCGCCATCTCGCAGCGGATCGCCCAGCTCGAACGCGAGGTGGGCGTGAGATTGTTACAGCGCGAGCGCCGCATGGTGATGCCGACACCGAGCGGCCGGCAATTGCTGGTCTATGCCGAGAAACTGATCGGGCTGCGTTCGGAAATGCTGGCTGTGGTCGGCGACCACTCGGCGATGCGCGGCGTGCTGCGGCTCGGCGTCGCCGAGACCATCGTCCACACCTTCCTGACGCAGCTGATCAAGAGCGTCAATCACACCTATCCCAACCTCTCGCTCGAGATCGAAGTCGACATCACCTCGAATTTGCGCAACCGGCTGCTGGCGCAGGAGATCGAACTGGCGTTCCTGCTCGGGCCGGTGACGGGGCCGACCATCAGCAACCGGGTGCTGTGCGATTATTCGGTTGGATTCCTTGCCAGTCCTTCGCTCGGACTAGGCAAGGAACGGCTGTCGGTGCATGACCTCGCCAAATTTCCCATCATCACCTTTCCGCGCAAGACGCCGCCTTACGAAATCGTCCGGTCGCTGTTCAACCGACCCGACCTGCCACCGATGCGCCTGCACGCCAGCGCCTCGCTCGGAACAGTCAAACACATGGCGATCGAAGGCCTCGGCATTGCGGTGATTCCAACGGCGATCGTCGAAAGCGAAATCGCGGATGGCAGGCTGCAATTGCTGTCGACCAACCTGCAGATGCCATTGTTGACGTTTTCGGCGAGCTGGCTGGCCTCTCCGGACACCATCGCGGTCGAACGGGTGGCCGAATTGGCGGCCTCGCTCGCGCAGGGCGGCGTCGTTGTTGACGCGCCGCTGCAGGCGCGTCATTGAAGCGGATCGGGTGAGCATCAATCAAGACCGGAATGGCTCAATGACCAAAATCGCATCCAACCTGCAAATCGATTCCGCCCGGCTGTGGGACACCATTCACGAAACCGCCAAATTCGGCGCAACGCCCAAAGGCGGCGTGCGGCGGCTGACGCTCGGACCTGAGGACAAGCAGGTCCGCGACTGGTTCCGGAAAGCCTGCGAAGCCGCCGGCCTCGAGTGTCACGTCGACGCGCTCGGCTCGATGTTCGGCCTGCGCAAGGGGCGCGACATGTCGAAGGCGCCGATCGGCGTCGGCTCCCACCTCGACACCCAGCCGACCGGCGGCAAGTTCGACGGTATACTCGGCACGCTCGCCGCGCTTGAAGTGGTTCGCACCCTCAACGATGCCGGTATCGAGACCGAGACGCCGATCTGCATCTGCAACTGGACCAATGAGGAAGGCTCGCGTTTTGCGCCGGCGATGATGGCGTCGGCCGCCTATGTCGGTGATTTCACCACCGACGACATTCTGTCGCGCAAGGATGCCGAGGGCGTCACGGTGGCGGAGGCGCTCGACAGCATCGGCTATCGCGGCGAGAGCCCGGTCGGCCGGCAGAAATTCTCCAGCTTCGTCGAACTGCATATCGAGCAAGGCCCGATTCTCGAAGCCGAGAACAAGACCATCGGCGTGGTCGATTCCGGCCAGGGCGTGCTGTGGTACGACGGCAAGATCACCGGGTTCGAAAGCCATGCCGGCTCGACGCCGATGCCGTTGCGGCGCGACGCACTGGCGACGCTGTCGGAAATCGTGCTGGCGA
This sequence comes from Bradyrhizobium sp. AUGA SZCCT0182, assembly GCF_018130185.1. Classification (NCBI taxonomy): domain Bacteria; kingdom Pseudomonadati; phylum Pseudomonadota; class Alphaproteobacteria; order Hyphomicrobiales; family Nitrobacteraceae; genus Bradyrhizobium; species Bradyrhizobium sp. AUGA SZCCT0182. The sequence continues at coordinate 70,577 of NZ_JAFCLY010000003.1, read as the reverse complement.
TGGAAGCAACCGCCAGGAAACACGGCCCGAAGGCGGTCGGTACCATCGGCGAGGCCGTGATCGCCAATCCCTCGCGCAACGTCATTCCCGGCGAAATCGCCTTTACGATGGATTGCCGCAGCGCGGACGCCGCGATCATGGATGCGCTGGACAGGGATTTGCGCGCGGCGATCACCGAGATCGCGGTCCGGCGCAAGGTCGACGTCAAGCTCGACTTGGTCTGGCGCAAGCCGCCGACCCATTTCGATCCGAAACTCGTCGACGCCGTCGAGAACGCCGCCACCGCGCTGGGCTATTCGCATCGCCGCATCACCTCCGGCGCCGGCCACGATGCCTGCAACCTCAATACGGTAATGCCGGCGGCGATGGTGTTCGTGCCCTGCAAGGACGGCATCAGCCACAACGAGCTGGAAGACGCCACGCAGGCCGATTGCACCGCCGGCGCCAACGTCCTGATGCATACCGTGCTGGCGCTTGCCGGCGTGGCGTCATAAAATAATCAAAACCGGAGGGACTGCCGTGCGCGGTGTTTTTGTCGATGCCAATGATTCGCTGGCCGTGATCTTCGAGCGGCTGGAACAACCCGGTGACCCCAAGGTCCGTATCAACAGGGATCCCGACATCACCTCGGCTCAGTATCCGGCCTTGCTCGACGGCGCTGAAATCGCCGTCGTCGATCACACCGCGCTGCCGACCGAGATTGCGAAAAAGTGCACCGGGCTGAAGCACGTGGTGTTCCTCGGCACCGGCGCGCGCAGCTACATGAATCCGGAAGAGCTCGCCGAACTCGGCATCGAGGTGCACCTGATCAAGGGCTATGGCGACACGGCCGTGGCCGAATGCGCCATCGCGCTGATGTGGGAAGGCGCGCGCGGCCTCGCCAGCATGGATCGCGGGATCCGCGCCGGCAACTGGCTGCGCGATGACGCCATGCAACTGACCGGCAAGACGCTGGGGCTGATCGGCTACGGCGGCATCGCAGCCGAAGTCGCGCGGATCGCGCTCGGCAGCGGCATGCGCGTAATCGCCTGGAACCGGTCACCCAAGAAGCACCCGAAGGTCGAGTTCGTCGAACTCGATGAGCTGCTGAGCGAGAGCGACGTCATCTCGATCCACCTGCTGCTCAACGACGAGACGCGCGGGATGGTTTCGCGTGCCTGTATCGAGGCGATGAAGCTCGGCGTCATCCTCGTCAACACCGCGCGCGGCGCCATCGTCGACGAGGAAGCGATGATCGAGGCCCTGAAATCAGGCCAGATCCGCCATGCCGGCCTCGACGTCTTCAACATCGAGCCGCTGCCGGCGGATCATCCCTTGACCAAGCTGCCCAACGTCACGCTGTCGGCGCATTCTGCGTTCCGCACACCGGAGGCGAGCGAGAATCTGATCGGGGCGGCGCTGGAGCACTGCCGGCGGATCGCGAAGGGGAAATAGGATTTATCCCCGTCGTCCCGGCCTTGAGCTCAGATGCGCAATTGCGCATCGGGGGACCCATATCGCGTTGTGCTATCCGCTAAGGCAAGGCGGCGGACACCTGCTACAATAACGACCGCCACGGCGTATGGGTCCCGGCGTTCGCCGGGACGACGCGACAAATCAATCCACCATATCCGCGACCGCTTTGCCGCAGGCGGTCGTGTCGGCGTTGCCGCCGAGATCGCGGGTGCGCAGCGTGCGTTCGCCGAGCGTGCGCTCGATGGCGCCGACGATCGAGGCCGCCGCTTCCTTCTCGCCGAGATGCTCCAGCATCATCGCGCCCGACCAGATCATGCCGATCGGGTTGGCGATGCCCTGCCCGGCAATGTCAGGCGCCGAGCCGTGCACCGGCTCGAACACCGACGGGAAATTGCCTTCCGGGTTGATGTTGCCCGACGGCGCGATGCCGATGGTGCCGGTGCAGGCCGGGCCGAGATCGGAGAGGATGTCCCCGAACAGATTGGAGCCGACCACGACGTCGAACCAGTCCGGATGCAGCACGAAATTCGCGGTGAGGATGTCGATGTGATACTTGTCCCACTTCACCTTGGGATAGTTCTTCGCCATCGCCTCCACGCGCTCGTCCCAATAGGGCATCGTGATCGAGATGCCGTTGGACTTGGTCGCCGAGGTCAGATGTTGCTTCGGGCGTGACGCTGCGAGATCGAATGCGAATTTGAGAATGCGATCGACGCCGACGCGCGTCATCACCGTCTGCTGGGTGACGAATTCACGGTCGGTATCCGGGAACATGCGCCCGCCGACGGAAGAATATTCGCCCTCGGTATTTTCGCGCACCACCCAGAAATCGATATCGCCGGGCTTGCGGTTGGCGAGCGGCGACGGCACGCCGGGCATCAGCCGCACCGGGCGCAGATTGACGTACTGGTCGAACTCCCTGCGGAACTTGATCAGCGAGCCCCACAAGGAAATGTGATCGGGAATTTTGGCAGGCCAGCCCACCGCGCCGAAGTAGATCGCGTCGTGCTTGCCGATCTTGGCCTTCCAGTCCTCCGGCATCATCTCGCCGTGCTTTTCATAATAGTCCCAGGAGGCGAAGTCGAAATGATCGAAATGCACGGCCACGCCGTGCTTTTTCGCGGCCGCCTCAAGAACGCGCAAGCCCTCCGGCACCACTTCCTTGCCGATGCCGTCGCCGGGAATAACCGCGATCCGATAGGTTTTTTTGCTCATCCTTGAAATCCTTGGGTGGCTTGCTCTTTGGGTCGTGCGCCATGCACCAGACACGGCCTGTTGATGGCCTTGCAATGGACCAAACGGCGCGCGGGTGCAACGCTGCAGTGCAATGTTGACCGCTGATGGGCCGACCGCCTACCAATTTCGCAGACCACTCCCCCGATACCCCTCATGAAGCGAGAATTCCCATGGATCTGCATTTGCGCGGCAAGCGCGTCCTGATCACCGGCGCCTCCAAGGGCATTGGCGCCGCCGCGGCCGAAGCTTTCGCCGAGGAAGGCTGCGACATCAGGCTGGCCGCCCGCAACGGCGAGCAATTGAAGGCGCTGGCAGATCGCCTGCGTTCGAACCACCAGATCGACGCCTCGGTGCATGTCGTTGATCTGCGTAAGCCGGCCGACACCGAGAAACTGGTGAAGGATACGTCGGACATCGACATCCTCGTCAACAATGCCGGCGATATCCCGGGCGGCTCGATCGACAAGATCGACGAGGCCACCTGGCGTCACGCCTGGGAACTGAAAGTGTTCGGCTACATCAACCTCACCCGCGCGGTCTATGCGCAGATGAAGGCGCGCGGCCATGGCGTCATCGTCAACGACATCGGTGCCGCCGGCGAAAAGTTCGACGCGAATTATATCTGCGGCAGCGCGGGCAATGCGGCCTTGATGGCGTTCACGCGTGCACTAGGCGGCAAGAGCCTCGCCGACAATATCCGCGTGGTCGGCATCAATCCCGGCCCCGTCGGCACCGACCGCCACGTCACGCTGCTGAAGACCCGCGCCAAAAACCAGTTCGGCGACGAGAACCGCTACAAGGAATTCCAGAAAGGCCTGCCGCTCGGCCGCCCCGCCCATGCCCGCGAGATCGGTGACCTGATGGCGTTCCTGGCCTCGGACCGCTCGGGGTATACGTCGGGCGTGATTTACACGGTGGATGGCGGGATCAGCGCGGGGTGGGGGTAGCGCGATCAACCGCCGTCATTGCGAGTGAAGTTAAGTTCGTCATTCCGGGATGGTGCGCTAGCACCAGACCCGGAATCTCGAGATTCCGGGTTCGATGCTTCGCATCGCCCCGGAATGACGGGCACATCAACCTGCCGTCCTTTCAAACAACTGCCTTATCAGCGTCGTGATGCGGCCCGTCGGCGCCATCATCTCGTGCATGATCGAAAAATGGTCGGCGCCGGGAATTTCCTCATAGGTCACCGGCAATCCGTATTTGGCGCGGTGGCCAGCGAAGTCGGCGGTCTGCTTGCGCAGCAGCGGCAGCTCGGCGCTGCCGGCCACCAGCGACAGCGGCTTGAGCGGACCGCCCGGCTGCTTCACCGGCGAATTGCGGAGCGACGTCGCCTCGTCGGCTTTCAGTTTCTCGTTGAGATAGCTGTGCCTGATCGGCTCGAGGTCAAAAATGCCCGATATCGCCATCCCGGCCCTCACTAACGGATGCGACAGCGCCATCGAGGTGAGATGGCCACCGGCGGACCAGCCGGACACCACGATATCGTCACCGGCCGCACCGAGCGCCGGCAATTGTCCGGTGAGATAATCGATGCCGGAATGGATTTCGGCGACAATCTCGTCGAGCGTCGCATCCGGCGCAAGCGTGTAGCCAATCAGCGCTACATTGATGCCGTGCGCCATCGGGCCTTCGGCGAACACCGTAAAGGCCTCCTTGGCGCGCGTCTGCCAATAGCCGCCATGGATGAACAGCAGCGTCGGCGCCTTGTCGGCTGCCTTGAGAAAGTCGATCCGGTTGCGCTCGCGCGGGCCGTAGCGGAGGTCGAGTTGGCCGGGGAAGCGCTTGCGCATGTGGGCGGAGCGCTGCTCCCAGCCCGCGACCAGTTCGATGGCACCGGGCACGGCGACGCCATTATTGAAGCCGAGATCGCGGTCTTGCTGGCTCATCGCGCGCCAGTCCAGCGCAGAAAACAATGCCGGCATTCCAAATCTCCAGTGCAGCCACGACGTGGGCGCGTTTCCACTTTGCCAAAAAATGTTCTACAGCACCATTCACGACCAAGAAACTGCGGAGAGAAAAGTGGCTGATCAGGGGCTGGTGCGAGAGACGGCGTGTGCCATCGTTGGCAAACTGAGAGCGGGTGAAGTCACGCCACTCGATCTGCTCGACGTGCTGGAAAAGCGGATCGCCGAAGTCGACGGCCCCGTCAACGCGCTGCCGACGCTGTGCTTCGACCGCGCCCGCGACCGCGCCAAAACGCTGATGAAAAAGCCGGTCGGCGAGCGCGGCCTGCTCGCGGGCCTGCCGATCCCGATCAAGGACCTCACAGCGGTCGAGGGCGTGCTGACCACGCAGGGCTCGCCGATCTACAAGGATAACATCCCGGCGAAATCGGACATTCTGGTCGAGCATCTCGAAAACAATGGCGGCGTGATCTACGCCAAGTCGAACACGCCGGAATTCGGCGCCGGCGCCAACACGTTCAACGAAGTGTTCGGCGCGACGCGCAATCCCTGGGACACCTCCCGCTCCGCCGCCGGCTCCTCGGGCGGTGCGGCGGTGGCGCTCGCCACCGGAACAGCCTGGCTCGCCCACGGCTCCGATATGGGCGGCTCGCTGCGCAACCCCGCAAGCTTCTGCGGCATCGTCGGGCTGCGGCCGAGCATCGGTCGCGTCGCGCACACGCTCGCGGCCGCAATCGACCGCAACCTCGGCGTCCAGGGCCCGATGGCACGCAATGTCGAAGACGTCGCCTTGCTGCTCGACGCGATGAGCGGTGAACATCCCGGCGATCCCTTGTCGCTGCCGGTGCTGCCGAATTCGTTCCTGTCCGCCGTGCGCGCCGGCAACAAGCCGAAGCGTATCGCCTATTCGCCCGATCTCGGTATCACCCCTGTGGACCCTGAAGTCGCTGCCATTACCCGCAAGGCAGCGCAGCGTTTCGCCGAGCTTGGGGTCATCGTCGAGGAAGCCCATCCGGATCTGCGTGAGGCCCATGAATGTTTCCACGTGCTGCGCGCGTTCGACTTCGCGCTGAGCAAGGCGCAATTGCTGCGCACCAAGCGCGACCAGCTCAAGCCCGAAGTGATCTGGAACATCGAGGAAGGCCTCAAGCTGACCGTCGAGCAGCTCGAGCGCGCCGAAGCGCAGCGCGTCGCGATGACCGCACGCACGCTGGAATTCTTCGACAAGTACGATCTGCTGCTGGCGCCCGCCACCATCGTGGCGCCGTTCCCGGTCGAGAACCGCTACGTCGCCGAGTGCGCCGGCAAGAAGTTCGACAATTATGTCGAGTGGCTCGGCATCGTCTACGCGATCACGCTGGTGTGTTGCCCCGCGTTGTCGCTGCCGTGCGGTTTTACGGCCTCGGGCCTGCCGGTCGGACTGCAGATGGTGGCCAAGCCGCGCGGCGAGGCGCAGCTCCTGGCCGGCGCAAAGGCGCTGGAAGATATTCTGGGCGTCCGCGGCACCACGCCGATCGAGCCGCGCGCGCCGAGGTAACGCGTCTTTCCCTCAAATCGTCGATGCATCGTCACGAATGAGGTTCCGATATGACCGAAGACCAGGAGCCGCCGCCGGAGAGCAAGCTGACGCGCAGCAAGCAGCGCTGGGCGCGCGAGGGAAAATTCCTCACCGGCAAAGTTACCCGTCCCGATGACCAGCGCTTGCCGCCGGGCCAACATCTGACGCGCGACTGGCCGGTGCTCGATCTCGGCCTGACGCCGAGCATTTCGCGCGAGCGCTGGCGGCTCGACGTCTACGGCGCGGTCGAAAATCCGATCTTCTGGAATTTTGCCGAATTCAGCGCGCAACCGCAGACGCAATTCCTGTCCGACATCCATTGCGTCACCACCTGGTCGCGCTACGACAATCAATGGGAGGGTCTTTCGACCCGCGACCTCCTGATCGCGTGCCGGCCGCGCGACGAGGCAGCGTTCGTGGTGCTGCATTCGCATGACGGCTACTCCACCAACCTTGCGCTGGAGGATTTCGCCGCCGAAGACGCCCTGCTCGCCCACAGCTGGTCCGGCCAGCCGCTGGAGCAGGACCATGGCGGCCCGGTGCGGCTGGTGGTGCCGCATCTCTATTTCTGGAAGAGCGCCAAATGGCTGCAGAGCATCGAATTCCTCGATAAGGACGCGCCGGGCTATTGGGAAGTCCGCGGCTATCACAACCGCGGCGACCCGTGGGCGGAGCAGCGTTACAGCGACTGACGCCTTACTGAGCCAAGGGAGAACGCCCGTGCCGACCGAACGCTTTCAATTCACCGGTGAAGGCGGCCATCAGCTTGCCGCGGCGCTGGACAAGCCCGACGGCGCCACCCACGCCTATGCGCTGTTTGCGCATTGCTTCACCTGCGGCAAGGATGTGCTGGCGGCCAAACGCATCGCAACCGCGCTAAACGCCCGCGGCATCGCGGTGCTGCGGTTCGACTTCACAGGCTTGGGCTCCAGCGAAGGCGATTTCGCCAACTCGACCTTTACGTCAAATGTTGCCGACCTCGTCCACGCCGCCGATCACCTACGCGAAACCCGGCAGGTGCCGACGATCCTGATTGGTCACAGCCTCGGCGGTGCCGCGATCCTCGCCGCTGCCGGGCTAATCCCCGATGCCAGGGCGGTCGTCACCATCGCCGCGCCCTCCGATCCCGCCCACGTCACGCATTTGTTTGGGGATCGCATTGAGGACATTCGCACCCAAGGCAAGGTCGAGGTTCAGCTCGCCGGACGCCCCTTTCACATCAAGCGTGAATTCCTCGACGACATCGCCGAACATGGCCTGATGGCGCATGTCGCCAAATTGCACAAGGCGCTGTTGATCATGCATTCGCCGACCGACGACACCGTCGGGATCGACAACGCGACCAATATTTTTTTCGCTGCAAAGCATCCGAAGAGTTTCGTGTCGCTGTCCGGCGCCGATCATCTGCTCAGCAACAAGCGCGACACCGTCTATGTCGCCGACGTCATCGCCGCCTGGGTCGAACGCTATGTCGAACCGCTTCCGGCCCAAGCGGCCGCCGAACTCGGCGAGGTAGCGCGCAATGTCGTGGTGCGCGAGACCCGCGCCAGCAAATTCCAGCAGACCGTCACGTCAGGGCCGCACCAGATGCTGGCCGATGAACCCGTTGCCGCCGGCGGCCAGGACAGTGGGCCCGGGCCGTATGACTTCGTGCTGGCGGGCCTTGGCGCCTGCACCTCAATGACGATGCGGATGTATGCCGACCGCAAATCGCTGCCGCTCGATCGCGTCACGGTGACGCTGCAGCACAAGAAGATCCATGCGGAAGACTGCGCCGAATGCGAAACCCGCGTCGGCATGCTCGACCAAATCGACCGCGTGATCTCGATCGAAGGCGCGCTCGACGCCGAGCAGCGCAAACGCTTGATGGAGATTGCCGACAAGTGCCCGGTGCATCGCACGCTGACGTCGGAAATCCGGATCGTGACGAAGGCTGCGGAGTAACGGAGCTAGGCCGTTGCCAGCGGACGCACGCGCAGCGCGCCGCGCAGGCCCAGGGCCGTGCCGACCAGTATGCCAGCAACCGCGATCAGCGAGGCGAGCGCCAGGGTTGAAAAGCCTGACAGGCCCTGCCCGATCGAGCAGCCGAACGCCATCACGCCGCCGGCGCCCATCAACGCCGCGCCGCCGGCCGAGCGCAGCATGTGGCGCGGCGACTGATAACCTTCCAGGTGAAAACGCCCGGTCGCCAGCGCCGTGATGAGGCTGCCGGCGAGCACGCCGCCGACGGTGGCAATGCCGAAATTCAGCGTCGATCCCGTCGACAGCATGACATATTGCAGGGCATCCGCGATCGGCGCGATGAAGGTCAGCGACACCACCGGCGTCGGATTGAAGTCGTCGGCGCCGAGATAGCCGCTCGCAAACCAGCCCCCCGCCACCAGAAGGCCGATCACAAGACCGGCGGCGACCTGGCCCGGCGATTTCCGGAACGGGGCATGCGCGAAGGCGAAGATGATCAGCGCGGCGCTGACGGCGGAGGCCGCCAGCATGCGCGCCGTGATTTCACTGAGGCCGAACGCCGACAGCAGTGCCGGGACGGAATTGACCGTCGTCGTGGTCTGCGAGGCCTGCACCATCGCGATGCGCGCGGGCGCGATCAGGCCCTTCAGCGTCATCATCGCAAAAATGCCGAGCACGATCACCACCACGAAGGAGCGAAGATTGCCGCGCCCGAGCAGCACCAGCGCGCGCGAGCCGCAGCCGTTCGACATCACCATGCCATAGCCGAACAGCAAGCCACCGAAGAACATCAGCGGCACCGAAAATGATGGTTGCAGGTAAATCGACTTGCCGAGATCGACGAGGCCGGCCGCCGCCAGCAATTGCGTCGATGCCACCGCGACGCCGATCGCGAGCGCGTAGGTGCGGACCAGACGGCCATCGCCTTCCGCCCACCAGCCGCGCAGGCTCGAGAGCATGCAAAAGCCGCTCAACAGGCCGACCACGCCGTAAACGAGGCCGATCAGCAGTCCGCTCAGCACAATGATGTTCGCAGTGCCCTGCACGGCATTTTCCTCAAGCGTTCGGCGATATCAACCGCGACAGCATAAATATGCTACAGATTTCACCCTGCTATAGCGGCGCATGCATGGGGGCGTCCACGGCAGGGGAGAACAAAGAATGAAGCTTCCGCGCAGCGTGACGACGAGAGAATAAAACAATCGATCCCAACCGGAATACGACTGGTTTCGTTCCCGCTGCAACGAGGAAAAAGTTCTGTCCGAGAGGATTTACGCCGGCCGCAGGATCACGCGATCGCGCGACGAACCCGCAACCGCGATGAAGGCGGCCTTGGCCTGTTCCAGCGGATAGATCGCGGCCGGCTTAATCGGGAACGGCTTCAGGTGGCCGCTCGCAAAGCCCGGGCCCAATTCCCTGAGCACCGCGCCGGTTGCGACCGACGACAGGCCGAGCGTATCGATGCCGACATAGGTGTGCTGGCCGCGATAGAACTCCAGAATGTTGAACTGCACGATGCGATCGACCGCGGCGATCAGGATCTGGCGCCCGCGCAACGCCAGCGATTTATGCGCCGCCTGGAAATAGGGATCGCCGACGGTGTTGAAGACGATGTCGGCACCCTTGCCGTCGGTGAATTCGCGCACACGCGCCGCGACGTCAGTCACGGAAGCATTGATGATTTCGACCTTCGAATTGGCGTGGCCTTCATAAAGTTCGTCCTTGCGGACGACGCCGATCACGCGCGCGCCGTGCCAGCTCGCGATCTGCACCGCCGCCTGCCCGACCTTGCCGTTGACGCCCATGACCAGCACGGTCTCGCCGGCTTTTGGAATGCCGGCGCGGCGCAGGCCTTCTATCGCGGTCACGAAGGGAACGCCGATACCGGCAGCCTCCTCCCACGAAATGCTTTTGGGCTTCTCCACCACGGCATCGGCTTCGACCACGAGATGGGTGGCATGGGTGCCGTCGCGGCGAATGCCGAGATCGCCGGAAGAGCCGAACACTTCGCGCCCGATCGATCCCGCCGGGCCGTCGATCACGACGCCCGCATAGTCGCGGCCCGGCGTGCGCGGAAACACCGCATAGGACATCAGGCCGGTCGCGGCCTTGACGTCGGACGGGTTGACCGCCGCCGCCTTGACCTCGATCATCAGCTCGTTTTCGGCACGCGACAGCGCCCGCGTCTCGACCACGGGCGCAAGCAAAGCCGGGTTCTCCGCCTTCGCCGCCAGCCGGACGCAGCGCGCTTCAACTGTCTGACCAGGTGGTGTGGAGACCGGCTTCATCGATATTCCCTGTGATGTGCGCTTCCAGCGCGATTTGACGCCCGCAGGGATCGTTACACCGTCGCGGCTTCGTCCCATGACTAGCGGACTGCCCGCTGAGTTCAAGAGGCTTGTTGAAGGAAGCCGGCTAGATCTTCGGCGGCGGCGCCGAACCCAGAATGGCTTCGATCGCAAGGCCGAGCCCAAGCAGTTTTGTATCGCTGCCGACCGGACCATCGATCTCGAGTCCGACCGGCAGTCCCTCCGGCGTCATTCCAGCATAGAGCGACAGGCCGGGAAGGCCGGCATTGCTGCCGGGATCGGTATTGCGGATCATGGTGTCGAATGTCGGCACCGGCGCGCCGCCATTGATCGACATCTCGCCGGACCCCTTCCCGGCATCGATCGAAAAGGCGCCGGTGCGATGGTGGTCGGAAACAGAATGCAGTCCAGATTATTGTCGCGGAAGTACGCCTCGTACATTTTCTGCAGCGCGGGCCGATGCACCGTGATGGCATCCTGATAGGCGGCACCGAAGGCGTCGGTGGTGATGGCGCCAAACACGCCCTTGACATCGGGACTGGCGATCCCGGCCACGATGTCGGCCAGCGTGACATCCGTGATGCCGCTCGCCTCGAGATAAGCGGGGATGTCTGCGATTTCGTGCAGCGCCACCGGGAACGACACCTTTGCATCCAGCTCGAACAGGCCAGGCATATCGACATCAACCAGAACGACGCCGGCGTCGGCAAGTTTTGCACGCGCAGCCCTGGTCACGGTTTCGAGGTCACGGTCGAGCCCGCTCCAGAACGCCGCCGGGATGCCGAACCGCTTGCCGCGCAACGGCTCGATCTTTGCCATCGGCGTGGCGGTGATGACGGAATCGAGCAGCGCCACATCCGCGACCGTACGGCCCATCGGGCCCACGGTGTCGCGGGTGTGGCTGATCGGAACCACCAGATTGGCGTCGTCGTAGCGGCGCTGTGCGCCGCCATTGCCGACCGACGGTCGCAGTCCGACAATGCCACAAAGCGCTGCCGGCACGCGGGTCGAACCACCGGTATCGGATCCCAATCCGCAGCTGACGATACCAGCGGCAATCGCCGCGGCTGTTCCACCTGAGGAGCCGCCCGGGATCCGCGTCTTGTCATAGGGATTCTTCACCGGCCCTGCAAAGGACGCGAGGTTGGTGCTGGTGATGCCGAACGCCAGCTCGTGCATGTTGGCCTTGCCGATCATGATGGCGCCGGCCTTCAAGAGCCGGTCCCACGACGGCGCATTGCGGCTCGTCCGCGCGTTCTGCAGCGCCGGCGTGCCAGCCGATGTCGGCATGTCGGCGGTGTTGATGTTGTCCTTGACGACGATCGGGAGCCCGGCAAGCGGGAGTGCACCGCGTGAGCCCTCGTCGATTTCCGCCGCGGCTGCGATGGCCGGATCCTTGTTCAGAATAATCAGCGCATTCAGATCCTTGACCTGTTCGGCGCGCGCGATCGCGGCCTTGGTCACATCGACGGCCCTGATCTTCTTGTCCCTGACAGCGGCAACGATGTCGGCGGCGGTGGTCGGGTTGGAATCAGCCATGGCGGAACTCACGTCTCCGAGAGAAGGAAGCGGCGACCGCAAAGCCGGCCGACGACTTCAGATATCACGGCAAGACGGATCGGGCATGAACACATTTTCAGCTATCTGATGCTATCCCTTCGGCCGCTTGTCGAACACGCGTTTGGCCTTTCCCAGCGATCGCTCCAGGGTCTCGGGGGCGACGGCTTTGATGCGGGCGGTGATGCCGATGGTGTTCTTGATGAAGGTTGCGACTTTTTCCGTGTGCGTGGGCAGACCGCTGCCGTCCCAATGTTCGGGACGGGCTTCCGCCAGCACGGTCATTTCGTCCATGCGGCCCTCGCGCGTCAGTTCGATGATGAAATGTCCGCCGCACCAGTCGGTCGCGAGCAAAGCTTCCTCGATCTGGGTCGGGAACACGTTGACCCCGCGCAGGATGATCATGTCGTCGGAACGACCCGTGACCTTCTCCATCCGCCGCATGCCCGGCCGCGCCGTGCCCGGCAGCAGCCGCGTCAGGTCGCGGGTGCGGTAGCGGATGATCGGAAAGGCTTCCTTGGTCAGCGAGGTGAACACCAGTTCGCCTTTTTCGCCGTCCGGCAGCACTGCGCCGGTCTCGGGGTCGATCACTTCGGGGTAGAAATGATCCTCCCAGATATGCAGGCCGTCCTTGGTCTCCACGCATTCCTGCGCGACGCCGGGGCCGATCACTTCCGACAGGCCGTAAATATCGGTCGCGTCCATATCAAAAGCCTGTTCGATCTCGACGCGCATCGCGTTGGTCCAGGGCTCGGCGCCGAAGATGCCGAACTTGAGCGAGGATGCGCGAGGGTCGAGCTTCTGCTTCCTGAACTCGTCCAGGATCGCCAGCATGTAGCTCGGCGTCACCGTGATGATGTCGGGCTTGAAGTCATTGATCAGCTGCACCTGCCGCTCGGTCATGCCGCCGGACACCGGCACCACGGTGCAGCCGAGTTTCTCGGCGCCGTAATGCGCGCCTAACCCGCCGGTGAACAGGCCGTAGCCATAGGCGTTATGCATGATCATGCCGGTGCGGCCGCCGGCGGCGCGGATCGAACGCGCCATCACCTCCGACCACACGTCGATATCGGCCTGGGTGTAGCCGACCACGATCGGTTTTCCCGTCGTGCCGGAAGACGCATGGACGCGGACCATTTTCTCGCGCGGCACCGCGAACATGTTGAACGGGTAATTGTCGCGCAGGTCGGTTTTGACCGTGAACGGAAATTTGGCGAGATCGGAAAGCTGCTTGAAATCGCCGGGGTGCACGCCGGCCTTGTCGAAGGCCTTCTTGTAGTGTGCGACGTTGTCGTAGGCATGCGCCAGCGACCATGCGAGGCGCTTTGTTTGCAGCGCCACGATCTCGTCGCGGGAGGCGCGCTCCACCGAGTCCAACTCGGCGCGGTAGCCGCCTGCACTGGATTGAAGCCTGGTCGAAGCCATCGCGCGTTTCCTCAAAAATCGTTTTTGTTTTATTTTATCGTGGTACCGGGCAGCCACGCACCACCGATGGTGCGGGAATGACCGCGGAATTCCGCGATCACAACGTCACCAGCGGTGACCTGCACATCGTAGATGCCCGACCTGCCGCTGCGGGAGATCTCGCGCGCGCTCGCCACCAGCACATCGCCGAGCTTGCCGGGCCGGATGAAGGTGACATGGCACTGCGCCGCGACCGCGCGCTCATTATGGGTGTTGCAGGCAAAAGCAAAAGTGGAATCCGCCAGCGTAAAGATGAAGCCGCCATGGGCGATGCGCTGGCCGTTGACCATCTCCGGCCTGACCGTCATCGAAAGCGTTGCCCGGCCCGGCCCGATCTCGACGATCTGCATGCCGAGGCCCTTGCTGGCGTCGTCCTCCTTCCACATCGCGTCCGCACAGGCGCGCGCGAGGTCGTCGGGCGATAGCGCGGCATTGACGTTCACTGCGGTCTCCCTGTCGTCGGGCCTGTTGCAACCGGCCTCTTTCATTCGGGTAGTCTAGCCGTCGCACCGTCAAACGCGACGGCTTTGTTCACACGTGGTCGTAATCCACCACGACCCTGTCCGACACCGGCCGCGCCTGGCAGGTGAGGATGAACCCCGCCTTCAGTTCCCACGGCTCCAGCGAATAATTCACTTCCATCTGCGCGTCGCCCTCGACCAGCTTGGCGCGGCAGGTCGAGCACATGCCGCCCTTGCAGGCAAACGGCAGGTCCATGCCGGCGCGCAACGCAGCGTCGAGAATGGATTCGTCCTCGGCGACCGGCACCTCGCGGCGCTTGCCGTCGATCACGAGCGAGGCCAGCGCCTTCGGCGGCGCGGATGTCTCGACGATCTTTTTGGCGCGCGGCTTGCCGCCAAACTCGGAGACGAAGCGCTCGACGTGAATGCGATCCTCGGCAATGCCGATCTCGCGGCAGGTGTTTTCGATGTCCTCGCTCATGCCCAGGGGGCCGCAAACGAAGACGTGATCAACACTCGACGCCGGCACCAGCGAACGCAGCAACACGCGAACCTTTTCGCCGTCGAGCCGGCCGTGCAGGATCGGGATGTCCTGCTCCTCGCCGGAGATCACGTGAAAGACGGAGAACCGCTGCATGAAGCGGTCTTTCAGTTCCTCCAGCGCCTCGCGGAACAGCATGCTTGACGTCGAGCGGTTGCCGTAGAACAGAAAGAAGCGGCTGTTCGGTTCGCGCGCCAGCACGCCCTTGACGATCGACAGGATCGGCGTGATGCCCGATCCCGCGGCAAAGCCGACATAGACCCGTGCTTGATCGGGCGCATGCGCGACGCCGAAGCGCCCCGTCGGCGTCATCACGTCGAGCTCGTCGCCGGCTTTCAGTTCATCCGCCGCCCAATTCGAAAACGCACCGCCATCGACCTTCTTCACCGCGATGCGCAATTCGCCGTCGTCGGGGCCGGAGCAGATCGAATAGGAACGGCGCACTTCCTCGCCGTCCATGGTCGTACGCAGGGTCAGATATTGACCGGGTGTAAAGCTGTAGTCGCCTGATAGCTCCGCGGGTATCGCAAAGCTCAGCGATACCGCATCCGGCGCTTCGCGGCGCAGGTCGTTGACGGCAAGACGGTGGAAGCGGGGTGTCAGGGACATGATCAATGACACTTGAAATAGTCGAACGGTTCGCGGCAGCTCTTGCAGCGCCACAGCGCCTTGCAGGAGGTCGAACCGAACTCGGAGAGAACTTCCGTATTTCCCGAGCCGCATTGTGGACACGAAACCTGCTGCTCACCGAACAGCGCGCGGCGCGAGTTTGAAGCCTGTGGCGGTGCGATGCCGTATTCCCTTAGCTTGCGGCGGCCGTCCTCGCTCATCCAGTCGGTGGTCCAGGCCGGTGACAGCACGGTGCGGATTTTGGGCCGCGCAATGCCGGCGCGTTCCAGCGCCAGCTCGATTTCCAGCGCGATCATGTTCATCGCCGGGCAGCCGGAATAGGTCGGCGTGATCGCGACCTCGACATGGCCGTCACTGACGGCGACCTCACGCAGCACGCCGAGATCGGCAATGGTGAGCACCGGAATCTCGGGATCAACCACTTGGGCGGCCGCATCCCAGGCGCGCCGGCGCAAATCAGCATCGCTGAGCGAGGCGGTTACCATGTCGCCCCCGGAAACGTGCGCGGCAGCGACTGCAATTCGCTGAGAAGATGGCCGAGATGTTCGCTGTGCCGCCCGTCGCGGCCACCCTGCTGCATCCAGTTGTTGTCAGGCAACGCCAGTGTTGCCTCATTAACGACGCCGGACACGGTCTTGAGCCATGGCGCGTGCAATTTGGCGGGGTCGATCGCGATGCCGGCGCCGATCAGGCCGCGCTCGCTGTCGTCGAGATGGAACATCTCGCCGGTATAGGCCCAGAGATCGTCGATCGCGCTCTGCGCGCGCCGGTGGCTCTCCTCGGTACCGTCGCCGAGCCGCACCATCCATTCCGAAGAATGCCTGACGTGATAGGCGCTTTCCTTTTCCGACTTCGCCGCGATCGCAGCCAGGGTCGGATCGCTCGATTGCATCATCGCGCGCCAATAAAGATCCGCGAAGGCCGCATAGAAGAACTGCCGCACCATGGTGCGCGCGAAATCGCCGTTCGGCTGTTCCAGCAGCAGCAGATTGCGGTACTGCCGGACGTCGCGCAGATAAGCGAACTTGTCCTCGTCATTGTCCCGGCCTTCGACCTTGGCGGCGTAAGCATAAAGCTCGCGCGCCTGCCCAAGCAGATCGAGGCCCATATTGGCGAGCGCCATGTCCTCTTCCATCATCGGCGCTTGGCCGCACCATTCCGACAGCCGATGGCCCAGAATCAGCGCATCGTCGGCGCGGCGCAGCGTGTAGAGCACCAGCGGGGTTTCGGAGACCTGGATCGAGGCGACAGCCATCACATATGCCCGACTTCGTCAGGCACATCGTAAAACGTCGGGTGCCGGTAGATCTTGGATTCCGCGGGCTCGAACATCATGCCCTTCTCGGAGGGATCGGATGCCGTGATCGCGTTCGACGGCACCACCCAGATCGAGAGGCCCTCGCCGCGGCGGGTGTAGATGTCGCGCGCGGCCTGCAACGCCAGCGTGGTGTCGGCGGCGTGCAGCGAGCCGACATGCTTGTGCGCGAGCCCATTGCGGCTGCGGATGAAGACTTCCCAGAGCGGCATGTTCGGCGTGGCCATGATGATCTCCCTATTCCGCCGCTTGCGCGTGCTGGCGCTGCTTGCGCTTCTCCGCATAGGCAGTCGCCGCTTCGCGCACCCAGGCGCCGTCGTCATGCGCCTTGCGCCGCGCCGCCAATCGGTCGCGATTGCAGGGGCCGTTGCCGGCGAGCACCTGATTGAACTCTTCCCAGTCGATCGCGCTGTATTCCCAGTTGCCGTTGGCATTTTGTTTCATGCCGGGATCGGGAATCGTTAAGCCCAGGAATTGCGCCTGCGGCACGGTGGCATCGACGAATTTCTGGCGCAGCTCGTCGTTCGAAAAGCGCTTGATCTTCCACTTGGTCGAGGTGTCCGAGTGCTGGCTTGCCTTGTCGGGCGGGCCGAACATCATCAGCACCGGCCACCACCAGCGATCGAGCGCGCTCTGCGCCATCGCCTTCTGCTCTTCGGTGCCCTTCGACAGCGTCACCATGATCTCAAAGCCCTGGCGCTGATGAAAGGATTCTTCCTTGCAGACGCGGATCATCGCGCGCGCATAGGGGCCATAGGAACAGCGACACAGCGGAATCTGGTTCATGATCGCCGCGCCATCGACCAGCCAGCCGATCGCGCCGATGTCGGCCCACGTCAGTGTCGGATAATTGAAGATCGAGGAATACTTTGCTTTCCCCGCCAGCATCAAATCGACCAGCTCTTCACGCGAGGTGCCGAGCGTTTCGGCCGCGGCATAGAGATAAAGCCCGTGGCCGCATTCGTCCTGCACTTTTGCCAGCAGTGCTGCCTTGCGGCGCAGCGACGGCGCGCGGGTGATCCAGTTGCCTTCGGGCAGCATGCCGACGATTTCGGAATGGGCGTGCTGGGAAATCTGCCGCGTCAGTGTCTTGCGATAGGCCGCCGGCATCCAGTCGTTGGGCTCGATGCGCTCGTCGGCATCGATGCGCGCCTGGAACTGTGCGGAACGTGCGGCGTCCTCGATGTGGCTGTTATCGCCATCGGACGTATTGAGCGCCTGCGTGTACATGGCCGACCTCCCCGTATGTTCTTTTCTCCAAAATATAACATAAAAATACGAATGCAAGTTATTTTTGTAACATGTTTACGTCCCTTCGAACCGGCGCGCCAGCGCCCTGCCCGGCTTCGGCAACGGCCCGTTTTCGTTGGTCGCGTGGTCGTCAAGCCATTGTTCCGACGCAGCAAGCAGCCCGCGATAGATCTCGCCGCAGAGCCGTCGCGCCGCCCTGCCCGGCCAGTCGCGGGGCAAAAGCGGTGCCGGCAGCAACGGGTCGCGCAGCACGACGCGGCGGTAATGGTGGATCAGCAGAATCCGCGCGGTGAAGGCATCCGTGTCGGAAAGAATCTCGCCGCGGCCGATCGAGGCGCGGAGCGGCTCGAAGGTTTTCATGAATTTCAAATAGGCATCCGCGGTGCGCTGAAGCGGCCAGCTTTCGCTGAGCAGGCGACGGCCGCTGTCGTCCTCGGCGGAGACTTCCAGGCGGATCGCGCCCGCGGCTTCCTCCGGAACCGGTACGCCTGACGGTGCGACCCACACGCCCGGCAGCGGACTGCCGAAGCCGGCATTCTTCAACGCATCGCGCGATGCATCGCGGTCCCCGCCATTGCCGATCAGGAGCAACTCAAACCGCCCGGTCCAGTCGGATGGCGGCGGATCGTAGATGTGCTTGGTGGCGGTATCGAAGGTCTGCCGCCCCTTCTTGTCGAGCCGGTAAAAACTGTTGCGGCCGACCTTGTTACGCTCGAGCCAGCCGTCGGTCGCGAGCCGCGACATCGCGGTGCGCACGACGCCGCTGTCGATGTCGATCGCGGCAAAGAATTCCAGCAGCGTGCCGAGCCAGACCGATCCGCCGCGCGGCACGATGGCATCGCCGAACACGGTGATGACGATCGAGCCGGTGCGCGACGGTTCGCGCTTGAGCTGTTCGACGATGCGGGCGAGCGGCTGCGGCATGCGTCAAGGCATACCGCGTTTTGCGGATTCACGAAAACGCCGGCGCGAGGCCGGCGTTCTGAATTAGCTATCGGTAACCCGATTACCTATCCGGGTTCGGATAAACCATGCTGCGCCAGCCGCTGCGGTCGAACGGGGCCCATTTACCTTCCGCCTGCGCCAGACGGTCGGCGACCGCATAGACCACGGCGGGGTGATGACCCATGCCGCAATGGCTGCTTTCGACCTCAATGCTCTCCGACGTCGCGCTGGTCTGCTCCCTGCAGCCCTGCCAGGCGCAGATGCCGTCGGTACGGCTGAAGATCGCGGTGGTCGGCACCGGCGGCGTGCCCGCCAGCGCCCCGCCGAAACGCGTGTCCTCTTCGTCGGCGCGGCGGCCGCTCGCCATTTCATAGACGCGCCAGGCATTCGTCGCCTTCGGGCCGGCCGCGAACGGGCTGCCGAGCGTGATCACCGAGCGTACGCGCTCCGGCATCATCTTGGCGAGCTGACGCGCGTAAAGGCCGCCAAGGCTCCAGCCGACGAGGCTGACCTTCTGGCCATGCGTGTCGTTCAATTCGTGGACGAGATCGACCATCGCGTGCTGCACGCCCTGGCGCAGACCGAGATTGCGGCCCTGGCGCCAGCCGCTGACGGCGTAGCCGCGGCTCTTCAGGAAGCTGCGCAGCGGACGCGTCGAGGTGTCGGAAGCCACAAGACCGGGCAATACCAGCACCGGATGCCCGTCGCCTCTCGGCGCCAGACTCAGGAGCGGCAAAGCACCGAGGAAAGCGCCCAATTCGGAAATCGCCCGCCCCTCCAGAAACATCAGGGTTCTGGACGGCGGACGAAGCGTCTGCGCAGCAACGGACATCATATCTCCTCTCGGGCTCGGCCCCTTAAGTTGCGGCAGCCGGCCACTGGTTCAGTGGGAAGACGAAAGCCTGGTAGAATCGTTCCGCAACGCAACATTATTTCGTAAAAAGCTAGGGAACCAGAATTCTTCTTTCAACGGCGCACTTCACACTTGTGACAATTAAAAGCGCAGACGTGATGAAATAGTCACACGAGCCGCAGCAGGTACTCGAGGGTGTAAAGCACCAATCCTGCAAGCCCGCCGATCAGCGAGCCGTTGAAGCGGATGTATTGCAGGTCGCGGCCGATGTTGATTTCGATCAGCGCGATCAACTGCCCCATGTCCCAGGATTTGACCTGATCGGAGATGAAGGTGGAGACGCCGCTCTTCTGTTCGGCAACCACACTGCGCAGCACGGCGACCAGACCCTGGTTGATCTCGGCCCGCATTTCGGCGTCAGCGGCCAGCGCCTCTCCTGCCGTTACGAACATGCGCACGAGATATTGCTCCAGCACCTGCGTCTCGCCTGACGCGCTGCGCTCGAAGAACGATCGCGCATTCTCCCAGATGTGGCGCGCGAGGCTGTTCAGTTCGGGGCGCGCCAGGAGATCGCGCTTCAGCCCCTGGATGCGCTCGGCATAGGCCGGATCGCTGCCGAGCCGGTCGACGAAGGTCAGCACCATGCGGTCGAACTCGTCGCGGAACGGATGCTTGGGATCGTTGCGCACTTCCTCGAAGAACGCGGTCGCCGACGCCACGATCTTGTTCACCAGGAACCGGTCGGCGCGATAGAGTTTTAGCAGCGTCGGCAATTCGTCGCGGATCTTCTCGCGGATCATCGCCATGGTCTCGGCCTGCGTCAGCGATTGATGCACCGCGCGCATGATGTCGTCGAGCAGGCCCTGGTGCCGGCCTTCCTTCACGAAGGTGCGCAGCGTGCCGGCCGCGAGCGGCGCCAGATCGATCGACATCAATTGCGAGGTGATGCGGCGGCTGACAAAGGTCATCAGGCCGGAATTCTCCGTGGCTGCAACCGCTTCCGGCAACAGCCGCAGTGCAAAGCGCGCCAGATCCTCGCTGCGCTTGCGGTCGCGCAGCCAGTCGGCGATGAACGAGCCGAAATCGATCTGCCGCAACTTTGCTTCGACCGGGGCCGCTTCCAGAAAATGCTGCTCGATGAATTCGCCGAGCTTGTCGGCGATGCGGTGCTGGTTGCTCTGGATGATCGCGGTGTGCGGGATCGGCAGACCCAAAGGCCTACGAAACAAGGCAACCACCGCATACCAGTCGGCAAGGCCACCGATGGTGGCGGCCTCCGCAAAGGCCGCGACGAAGCCGAACGCCGGGTGGATCGGCAGCAGCGCCCTCGCCGCAATGAAGATCGCAAACGTCGCCGCCAGCACCAGCGTCGCCAGCAGTTTGACCCGGCGCAGTTCGGCTGCGCGCTGCGCGTCGGCAGGCGTGTCAACGACGAATGTGCGGGGGACGGTCATGGCGGCTTTCGACTGAACGCAGACCCTCATCCTGAGGAGGCGCGAAGCGCCGTCTCGAAGGATGAGGCCTCATGGTTCGAGACGGCGCAAGTGCGCCTCCTCACCATGAGGGTCTGACTGATCTAAGTGAATACCAGACAAAAAGAAGGCCCGCCTAAGCGGGCCTTCCAAAAGGGCAGTTGGCAGATCGCTATCAGGCGGTCTTGCTGTAGACCTTGGAGAAGTTGTCCTGAGCGGTCTTGGCGCTGTCGGCGACGAGCTTGCCGAGATATTCTGACGTGGCCTTCGCCCGCGAGACGAACACTTCGCCACGCGCACGGACCATGTCCGACTGGATCTGGGCGGCTTCGCTCAGCGACTTGGCCGAAGCGAGCTTGTCGATGCCGGCGAAGAACGCTTCCGCGTCCTGATAAAACGCCTGCTGGATGTTGCGGCTGATCTTGGCAGCCTCGGAAACCGAACCGGCAACGGCGGTCTCGATGGCAGCGGTCACCTTCTCGGAACCGGCATGCATGTCGGCGGCGCGAACCTTCGCGGTCTCGGCCTGCTTCTTCACGAACTCACGGGCAGCTTCCGGAACTTCCAGGTTCTGGAGCTTGGTGAACGCCTCGGTGACGGGCGCGAAGGCTTCCTTGACGGTGTTCAGCACGGAATTGGTTTCGGTGGTCATGGGGGTCTCTCCATCCTCAGGTTTGAGCTATGGGCTCACCCCGTCCGGAGTGGCCCGGGGCGAGATCGTTGTGCCATAGTTAATGTTGCGACGCAATATCGATGTTGCATCGCGACATCACGAATGCGTGATGAGCCTCAATGATGAGCGGTTTGCCTAGGGAACCAGCAAAAGTTCCACTTTCGTCTAATGCCGAACGGCCGGCTTTGGTGCCGGACGGCCCGCTTTAGTGCCGGGCGGCCACCCTCTAGTGCTGGACGGCGCCTGGAAGCCCGTAGGCCTCCAGCTGGGCTCGCACCTGCGCCACATTGTGCCCGAGCACGACAATGTCATGCTTCTTGCCGTCGACGTCCCGGACGTGGTCCCGCAACAGGGCCTCGGCCTTGAAACCGAGGCTCTCGAACAGCGCGATCGCTGCCTGCTGGTCGACCGTCATCTGCACCGAGAGCTTTTCCAGGCCGGCGCCCAGCGCCAGCGCAAAGGTCTCCTGCGACAGCGCCCGGCCGACGCCCTGCCCGCGCACGTCCTGCGACACCACCATCCGGATCTCGCCGACATGCTGCGACCAGGAATGCGGGTCGCGCACCAGCGTGCCGCAACCGACCACCGCGTCGCCCTTCACGGCCAGCAGGCTCGTGATCTGCCCGCGCTCGATCTCGTTGATCCAGGCCGACAGCACCTTGGGCTGGCTGATGTTGCGCGGCAGGAACAGCAGATCATGCGTCGGCAGTTTTTGCGCGAAGGCCAGCACCGCGGCCTCGTCGGCGCGGGACATCAGGCGGAATTCGATCTCGCCGGCGTCGGTCTTGACGTGGCGCGGATAGGAACGTGTTTCACTCATGTTGATCTCTTACCTAACCAGTTGTCCAGTTTCGGCCATAGCCGCTTGATCGCATTGGCGCCGGCGACGACGCTGACATGGCCGCCCTTCAGGACCACCTCTTCCTTGTCGGACGAACCGACCTTGGCGATCAGGTGCTTGGCCGCGTCATAGGGCACGATGTGATCGTGCTCGGCGACCGCGTGCAGGATCGGCACCTTGATGTCAGCGATATTGGCCGCACGCCCGCCGACCGTCATGGTGTCGTTGTAGAGCTTGTTGTCCCACATCAGGTCCTTGGTGATGGCGCGGAAATACTCGCCCGCCAGCGGCAACGTGTCGGTGCCCCAGCGATCCATCATCCGGTAGGCCTTGACGTATTCGTCGTTCCAGATGTTCTCCCACAAATTCACCTGGCTGACCGCGCGCGACGCCGGCCGCAGCATTTCGAACGAAGACAGGATCATTTCCGGCGGCACATTGCCGATGCTGTCGACGAGGCGATCGACATCGAAATAGCGCCGGTCCGAGAAATTCGAGAACAGCTTCATCTCGCGGAAATCGATCGGCGTGGTGAAGCAGATCAAATTCTTCATCGGTCCGTCGTTGAAGATCGAGCCGTACAGCAGCGACAGCACGCCGCCGAAGCAATAGCCGATCACGGTGACGTCTGTTTCACCGGAATCCTGCTGTACGCGGCGGACGCAATCCGGGATGAAGTCGAGGACGTAATCCTCCATCCGCAGCGATTTTTCCTCCGGTTTCGGCGCGGTCCAGTCCATCATGTAGACGTCGTAGCCGCGCTTGAGCAGGAATTCGATAAAACTCTGGCCGGGCACCATGTCGAGGATGTAGCCGCGGTTGGTGGTCGCCATCACGATCAGGATCGGCACGCGGTAGATTTCGTCCGCGATGGGCCGGTAGTGATAGAGGTTCAGCGTGCCGCGGCTGAGCAACACGTCCTTCGGCGTCGAACCCAGCGCGGGGCCCGACGAGGAGATGTATTCGACGCCCTTGATGCTGCGCTGGATCGCGCGCTGCACCTCGGACTGGATCCGCTCGGGAATCGACGCCAGATCGAGGGCTGCTGCGGGCGCGTTCATTTTTGCTCTCCCTCCGACGGGGGACGCTTGGTGCGCGGCGGCCGCGCCGCGCCATAGCCGCCTTCAGGCGCCAGCGAATTGTGATGGATCTGGTGCAGCATCGCCTTGATCTCGTTGAGCTGGCCTTCGATTCCCTGGATGCGCTCGGCCATGCCGACCATTTGCGCCCGGCTCGGCAGGTTCATGCTGACGAGATACTTCTCCATCAGCTCGCCGAGCTGCTTCTGCGCGCCGGCCGAGACGCCGCCGACCTGATTCATCACTTTTGAGAATTCGGGCGAAGCCATCGCCTGGTTGGCAAAGGAGTTGAACCCCTTCTCCATCTCCCCGATCATCGTCTGCCAGATCACGGCAGGATCATTGCCTTTGTCGGCCATTGGCGCCCTCCCTTGGTTACGAGCGCTTTGCCACGCCTCGGATATTATTCCGCCATACCACACCGTTGCGGCGTGGCGGTCAACCGGGCGACGTCGCGTTTTCAAGCGAAGCGGGTAGCGGTTCGCGTCTGGAAAACGCGTCCGAACAAGGGACTGGTTAACAGTGAGCAGCAAAGCCTTCTGCGATGCGGTAAACCGTGCCATACAAGACCCCATCAAGGTACCATCGCAGGACTGATCCAAAGGACCGCCAACGTGACGCTTGCCCATCAGCCGCCGCAGATCGCCCACGCCAATGGCATCGACATTTGCTACGAAAGCTTCGGCGATGCCGGCGCGGAACCGTTGCTGCTGATCATGGGCCTCGGCGCCCAGATGATCCATTGGGACGATGATTTCTGCCGCCAGCTGGCCGCGCGCGGTTTTCGCGTCATCCGTTTCGACAACCGCGACATCGGCAAATCCTCCCGCATGACCGGCGGCAAGCGTCTGAGCGCGCTCGAACTGCTCAAGCTGAAATTCCTGAAGATCCCGGTCGCCGCGCCCTACAGACTGATCGACATGGCCAAGGACACGGTCGGCCTGATGGACGTGCTCGGCATCAAGTCGGCGCATCTGGTCGGCGCATCGATGGGCGGCATGATCGCCCAGGAAGTCGCGATCTCGTTTCCGGCACGGGTGCGCTCGCTGACGTCGATCATGTCGACAACGGGCAATCCCAAGGTGCCGGGGCCGACACGGGAAGCCGCCGCCATGCTGATGGCGCCGCCGCCCGCGACCAAGGAAGAGTATTTCGAACGCTTTGCAAAAACCTGGAAAATCTTGCGCGTCGGCTCGTTTCCGGAAGACGAAGCGCTCGACCGCTCGCGCGCCGAACGCACCTATGAACGCGGCCTCAACCCGGCCGGCGTCGGCCGCCAGCTGCGCGCGGTGCTCGCCTCCGGCAGCCGCAAGGAACGGCTGAGCGCGGTGAAGGCACCAACGCTCGTCATCCACGGCACCGTCGATCCCCTGGTGCGGCCCGAGGGCGGCAAGGATACGGCAGCCTCTGTGCCAGGCGCGAAGCTTGTGATGATCGACGGCATGGGCCACGCGTTGCCGATCCCGATGTGGCCGCAGATCATCGATGCCATCGACAAGCACGCCCATGGTGCGGCGGCGAAGGCGGCTTGATCAGGTTACTTCGAGGTGACTTCGTGAGTATCGGGTGCCCTCTTACGGCCGGCGGGGTCGAGTACTATAGACGGCACACCGATATCGTCAGATGGAGCCCGATCATGGATCTCTTTTTTCGGCCACGCATCGCCCTGGCCACCGTCGTCCTGTTCGCCCTCGCCTCTCCGAGCGCCTGGGCCGCCTCCGCGGCGCAGCAGGAAGCCAACAGAAAAGCGGTGCTCGACTTCTATGAGAAGGGGCTAAACCAGAAAGATGCCGACGGCGCGATCGCCTATATGGGCGATCGCTATGTCCAGCACAATCCGAATGCCGCTGACGGTCCCGAGGGCTTCCGCAAGTTCATTGGATTCCTGCGCGAGAAATTCCCGAACTCCCGCAGCGAGATCAAGCGTTCGTTCGTGGACGGCGATTACGTCATCCTGCATGTCCACGCCATTCGCGAGCCCGGCACGAGGGGGAGCGCGATCATCGACGTCTTCAAGCTCGAGAACGGCAAGATCGTCGAGCATTGGGACGTCGTCCAGCCGATCCCCGAGAATCCGGCGAACAGCAACACGATGTTCTGAGGCATCGTCCGGGCATCATCGACCGATACGCGGAGCAGCGTGACGCACTACGTGCGTGTTGCGATCCAGATGACATGGCGCGCGCCGCCGCCTCTTCCGGTGGCGCGCACGGCAACCTCATTCACATCGAAACCGGCGGCACGCAGCCGCTTTGAGAACGGCGCGTTGGGTCCGGACGACCAGACGGCCAGGACGCCGCCGGGACGAAGCGCGGTATGTGCCGCGCCCA
Source organism: Bradyrhizobium sp. AUGA SZCCT0182 (assembly GCF_018130185.1). Classification (NCBI taxonomy): domain Bacteria; kingdom Pseudomonadati; phylum Pseudomonadota; class Alphaproteobacteria; order Hyphomicrobiales; family Nitrobacteraceae; genus Bradyrhizobium; species Bradyrhizobium sp. AUGA SZCCT0182. Next base: position 44,738 of record NZ_JAFCLY010000003.1, on the reverse strand, counting down.
ATCCGGCTGAACTGTAGAGCCCATCATTGGCCTTGCGGGTCAGGCCTTCCGGCCCGTTGTCGACGTCGAGCAGAATCGCATCGAATTTCGATCGGCTGGATCGAATAATCTCGGTGACGTCCACTTCCTGAATGCTGACGCGCGTATCGTTCAGGCTGCCGCCAACAATCTCCGCCATCGGACCTCGCCCCCAGGCGACGACGGCCGGCACCAGTTCAGCCACCACGATCCGCGCCCCGGCGCCGAGCACCGCAAGCGCAGCCCGCAACGTAAAGCCCATGCCCAATCCGCCGATCAGCAGATGCGGCTTCTTGTTCGCTTCCAGCTTCTTGACCGCAAGGGTGGCGAGTGCGGCTTCCGAGCCAGAGAGGCGGCTGTTCATCAGCTCGTTGGTGCCGAGCATGATGGAAAACTCGGCGCCCCGCTTCATCAGGCGCAGTTCCGCGTCGGTGCCGGGCACACGCGCGGTATCGATTTTTTCCCAGGGAATCATGTCGGGGTTCTAGCACGATCGGCTGCCACTCCCTCTCCCCGTCCTTACGGGGAGAGGGTTGGGGTGAGGGGCTCTATCCGAGAAGCCGGTGTCAGTTGAAAAACCAGTACCCCCTCACCCGGATCGCAAGGGCGATCCGACCTCTCCCCGCAAGCGGGGAGAGGTAAATGCAACCAGCGTCAGCCCCCCGCCCACACATCCAGCACGTAGCGGTTCCTGGCGCCGAGATCGTCGATCCAGCGCAAGCCTGCTGCTTCGTCCGCGCCGGTGCGTTCGCAATAGATCGACACCAACGCGGCCTTGACGTCCGGCTCCATCTTGCCGCCGTCGCCGCAGACATAGACGATCGCGCCCTTCTCGATCAGGTTCCACACCTGATCCCTTTGCGCCGCGACCAGATGCTGCACATAAGTCTTCGGCCCGTCGGCGCGCGAGAACGCGGTGTGCAGTTCGGCGATGCCGTTGGCGGAGAACGCCTTCAGTTCTTCGGCGTAGAGAAAGTCCTGCTCGGGATGGCGGCAGCCGAAGAACAGCATCGCCGCGCCTAAGCTCGCGCCCTTGGCCTTGCGGTCGGCGCGCTCCTGCAGGAAGCCGCGGAATGGCGCCAGCCCCGTGCCGGGTCCGATCATGATGATCGGCACCGACGCATCGTCCGGCAGGCGGAAGCCCGCCTTGGTTTCGCGCACCGTGGCATGGATGGTGTCGCCGGCGCGGCGGCCGGCGAGATAGTTCGAGCAAACGCCCTTGTAGACGCCGCGGCCCGAACTCGCAGGCGCTTCGACCACGCCGACGGTGACGCTGCAGCGCGAAGCATCGCCCGCCGGTGACGACGAGATCGAATAATAGCGCGGCGCCAGCAGCGACAGCATTTCGAGATAAGCATGGAACGGCAGCTCGCAGGCCGGATATTCCTCCAGCAGGTCGAACACCGATTTACGTTTTCCGAGAACGTCGCTCCGATAGAGCTCGGTCGAGGCGGCGTCATCGCCGACATAGGCCAGCAGCTTCGGCTTGGTCATCGGACAACGCGTGTTTTCCGACATGATCTGGATCTGCTTGCGGGTCGCGATCTGCTGCAATTCGACGAACTCGGTCAGCAAACGCCCGACCGACACGGCGTCGCCGGTCGGCAGTTGCGCACGGCGGCCTTCGGCGACCGCGAGCCGGATCTGATCGGCGGGCAGGAAGCCGAAACGGCGCGCGACGGAATCGACCAGCGCCGGATCATTGCGCGGCACCACGCTGAGGTGATCGCCGACGCGATAGGAAGCGCCCGGTGGCAGTTGCACTTCGATATGCCGCGTCGAGCGGTCGGACGGATTGGCGCCGGCCTTGTTCTGCAGCTCGGAATTGACCTGCACCTTCATCGGGGAAACGCCGCCCTGCGCCACGATCACGTTGACGGCGGTCGGCGCCACCGGCTCGATCGTGTAGAGCGGCGCGTCGTCGGCGCTGCGGGTGAAGGTCGACGCGAGGCCGAACTCCTTGGTTGCTGCTGCTGCGGCGGCGGCAAACCATTTTTCGAACTGGCCGTCGAGATCGCTGCGGGCATCGCCCTCGCCGCGCCCATGGACGCTGCGCGCGCCGTGCGCGGCCAATTGCTCGTCGATGGCACGAGGCACCGACTGATAGGTCGCCGCCCAGTCGCTGTTGCCGCAGCCGAACACCGCGTAGCGGACTTTGGCCAGCGCATCCTTGGGCAAGCCGCTGTCCAGCCAATTGACGAATTGCGTGGCATTGTCGGGGGCGGCGCCATTATAGGAGGCGCAGAAGATCAGGACGCCGCCCTGCTCGGGCAGCTTGCCGACGTAGTCATCGAGGGCGCCGAGTTTGGTCGAAAATCCGTTGACCTCGGCGAGATCGGCAACGCGGGTGGCGAGTTCTTCGGCGGTGCCGAGGTTGGAACCGTAGAGCACGAGCAGCGGCGTGTTGTGGCCGGGGCGGTTGCGGGCTGGTGCTGCGGCTGTGTTCGAGGCCGCCACCGCGGCAGCGGCGCGACCAGCGAACGCGCCGCGCTCCTTGTCGGCACGCGGGCGCACCTTGATCTTGAAGCCGTCCGGCTTGATCGTCAGCGTCTCCTTCAAATGCATCTGGTAGCGGTTGACGTCGATCAGCTTGAAGCGCTGCAGGATCATGCCGATCGCCAGCGCCGCCTCGTGCATCGCAAAGCCGCGCCCGATACAGGCGCGCTGGCCGTTGCCGAACGGTTTCCAGGCGTTGACCGGACGCTTGGCCTCGGCCTCGCGGCTGAAATTCTCCGGATCGAACGCGTCAGGGTTCGGGCCCCACACGCTGGGATCGCGGTGCAGCGCCATGACGAGCACGGTGACGAAGGTGTTTTTCTTCAGCTTGTATTTGCCGCCGATGGTCTCGTCCTGGAGCGGGGCGATGCCATAGGCCGGCGCCGGCGGCCACAGCCGCAGCGCCTCCTTCAGAATCTGCGTGATGTAGGTCAGCTGCGTGACCTGCTGATAGGTCGGCCGCGCGTCGACATCGGGACCGAGCACGCGGTCGACTTCCTCATAGGCCTTCTTCAGCACGTCGGGATGCTTGAGCAACGCATAGAGCGTGCAGGACAAGAGGCCGCTGGTGGTCTCATGGCCCGCGATCAGGAAGGTGTTGATCTGGTAGCGGATGTTGACGTCGTCGAGCTGCTCTCCGGTGGCGCGGTCGACGCCGGTCATCATGGCGCCGAGCATGTCCTTCTTGCCCTCGGCAGCTTCCGCGTTGCCGCGGCGCTCGGCGATGATCTCGTCGACCATCTTGTTCATGAAGGCGACGTCCAGCGCCAGATCCTTGCGGCGCTTCTGCAGCCACAGGCCTTCCAGCGGGATGCCGCGGGTCATCATGATGGTCTCGAGCGAGCGCACCAGCGATTCCACGAACGGATGATAGTCGCGGCGATAGAACGAGTTGAAACGGTAGTCGAAGCCGCAGAGGCCGATGGTGTCGAGCGTCAGCGCGGTCATGTCATGGACGACGTCGATTTCCTCGTCGCCGTTCAGCCGCTCCCATTTTTTCACCAGCTGCTCGGCGATGTCGACCATGCTCGGATGATAGGACGTCATCGCGCGGTTGCCGAACGGCTGCAGCAGGATGTTGTGCGCCTTGCTCCAGTTCGGCTCTGACGTGTCGGCGGTGAAAAGACCGTCGCCGCCGACCGCGCGCACCCGGCGCAGCGAGCCGCGCACCGCCTTGTCGAAGCGCTTCTCGTCGGAGAGTTCGTCGATCAGATCGTGGCCCGACACGATCACCAGCGGCGCACCCATCATGTCGAGCCAGAAGATCGGCCCGAGCTCCTTGGTCAGCCGCACCAGATGCTGAACGGGCGCGTTCGGATCCAGCGACAGCATGTTGCCGACAACGGGTTTTTTCGGCGGATGCGGGATCGGACTGAGTTTGTTCGGTGACGCCATTGTCGAATTGTCTCCTGCCTTGGTCCGATTCTTTGTATCAGCCCGTCATTGTATCAGCTCGTCATTGCGAGCGAAGGGAAGCAATCCATCTCGCCTTGAAAAGAAAGAATGGATTGCTTCGTCGCTTCGCTCCCTTGCACAAACGCTTCGCGTTTGTTGCATGCAATGACGATAAGGTAATTTATGCTCTAGCCAAACCGCTTCCTGCGCCATTCGATCAGTTTGGCGCTGACCTCGTCCGGCTTTTCCTGTTGCGTCCAATGGCCGCTGTCGCGCACCAGATATTTTTCGAGATCGGGAACGATCTTTTCCATGCCGTCAGCCGACGACGGCGGCAGCACATGGTCGTTCTCGGCCATGATCATCAGCGCCGGTACTTTCACCGTGTGATCGATCGCGGCCGAACGCTGCCAGTTGCGCGACATGTTGCGGTACCAGTTGATGCCGCCCGTGAAACCTGACTTCGTGAACGTATCGACGAACACCTTCTTCTCTTCCGGCGACAGGATTGGTGTGCGCGGATCATGCTTGGCGTCGTAACCCGCAATCATCTGCGGAAACGCCAAATTGAGTCGCGGTGAAGCACCGACGCCGGCAACCACCTGATCGGCGGGTGTGTCGGCGGGCCGCGGCACCGGCTTGCGCATGAAGGCGTCAAACGTCTGCTCGACCCGGCTGCCGAAGATCCTGTCGGGCTCGCGGGCCGGATCCTGGAACTGCACGATGTACATGCTGTCGCCGAACCGTTTGCGGAACAGCTCGATCGGATCGGCCGGCGGGCGATCGTGATGCGGCGTGTTGATGCCGACCACGCCGGCAACGCGGTCAATGTGGCGGAGCGGCATCTGCCAGATGATGAAGCCGCCCCAGTCGTGGCCGACGAAGATCGCCTTGTCGATCTTCAGATGGTCCATCAGGCCGACGAGATCGCCGGTCAGGTGCTCGATGTCATAGGCCTCGACCGGCTCGGGCCGGTCGGTCGAACCATAGCCGCGCTGATCCGGCGCGATCACCCGGATCCCGGCCTCGCTTAGCGCCTTGATCTGGTGACGCCAGGAGAACGCGATCTCCGGCCAGCCGTGGCACAGTATGACCGGCGGCTTGTCGGTCTTCGGCCCGGCCTCGTAGTAACCCATGCGAATGCCGTTCGTCTCGGCGAACTGCAGCGGCGGCATTTCAATCATTGCAAAACCCTATTCAGCCGCGCTGGTCATCTTGGACGGCGGCGGCGCATAGGCCGCCTCCAGCGCTTCAAATTCCAGCGGAAGCATGTCGCACAAGACCTGGACATGCGGGATGATATTGGCGCCGGCGATGAAGCCGAAATCGAGCTGGTCGCGATAGCTCTGCACGGTGATGTTGAGCGCCAGCCCGTGGGTCGAGATCGACACCGGGAAGATGTGCAGCAACTCCGCGCCGGCCGCATAGAGCGTCTGCCGCGGCCCCGGCACGTTGGACACGGTGATGTTCGCCGCCGGCGGCAGCACGTTCGAGAGGTCGGAACGGCTGTAGAGCAGCGCCAGGATCTGCACCACGATCGGCGCGCCCAGCATCGAGATGTTGGACACCTGCGGCATCAGGGCCCGCAGCGGGTGCGACATTTCCTTGGACTTGGTGGATTGCGCGATGATCGCCTCCAGCCGCCCCTTGGGATCTTCGACGTTGGTGGCGATCGAGCAGATCATGCCGAACACCTGGTTGTTGGCCTCGGTGTTGCCTTCCTCGCGCAGCGAAATCGGCACCGCCGCCGTCAGCGACTTGGTCGGCAGCGCGCCCTGCTGCAGGAGATAGCGCCGCACCACGCCGGAAGAGAGCGCCAGCACGACGTCGTTGAGCTTGCCGCCGGAGGCTTTCGCCACCGCCTTGGCCCGCGACAGCGAGATCGAGGTGCCGGCAAAGCTGCGCTCCGACGAGATCGCCTTGTTCAGGATGGTCGGCGGCGAAACCATGCTGGCGATGCTGTCGCGCGACTTCGGATCGGAAATCTTGCCGACCACTTCGGAAACGCTCTTGAGCATCGTCGGCACGCTGGCGGCGAATTTCACCGCGCTCTCGATCTGGAACATGGCGTTGTCGAACAGGATCGATCCGAGATCGCTCTTGCCCGAACGCGGCAATTCCAGGCTCTTCGGCGCGGTGGAGGAATCGAACGGCTGGCGCCAGAGCTGCTGATAGGAATCGATCAAATTGGCGGCGATATCGCGCGGCTCCTGCGCGACTCTGCGCGCGGTCGGCGGCTCGACCTGGCGCGGCACCGGCGTCAGATCGTAGATCATGTTGGTCAGCGCCGCACCGGCGCCGCCGTCGATGCAGGCGTGGTGCATCTTGGAATAAAGCCCGATCTCGTTGTCCTTCATGCCCTCGAAGACATAGAACTCCCAGAGTGGGCGGGCGCGGTTGAGCAGCTTGGCATGCATCCAGCCGACGATGCGCTCCAGCGTCGCGCGGTCGTAGGGGGCCGGCAGGCTGCCGCGGAAAATGTGGCGGTCGATGTCGAACTGGTCGTCCTCGATCCAGGACGGATGATCGATGTCGAGCGGCGCCTTTTCCAGGCGCGCTTTCAGGATCGGCGCAAGATGCAGCCGCGAGCCGATCATCGCCTTGAACTCTTCGAAGAAGTTGCCGTTGTAATTCTCGGGCAGGCGGAAGATCGCCATGCTTCCGACATGCATCGGCATTTCCGGCGTTTCCAGATACAGAAACGACGCGTCCATCGAGGACAGTTTCTTGGCGTCAGTCATTTTTTCCTCCCGCAGAGATCACGCGACGCCTTGATGGCGCTTCTGGCGTTCAGATGGTCCTGAAGACGGGGGTTGGGTGTCCCCGGTCTTCAACGACATTGGTCAGGATAGTGCATTTTCCGGGGCCCCATATGCAATGGCAAACGGCCCCGATCGGTCAAATTGCTTAAATTCGCCTTCCGGCTGCGCCAGGCGGTCGGCGACCGCCCACAAGGCGGCCGGGTTGACGCCAAGGCCGATATGGCTTGCGAGATGCACCTCGATATTTTCGGCCTTGCTGGAGGGGCGCAGCAGGCTGGTACGCCAGTTCACGATGCCATCGGTGCGGGAATAGATCGAGGTCGCGGGCACCGGCAGGTCGCCGGCGATCGCTTCCCGGATCTCTGGATTGTCGTTGATGCCTTCCCCCGACAGCGCTTCGTACAGTCGCGTCGCATTGGTCGCGGTGATGTCGTTGGCGAACGGGCTGCCGAGCGTGATCACCGATCGCACCAGGTCCGGCAGTTGCAGCGCGAGATCGCGTGCGTAGATGCCGCCGAGACTCCAGCCAATGATGCTGACCTTTCGTCCCGCGGTCTCGTGGATTCGCCTGACGAGGTCGCGTAACGCACCGCGCTTGCTGGCGACGCCGCCGAAATTCCGGCCCATGTTCCAGGCATAGGTGTCGTAGCCGAGCTCTTTCAGGTAGCGCCGCATCGGCGCCATCGACAGGTCGCTGGCGAGAAATCCCGGCAGCGTCAGCACCGGATGACCGTCGCCCTTCGGGGCGCGCATCAACAGCGGCGACAGCAGCAGACTCGAATTCAGTTCGAACACGCTTCTGGCTTCGGCGAGCATCAGGAACAGGCTCGGCGGACGAAGCTTGCGTTCTGCCGCCGGCGAGTCCTCCGCGACGGCCACTATTTCTTGTCCTTCTTGGCCATGCCGCCGAGACCGGCCATGGTCACGAACATGTCCTGAAAGCGTTCAGCGATCTTGGGGTCGAACGTGAACCAGGACTGCATCAGCGATTCCGGCGAGACCTTGTCGATGTTGGCCATCATCTGCTGCTGCAACTTGTCCATGACCGCGGTCTGCATCGGCTGAACGTCCGGAAGTCCGAAAAACTGCCGGGCCTCGAGCGGCGTGCAATCAATTTCGACGTTTACCTTCATGGCCGCTCCTTCATTAATGGCTTGCCGCAGTATCACCGTGACTGGCTGAGTCACGCAAGGACAAGACCGCCTTCCGGGGCCCCCATTCGCCCCCTATGGTCAACCAAAACGTTCGACAGCAAAAGGGGTAGTATCGGCAAACGGGGTCTCGCCGGTCATCATTCCCGCCAGCAGCCGGCCGGTTGCGGGTCCGAGCGTCAAGCCGTGGTGCTGGTGGCCGAAATCGAACCACAAACCGGGATGGCGGGGCGCCTTCCCGATCACCGGCAGCATATCCGGCAAACAGGGCCGCGCCCCCTTCCATGGCTGGGCGTCGACCGGCTCCCCCAGGGGAAACAACTTATGCGCCTTTGGCATGGCCCGTTCGACCTGGACCGGGGTCGGCGGCGCATCGCGGCGGGCCATCTCGGCGCCGGTGGTCAGGCGAATGCCGCGGTTCATCGGCGCCAGCAGAAAGCCCTGATCGGTGTCCAGCACGGGATGATTGAGCACGGCGTTGCCGCGCGGCGCCAGATGGATGTGATAGCCGCGCTTGACGTTGAGCGGGATCGAATAGCCGAGCGGGGCGAAGATCTGATCGGACCACGGCCCCATCGCGACGACCACTTCGCGCGCGGTGATTGAGCCTTTCTGGGTTGCGACGCGCCAGCGCGCACCGGATTGTTCGAGCGTTCGCGCATCGCCGACCAGGAACCGGCCGCCCTTGCGGCCGAACAGCGCCGCATAGGCCTTGGTGAGGCCGCCGGGATCGGGGACAAAACCGGGATCGGGAAAATGCACCGCGCCGGCGAAATCGCCGGTCAAATTCGGCTCGCGCGCCGCGATAGCAGATGCGTCGAGGATGTCGCCCGCGACGCCATATTGCTTGGCGCGTTCGAGTTCCTTCACCGCTTTCGCCAGCGTCGCATCGGAACGATAAAGCTTGATCCAGCCGGTCCGGCGCAACAGCTCCGGCACATCGGCTTCCGCGATCAACGCCTCATGCTCGACCAGGCTGCGCTGGATCAGCGGCAGTTCGGCCATTGCACTGTGCAGCGCACGCTCCGGCGAAGACGCCAGGAAATAACGCATCAGCCAGGGCAGGAAGGACGGCAGATCGGCGAAATGATAACGCAACTGCGGCGTACGGTTGGTCGCATATTGCAGGATCTGGCGCAGATCGCGGGGAAACATGTAGGGAAAGACCGACGCGCATTCGATCAGTCCGCCATTGCCATAGCTGGTCTCCTCACCGGCAAGTTCGTGCCGGTCGATCAGGACCGTATCGCGGCCCTTTTTCTGCAGGTGCAGGGCAGCGCCGACGCCGACCATGCCTGCCCCCAACACAAGAACGTCAGCCTTCAGTTCCGCCACCCGGCACTCCGAAAGTTTAATGTAACGCGGTCTCGCGCTCAGCTTAAGGTGAAGCTAGTCGTTGCCGCATCGCGGCGCAAACCGGCTCGCTGAACGAGATCGCGCTTGCGCGGCGGCTGGACTTTGGCAACATGGATCGGCAATATCCGCCGTTATTGCGGAATTGGGCTGATCAAAGCGGGGAAATCGAACAAATGTCGTTACGTCAGAGTTTGCTTGCAGCGGCTACGGTTACAATGCTCGGCTTTGCGGTTGCGCCGGCATCGGCCCAGACCCTGCGCTACGCCAACCAGGGCGACCTCAAATCGCTGGATCCGTATACGCTGAACGAAAGCACCACGCATGCGCATCTAGGGCAGGTCTATGAAGGCTTGATTGCGCGCGACAAGGACCTCAAGATCATTCCGGGGCTGGCCGAACGCTGGGAAACCCCGGAGCCGACCCGCTGGCGCTTTCATTTGCGCAAGGGTGTCAAGTTCCAGAACGGCGACCCCTTCACCGCCGACGACGTGGTGTTCTCGGCCGACCGCGCTCGCGCCAAGGGTTCGAACGTACAGGCCCGCGTGGCCGCCGACGTAAAGGTCGTCAAGGTTGACGACAACACCGTCGATTTCATCCTGACCTCGCCCAATCCCATTCTGCACTACCAGTGGGATACCTGGTACATCATGGACAAGAAGTGGGCCGAGGCGAACAACGCCACGGCGCCGACGCCGGCCGCAGCGACGACGCCGAGCTTCGCCTCGCTCAATGCCAACGGCACCGGCGCCTTCACCGTCGAGAGCCATCAACCCGGCGTCAAGACCGTGTTCAAGGCGAACCCGAACTGGTGGCGCAAGCCCGAGCACAATCTCAAGGAAATCGTCTTCACGCCGATCGGGTCCGACGCCACGCGCGTCGCTGCCCTGCTGTCGGGCGAAGTCGACATCATGGAGCCGGTTCCGACCCAGGACATCGGCCGCGTCGATTCCACCCCGACCACCCAGGTGATGAAGGGGCCTGAGCTGCGCACCATCTTCCTCGGCATGGACCAGGCCCGCGACGAATTGCTGTATTCGAACATCAAGGGCAAGAATCCATTCAAGGACATCAAGGTCCGCGAAGCCTTCTTCAAGGCGATCGATATCGAACTGATCAAGACCCGCGTGATGCGTGGGCTCTCGACGCCCTCGGCCCTGATGATTGCGCCGCAACTGTTTCCGCTTTCCAAGGACTTTACCCGCCCGAAATTCGATCCCGACGGCGCCAAGAAGCTCTTGACGGAAGCGGGCTATCCCGACGGTTTCCAGGTCACGATGGATTGCCCCAACGACCGCTATGTCAACGACGCCGCGATCTGCCAGGCGGTGGTCGGCATGCTGGCGCGCATTGGCGTCAAGGTCGATCTGCTGGCGCAGCCCAAGGCGCAGTATTTCGCCAAGATCCTGAAACCCGGCGGCTACCAGTCATCGTTCTATCTGCTCGGCTGGACGCCCGGCACGTCGGACTCGCACAATGTGCTCTATGACATCATGGGCTGCCGCGACGACCCGAAATCCTCACGCGGCGAAGCCAACGTTTCCGGCTACTGCAACAAGAAGATGGACGAGATCACCGACAAGGTGCTGGTCGAACCTGATCCTGCCAAGCGCGATCAGCTGATCAAGGAAGCGTTCGAGATCGCGGCGAAGGATTACGCCTACATCCCGCTGCATCAGCAGGCCCTGGCCTGGGGCGTGTCGAAAAAACTCAAAGTGGTGCAGCGCGCCGACAACCAGGTCCTGCCCTACTGGATGGTCAAAGAACCGTAGGCAGGCCCAACGACCCAGGTCCCGGTGGCTTCACGCCCCGGGACTTTTCGTTTCCGGCGGACAGTGGCGTCCGCCACAGCGTAAAGAGAGAAGTGAAAGGATCACATGCTCGCTTTCACTCTTCGCCGGGCGATCCAGGCCATCGGCGTCATGCTTGCGGTCGGGATCATCTCGTTTTCGATGTTCCGGTTCGCCGGCGACCCCGTCAACCAGATCGTCTCACTGGATACGTCTGCGGCCGAACGCGAAGCGGTGCGCAAGTCGCTCGGTCTCGACGATCCCGTGGTGATGCAGTTCGCGCGTTATTTCGGCAATGCCGCCCAGTTCAAATTCGGCGTTTCCTATCAATTCCGCCAGCCGGTCTCGAGCCTGCTCGCCGAGCGCATGCCGGCGACGCTGGAACTCGCGATCTGCGCCACCATCTTCGCGATGGTGTTCGGCATCCTGATGGGGGTTTATTCGGCGCTTAAACGCGACAGCGCGCTTGCCAAAATATTCCAGGCCGTATCGCTGATCGGAATTTCGCTACCGACCTTCCTGATCGGTATTTTGCTGATCTATCTGTTCTCGGTGACGCTGGGCTGGCTGCCCTCGTTCGGCCGCGGCGATGTCGTGCGGGTGGGCTGGTGGACCACGGGCCTCCTGACTCTTTCCGGCCTCAAGGCGCTGATCCTGCCGTCCATCACGCTCGGCCTGTTCCAGCTGACCCTGATCATGCGGCTGGTGCGTGCTGAAATGCTGGAAGTCCTGCGCACCGATTACATCCGCTTCGCGCGTGCCCGCGGCCTGACCACGCGGGCGATCCATTTCGGCCACGCGCTCAAGAACACGCTGGTTCCCGTCATCACCGTGGCCGGGTTGCAATTTGGCTCGGTTATTGCATTTGCCATCATCACCGAGACCGTATTCCAGTGGCCGGGCATGGGGTTGCTGTTCGTGCAGGCAGTGCAAAACGTCGATATCCCGATCATGGCGGCCTACCTTTTGATGGTGTCGCTGATCTTCGTCACCATCAACCTGGTGGTCGACATCCTCTATACCGTCGTCGATCCGCGGCTGCGCTCGACCATCCGCCGTCCGGCTTGAAAGAAGGATTATCAATGTCCGACGCCGTCGTTCCCCACCGAGCCGAGCCGAGCGCAGCGCCTGCGCGCGCCGGCACGGGCTGGTTCAGACGCGCGCTCGACAGCGACATCTTCTATTCGTTCCGCCGTTCCAAGCTGACGATGGTGGCGGCAACCGTTACCCTCCTGTTTTTCCTGCTGGCGATCTTCGCTTCGGTCCTTTCGGTTCAGAACCCGTTCGATCCGGCGCAGCTTCAGCTGATGAATTCGCGCATTTCGCCGTTGTGGACCGCCGACGGCCAAAGCCCGTTCCTGCTCGGTACCGACGAACAGGGCCGCGACGTGTTCTCGGCCATTCTCTACGGGCTTCGGATCTCGCTCGTCGTCGGCGTGCTCGGCGTCGTCTTCGCCGGCACGCTCGGAATTACGCTTGGGCTGATCGCTGGCTATGTCGGCGGCGCGGTCGATGGCCTGATCATGCGCATCGCCGACGTGCAGCTCACCTTCCCGGCCATCCTGATCGCGCTCCTGGTCAACGGCGTCGCCAAGTCGGTGTTCGGCAACCGGCTGGACGCCATGAGTACGCTGGTGGTGCTGGTGATCGCGATCGGACTGAGTTTCTGGGTGCAGTATGCCCGCACCGTGCGCGGCTCCGTCATGGTCGAGAAGAACAAGGATTATGTCGCCGCCGCCCAATTGATCGGGCTCCCCGCCCCCATCATCATGCTGCGTCACGTGCTGCCGAACACGATGGGTCCGATCCTGGTGATCGCCACCATCAACCTGGCGCTCGCCGTCATTACGGAAGCCACGCTGTCATTCCTCGGCGCCGGGATGCCCGATACCATGCCGTCGCTGGGCACGTTGATCCGGATCGGCAACAATTATCTGTTTGCGGGCGAATGGTGGATCGTGGCCTTCCCCGGCTTTGCGCTGGCCGGACTGATCCTGTCCATCAATCTGCTCGGCGACTGGCTGCGCGACGCGCTCAACCCGAAGCTCCGATGACCAACCCTGTCCTTTCCGTGCGTAACCTCGAGGTGGAGTTCCACACCCGCCGCAGCGTCTTGCACGCCATCAACGGTATCTCCTTCGACATCGCCAAGGGCGAGGTGCTCGGCGTGGTCGGCGAATCCGGCGCGGGAAAATCCGTGACGGGGCTTGCCGTGATCGGCCTGATCGATCCGCCCGGACGCATCTCGGGCGGCGAGATCTATCTGTCGGGGATGCGGATCGATCATCTGCCGCCGGAAGAAATCCGCCGCATCCGCGGCAAACGCATCGGGATGATCTTCCAGGATCCGCTCACCAGCCTCAATCCGCTCTACAAGATCGGTGACCAGATCGTCGAAACCATCCGGACCCATCTCAATCTCTCGGAAACCGCGGCGCGCAAGCGCGCCATCGACCTCTTGGCGGAGGTCGGAATTCCCGCGCCGGAAAAACGCATCGACGCCTATCCGCATGAATTCTCCGGCGGCATGCGCCAGCGCGTCGTGATCGCGCTTGCGATCTGCGCCGAACCGGATCTGATCATCGCCGACGAGCCGACCACGGCCCTCGACGTCTCCGTGCAGGCGCAGATCATCTCGCTGATCAAACGCCTTGGCCGCGACCATGGCACCGCCGTGATGCTGGTGACGCACGACATGGGCGTGATCGCCGAAACGTCCGACCGCGTCGCGGTGATGTATTCGGGCCGGATTGCCGAGATCGGCCCGGTTCAGGACGTCGTGCAGAACCCGCTGCATCCCTACGCCAAGGGCTTGATGGGCGCGATCCCGACACTGGCGGGCGAAGACAAGCGGCTGGTGCAGATACCCGGTTCGATGCCGCGGCTGTCCGCGATCCCGAATGGCTGCTCGTTCAACCCGCGCTGCGGCTTCGTCTTCGACCGCTGCCGCGTCGAGCGTCCGGAGCCGATCGCGCACGGTACGCAGGCCGTGGCCTGTCATCTCTATGATGCCGCGCCCAAGACGGCGATCAAGGAGACCGCGGCATGAGCGCGGTACCCTTCATCGACGTCAGGAATTTGCGCCGCGAGTTCGACGTCTCAAAGCCGTGGCTCAACCGCGTGCTTGAAGGCGGGCACCTGGAATTCCTCAAGGCGGTCGACGGCGTGACCTTCGGCATCAAGAAGGGCGAGACTTTTGCCCTCGTCGGCGAATCCGGTTCGGGCAAGACCACCGTGGCACGGATGGTGGTCGGATTGCTGCCGCCGAGCTCCGGCGAAGTCGTCATCGACGGCGTCTCGATGACCGATGCAAGGCAGGCGCAGGTACGGCAGAAGCTGCGCCGCCGCATCCAGATGATTTTCCAGGATCCCTATGCGAGCCTCAATCCACGTTTCCGGGTCGATGCCATCGTCTCCGAGCCGATCCGCGCCTTCGACCTGATCGCGGGCGAGCGCGACATCGCCGCACGCGTCGGTGAATTGCTGAGTCTCGTCGGCCTGCATGCCGACGACGGCCTGAAATTTCCGCATGAGTTTTCCGGCGGGCAGCGCCAGCGCATCGCGATCGCCCGCGCGCTGGCCTCGGAAGCCGAATTCATCGTCTGCGACGAGCCGACCTCGGCGCTTGATGTCTCCGTGCAGGCGCAGATCCTCAATCTGATGCGCGACCTGCAGGACAAGTTCGGCCTGACTTATCTCTTCATCAGCCATAACCTTGCCGTGGTGCGGCATATGGCGAGCCGCATCGGCGTGATGTATCTCGGCCGCATCGTCGAAATCGCGGAAGGGCGCGAACTCTTCAGCAATCCACGGATGCCCTACACCAAGATGCTGCTGGGTGCGGTTCCCGATCTCGCGATGTCCGGCCGCCAGCGGATTCCGGTCAAGGGCGAGATCCCCAATCCGATCAACCCACCGCCCGGCTGCGCCTTCAACCCGCGCTGCCCGCTGGTCTACGATCTCTGCCGCCAGCAGGCGCCCGCACTGATCAACGGCGTCGCCTGCCACGCCGTCAATTCGCCGGCCGAGGCCGTGCCTGCCTGATCACAGGGATGGGTCAACCAAACGGTTGGCAGCAGGCCTCGCCTGTGGTCAAGTGGCGCACCAAATACCAGCGCAGCATCGGATTCCCATGAGCAACATCAATCCCGATCCGTTCACGACCAGGCCGGAAATCGAAGGCACGTTCGGCGTCGTGACCTCGACCCACTGGATCGCCACCGCAGTCGGGATGGGCATCCTGGAAAAGGGCGGCAATGCGTTCGATGCGGGCGTTGCCACCGCCTTCACGCTGCAAATCGTCGAGCCGCATCTGAACGGCCCGGGCGGCGATGTGCCCATCATCGTGCATGACACCAAGCGCGGCCGCACCGAAGTGATCTGCGGCCAGGGCCCGGCACCGGCGGGCGCCACCATCGCGCATTACCGCAGCGAGGGGCTGGAGATGGTGCCCGGCACCGGGTTGCTCGCGGCCTGCGTGCCCGGCACGTTCGAATCCTGGATGTTGCTGCTCCGCGATTACGGCACGATGCGGCTGCGCGACGTGCTCGAACCCGCAATCGCCTATGCCCGCGACGGCTATCCGTTGGTGGAGCGCGCGGCGGCGACGATCCAGATCGTCGAAAAACTGTTCCGCAATCACTGGAAGACATCGGCCGCGGTCTATCTGCCGAACAATGAAGTGCCAAAACCCGGCACGCTCTTCACCAACAAGCAGCTCTCGGAAACCTACGCCCGCATCCTGAAGGAAGCCGAGAGCGCCGGCGGCGATCGCGTCGCGCAGATCGAAGCCGCGCGCAAGGCCTGGTCGCACGGCTTCGTCGCGGAGGCGATCGATAAGTTCTGCCGCACGCAGGACGTCATGGACGTCAGCGGCTCGCCGCATCGCGGCGTCCTCCGTGCCGACGACATGGCGCGCTGGCAGCCGACCGTCGAGGCGCCGCTGACCTATGATTACGGCCGCTACACCGTGTGCAAGCCCGGTGTCTGGAGCCAGGGCCCTGTCATGCTGCAGCAACTCGCGCTGTTGAAGGGCTTCGAACTCGACGGGCTCGATCCCGCCGGGCCCGAATTCATCCATCTGCAGACCGAATGCGCCAAGCTCGCTTTCGCCGACCGCGAGAAATTCTACGGCGATCCAAAGTTTACCGACATCCCGATCGCGACCTTGCTGTCGGACGCCTATAACGACGAGCGCCGCAAGCTGATCTCGAGGGACAAGGCCTCGCTCGATTTCCTCCCCGGCTCCGTGGAAGGTTTCGGGTCGGTCGTTAAACTGCGCCGCGCCGAAGGCCATCGCGAGGCGGTTGGCGCCATGGGCGCCGGCGAGCCGACCGTCGGCCGCTTCGGCGAGGTGCGCGGCGACACCGTGCATTTCGACATCATCGACCAGGCCGGCAACATGATCTCGGCGACGCCGTCCGGCGGCTGGCTGCAATCCTCGCCGGTGATTCCCGAACTCGGCTTCTGCCTCGGCAGCCGCGCCCAGATGTTCTGGCTCGAGGAAGACCATCCCGCGGCACTGGCGCCGGGCAAGCGCCCGCGCACCACGCTCTCGCCGACCATGGCGCTACGCGACGGCGAGCCGTACATGGCCTGGGGTTCGCCCGGCGGCGACCAGCAGGATCAATGGACCACGCAGTTCTTCCTGCGCCATGTCCACGCCAATCTGAACCTGCAGGAAGCGATCGACGCGCCGGCATGGCACTCCGAACATTTCCCGATCTCGTTCTGGCCGCGCACCGCCCGGCCCGGCGTGCTGGTCGTTGAAAACCGCGTGCCGAAGGCGACTATCGATACCTTGAAGAGCCGCGGCCATGTCGTCGAGGTCGGCCCCGACTGGTCGGAAGGCCGCCTCACCGCCGCCTCCAAGGTCGGCCGCCGCCGCCGTGCGGCCGCCAATCCCCGGGGCATGCAAGGCTACGCGGCCGGACGATAAGGGCTTCAGATGACTTGTAAGGTTTGAGATGACTTGGTCGATCATCGCGCGCGATCCCGCAACCGGCCAGTTCGGCATCGCGGTCGCGACCAAATTCTTCGCAGTCGGCGCGCGCGTACCGCATGTCGTGGCCGGCATCGGCGGCATCGCGACCCAGGCGCTGGTTAATCCCTATTACGGCATCGACGGCGTGAAACTGTTGAGCCAGGGACGTGAGCCGGACGACATCCTCAAGACCCTTGTTGCCACCGACGACGGCCGCGAAAGCCGGCAATTGCACATCATGGACGCGAAAGGCCGCATCGCCGCGCATACCGGCCGCGATTGCGTCGACTGGTGCGGACACATTCAGGGCGACGGCTTCTCGATCGCGGGCAACATGCTGGCCGGCGCCGCCGTGCTCGACGACACCGCAAAAGCCTATGTCGCCAATGCTGGCCTGCCCTTTCCCCGCCGGCTGATCGCCGCGATGCATGCGGGCGAAGCGGCGGGCGGCGACAAGCGTGGCAAGCAGTCCGCGGCGCTGCTGATCCATGGCGAGGAGGAATGGTCCGAGCTCAATTTGCGTGTCGACGACCATACCGATCCGCTGCGCGAGCTCGAGCGGCTGGAAGAAGTGAGCCGCGAGCGCTGGGTGCATTTCCGCGCATTCATGCCGACGCGCAAAAACCCGGCCGGAATCACCGATCGCGCGACCATCGACGCCGGCATCGAGGCCAGCATCAAAGCGGCGACCGCAGGCAAGGCATGACCTCAAGAGCGTTTTCCAGCGAAGTGGAAACCGGTTCGCGTCAAGAAAACGCGTCAAATCCAGAATCCAGTCCGCTGATCGAGATCGAGGGCCTGCGCGTCGTGTTTCATGGCGACGACGGCCGCGCCACCCATGCGGTCGACGCAGTCGATCTCAGCGTGGCCAATGGCGCGACACTCGGACTGGTCGGCGAATCCGGCTGCGGCAAGAGCGTGACGTCACTGGCCATCATGGGACTTTTGTCGAAACATTCGGCCGAAGTGTCCGGCTCGATCCGCTTCGACGGTTTTGATCTGCTCGACGTCCCCGACGAGACCCTCCGCGACCTGCGCGGCAACCGGCTGGCGATGATTTTCCAGGAGCCGATGACCTCGCTCAATCCGAGCTTCACCATCGGCGACCAGATCATCGAGACCATCCTGCGCCATCGCGGCGGCTCGAAGCGCCAGGCGCGCGAGCGCGCCATCGAACTGCTGCGCCGCGTGCACATCCCCTCGCCCGACAAGCGCATCGACGAATATCCGCACAAGCTCTCCGGCGGCATGCGCCAGCGCGTGATGATCGCGATGGCGCTGGCCTGCGATCCCCGCCTCTTGATCGCGGACGAGCCGACCACCGCGCTCGACGTTACCCTTCAAGCGCAGATCCTCGATCTGATGCGCGAGCTGAAGGCCGCGAGCGGCGCGGCGATCATCCTGATCACGCACGATCTCGGCGTGGTCGCCGAGGTCTGCGACGAGGTCGCCGTGATGTATGCCGGCGAGATCGTCGAGCGCGCGCCGGTCGATGAATTGTTCGCCAACCCGCAGCATCCCTACACCGTCGGCCTGCTCGGCTCGATTCCGCGGCTCGACCGCCGCGCCTCGCATCTCGCCACCATCGAGGGCATGGTGCCGAACATGGCCAATCCGCCGCCCGGCTGCCGCTTCTCGGCGCGGTGTCCCTTTGTCGCTGACATCTGCGTCGCGGCGGCGCCGCCGCTGGCGACCCTCAGCCCCGGCCACGCCTCGCGCTGCATCAGGGCGCCGCTGGAGCGGCTGGTGTCATGACCGCGCTGCTCGAAGTTGAAGGACTCGTAAAACATTTCGTCGCGGGACGTTCGGTGTTCGGCCGCGCCACCGCCTTCGTCAAGGCCGTCGACGGCGTCAGTTTCCGCGTCGAGGCCGGCAAGACGCTGGCGCTGGTCGGCGAATCCGGCTGCGGCAAATCCACCGTGAGCCGGCTGGTGCTGCGGCTGATCGAACCGGACGCCGGCAGCGTTCGCTTCGAGGGCCGCGATCTGCTGGCGCTCGATGCCAATGCATTGCGCAACTTCCGCCGTGACGCGCAGATCATCTTCCAGGACCCTTACGCCTCGCTCAACCCGCGCATGACCGTCAGCCAGATCCTGACCGAGCCGCTGGCGCTGCACGACCTGGTGCCCGCGCCGCGCCGCCGCGAGCGGGTCGAGGAATTGCTGCGGCTGGTCGGGCTGGAGCCGCGCTTTGCGCGGCGCTATCCGCATGAATTTTCCGGTGGCCAGCGCCAGCGCATCGCCATCGCACGGGCGCTGGCGGTGGAACCGAAACTGATCATCTGCGACGAGCCGGTATCGGCGCTCGACGTCTCGATCCGCTCGCAAATCCTGAACCTGCTGCGTGATTTGCAGAACCGGCTTGGGCTCGCCTATATCTTCGTCTCGCACGATCTGGCCGTCGTAAAACACATCGCCGACCGCGTCGCGGTGATGAATCTCGGCGTCATCGTCGAGACCGCGGACGCACAGGCATTGTTTGCCGCCCCGCGGCATCCCTATAGCCGGGCTCTGTTGTCAGCTATTCCCGTACCCAAGCCGCAGGCCAAACGCAGCCGCATCGTGCTGCAGGGCGAGATGCCGAGCGCGCTCGATCCGCCGTCCGGCTGCCGCTTTCATACCCGCTGCCCCTACGTGGTCGAGCGCTGCCGCACCGACGTGCCGCAACTCTTGGCCGACAGCACGGGGCACGCCACCGCTTGCCATCGGATGGCGGAACTGCCGGCGCCTGATAGCATCGTTCCAAGTGATGGCGGCTTTTCTCCGGTGCTGGAAAAATTGGTCGCCGCCTTTGGGCGGGCGGAAGGTGCGGGCCGTAACGGGGTTGATATATCAGGAACACGACCGGCAGCAGTGTAATCAAGGGGATTGTTGCGATGAAAATCTTGCGTTTAGCGGTAACTGCGGCAGCTCTGTTGCTGTCGTTCGAGGCGAGTGTTCAGGCCCAGACCACGCTGCGCATCGGCCTGGCCGAGGACCCGGACATTCTCGATCCGACGCTCGGGCGTACCTATGTCGGCCGCATCGTGTTCGCATCATTGTGCGACAAGCTGTTCGACATCGACGAAAAGATCAACATCGTGCCGCAGCTCGCGCTGTCGCATGAGACCTCGGCCGACGGCAAGGAGGTCATCATCAAGCTGCGGCCGGGCGTGAAATTCCACGACGGCGAGCCGCTGGACGCCGAGGCCGCGAAATTCTCGCTCGACCGCCATCTGACCATGCCGACCTCGTTCCGCAAGCCGGAACTGGCGCAGCTCGACCGTGTCGACGTGATCGATCCCCTCACCATCAAACTGGTGTTGAAGACGCCGTTCTCGCCCCTGATCGCCCAGCTCACCGACCGCGCCGGCATGATGGTTTCGCCAAAGGCCGCGAAGGCCGAAGGCGACAAGTTCGGCTTGAAGCCGGTGTGTGCAGGGCCATACAAGTTCGTCGAGCGCGTGCAGCAGGACCGTATCGTGTTCGAGAAGTTCGCCGATTACTGGAACAAGGACGCGGTCAAGATCGACCGCATCGTTTATCTGCCGCTGGTCGACGCCACCGTGCGTCTCGCCAACCTGAAATCCGGCGGCCTCGATCTGATCGAACGCCTGCTCGCCACCGACATCAAGGCGGTGCAGAGCGACCCGAAGCTGAAATTATCCAGCGCCATCGAGCTCGGCTATCAGGGCGTGACGCTGAACGTCGGCAAGGACAAGACCAAGGGACCGCTCAGCCAATCCGCAAAGGTCCGCCAGGCGCTCGATCTGTCGCTCGATCGCGAGGCCATCAACCAGGTGGTGTTCAACGGCGAGTTCAAGCCCGGCAACCAATGGGTCAATCCCGACCATCCCTATTACCAGAAGGCATTTCCGGTCCGCGGCCGTGACATCGCCAAGGCCAAGGCGCTGTTGAAGGAAGCCGGCGTCACGGCGCCCGTCAGCGTCGATTTCATGGTGCCGAAGGGCGCGGAAACCGAAGCGGTGGCGCAGGTGATCCAGTCGATGGCCTCCGAAGCCGGCTTCGACATGAAGATCAGGGTCACCGAATTCGCAACCTCGCTGAAGCTGGCTGAATCAGGCGAATACCAGGCTTTCATGCTGGCCTGGAGCGGACGAATCGACCCCGACGGCAATTCCTACGTGTTCCAGAAATCCAACGCGCCGCAGAACTACAGCGCCTGGTCCAATCCCGAAGCCGACAAGGCGCTCGACGACGGCCGTCTTGTGACGGATCAGGCGCAGCGCAAAGCCATCTATGAGAAGCTCGCCAAGCTCGTGCTAGAGGAAAAGCCGCTGCTCTACATCTATCACCGCAAGATCCTGATTGCGCATAGTACAAAACTCGAGGGCTACAAGCAGATGCCGGACGGGCTGGTGCGCGTGACCGGGTTGACGCTGAAGTGAGAGGCCGACCCATGCTCACGTGTCCCGGACGCGGTGCAGCGTTATTACGCTGCTCCGCAGAGCCGGGATCTACCGTGCGGCCAGCCTGGGTCCCGGTTCAGCAGCGCAACATTGCATGTTGCGCCGCGCCCGGGACACGGGGAAAACCATGCTGAACTTCCTCGGCCAGCGTATCCTGCAGCTGATCCCGACGCTGTTCTTCGTGTCGGTCCTGATCTTTTCGCTGCAGCATCTGTTGCCCGGCGATCCCGCGCTTGTTATGGCCGGCGAGGAGCGCGATCCCGAAGTGATCGCGCAAATCCGCGCGCAGTACCGGCTCGATCAGCCGATCCCGATCCAGTACGTCTATTGGGTCAAGGGCGTGCTGTCGGGGGATTTCGGCGAGTCGCTGCGCATCAAGGTGCCGGTGCTGAGCCTGATCGCGCAGAAACTGCCGGTGACGATCCAGCTCGGCTCGATGGCGATCGTGATCGCCTTCCTGATCGGAATTCCCGCCGGCATCGTATCGGCCGTCAAGAAAGGCACGGCGTGGGACTACGGCGCCAACCTGTTCGCGCTGTGGGGCATCTCGACGCCGAATTTCTGGCTCGGCATCATGCTGATCTTCCTGTTCTCGATCGAGCTCGGCTGGCTTCCGGCCTCCGGCTATGTGCCACTGTCGGAAAACTGGCGCGCCAGCCTCGCCTCCACCATCATGCCCGCCTTCGTGCTCGGCAACGCCATCGCCGCGATCCTGATGCGGCACACCCGCAGCGCCATGCTGCAGGTGCTGGAAAGCGACTACGTCCGCACCGCCCGCGCGAAGGGCCTTTCCGAACGTTCTGTGATCCTCAAGCACGCCATGCGCAACGCGCTGACGCCGGTGATCACGCTCGGCGCGCTCGAACTCGGCACGCTGCTGTCGGGCGCGGTGCTGACCGAGCAGATTTTTTCGATTCCGGGTTTTGGAAAATTGATCGTCGACGCGGTGTTCAACCGTGACTACGCGGTCGTGCAAGGCGTCGTGCTGACGACGGCGACGATCTACATCACGCTGAATCTCGTCGCCGATATCGCCTATGTCCTCGTCAACCCGCGGCTGAGGGCATAACCCATGACCGACGTCGCTCTCGGCACCCTTTCAAAAGTCGCCTCCGATGAACTGGAGAGCCCGACCCGGCGCGCGCTGCGGCGGCTGTTCAAGCGCAAGGGCGCCGTGGTCGGCCTCGTCGTGATCGCGCTGTTCGTGGTGCTCTCGCTGTTCGCGCCGCTGATCGTGCCCTATGACCCGATCGCAACCAGTTGGTCGCTGGTGCGCAAGCCGCCGACGTGGCAGCACTGGTTCGGCACCGACGATCTCGGCCGCGATATCCTTGCCCGCGTGGTCTATGGCGCGCGGGCCTCGCTGATGGCCGGCGCGATCTCGGTCGGGATTGCGCTCGGCATCGGCGTGCCGCTCGGCTTACTGTCAGGCTATCGCGGCGGCTTTATCGACGGCCTGATCAGCCGCATCACCGATGCGATGCTGGCCTGCCCGTTCCTGATCCTCGCCATTGCGCTGGCAGCGTTTCTCGGACCGAGCCTCGGCAATGCCATGATCGCGATCGGCATCTCGGCGACGCCGATCTTCGTGCGGCTGACCCGCGGCCAGGTCATGAGCGTCAAGGTCGAGGATTATGTCGAGGCCGCGCGCGCGATGGGCAATCCGCGCTGGCGCATCGCGCTGTTCCATATCCTGCCGAACATCATGCCGGCGCTTCTGGTGCAGGCGACGCTGTCGATCGCGGCCGCCATCATTGCGGAGGCCGCACTGTCATTCCTCGGCCTCGGCCAGCAGCCGCCCTCGCCGTCCTGGGGCAGCATGCTCAACGCCGCGCAGCGCTTCCTGACCAACGCGCCCTGGATGGCGATCTGGCCGGGCCTTGCGATTTTCCTGGTGGTGCTGTCGTTCAACCTGGTCGGCGACGGCCTGCGCGACGCGCTCGATCCACGGGAGCGGTGATACTGAGGATCGGCGGCTCTAACCCCGTCATTGCGAGCGAAGCGAAGCAATCCATCTGTCCACGCGGAGGCATGGATTGCTTCGTCGCTGTGCTCCCATGCGCAAACGCCTTGCGTTTGTCGCAGGCAATGACGAGAATTGTTAAACCACGATCTCCCGCAACACCCGCCGGCAATCCATCTCGTATTCGAGGTCGATCACCGGGGGCCTTGCAAAATGCCAGGTCAGGCCCGAACGCGCGGCGCCGCGGCGGACCAGCTCTTCGGCAAACACCGGATGGAAGTCGTGGATCGTGTAGGTCTGTGCCGCCGTCGCATCCTTCCAGCCGAAGCCGAACTCGGCCATGCGCTTTTCCATGGCGCCGACCACGTAGCTGACTTTCTCCTTCAACCCGTCGGGGCTGAGGTCGCGGTAACGCACGGTGCGCTCGGCATAGGTCGCACCACCTTCGAGCGATTCGCCGCTGCCTGCGATCACGAAGCTCGGCGTCGTGTTCGCGCTCGGACGCGTGAACGAGAAGGCATAGAATGACGGCTCGGCGGGCGGGTCGATCTCGGGACAAACATTGCTGCGCGCCACCGGGTTGGTGGTGCCGTCATAGATTTCCCATTCGGCGAGCGTTTTGACATAGTGCAGGTTGAAGTTACGGAAACCCTCGTCGGTGAAGGCGGCCGGCGAACGCAGCTCGCAGGCGCAGAATGACGTCAACGGCCTGCCCGCGGCCTGAATGTATTTGGCGATCCGGGCAAAGCCTTCGGCCAGCGCCACCGGTTTGTCGAACCGCACCCGCTCGATTTCGAAACCGGGGTTGGCCGCAGCCCCGGCCGAATACTGAAACACTGCCGGGATGAACCGGTAATTGCCTGCCACAAAGTCGGTCGTCATATCCGCTCTCCGTTTCTTGTTATTCCAATTGCATGCGGACGCCCTTGGCGCCGTTGAGCAGCCGCTTCAAATGAAAGCCGGCGAGCGCATCGTCGGCATGCGCGCCGACCAGCGCCGCAAAGGCCGGCATTGCCGCCGGGTCACCGGCCTCCAGCTTGGTGAAGGCTTCGGAATATTGCGACGTCGCGGGGCTCTCAAACGCTGCCGCCGTCAACGGCTCATAGGCGCGCAGCGGCTCGCTGCGTCCGCGCAGCACGAGGTCGCCGACCGGCCGGCCGCGGAAATCCCCGGCGCCATCAGCGACCACGGCGCTGACGCAAATCCGCGTGCCCAGGAACTTGTTGGCGGCCTCCAGCCGCGCCGCCGTGTTGATGGTGTCGCCATAGGCGGTGTAGTCGAAAAACCTGCTGCCGCCGAAATTGCCGACCAGCGCGGGACCGGCGTGAACGCCGACGCGCGTGGCCCCGAAATTCACGCCCTTTTCCTTCCAGCGCAGGCGAAACTCCTGCGCCCAGAGATCGAGATCGTGGGCGCAGGCGATCGCGCGCCTGGCGTAATCAGGCTGATCCCCCGGCGCGTTGAACAGAACGTGGATCGCATCGCCGATGATCTTGGCGACCGTCCCCTCATGCGCGAACACCACGTCGGTCATGCCGCCCACATAGTCGCCGAGCAGCGTACCCAGCACGTCGGGCGCGGCGGTTTCGACCAGCGAGGTGAAACCGGTGATGTCGGTGAAGATCGCCGCGACCTCGCGCCAATGCACCTCCATGCCGTCGCTGTCGCCGATGGCGGCAAGACGGCTCGCAATCTGCGGCGAGAAATAGCGCGACAGCGAGGCGTGTGCGCGCTCGGCCTCGGCCTGGCGGCGGCGCGCCTCGCGCATCATCTCGACATGGCGGATGGTCTTGTCGATCGTCATTTCCAGATCGCCGAAATCGATCGGTTTGGTCAGGAAATCGAACGCGCCGCGATTCATCGCGGTGCGGATGTTGCTCATGTCGCCATAGGCGGACACGATGATGGTGGATTTCTTGTCTTCGGCCTCCTGCAGCTTGGCGAGCAGCGACAGCCCGTCCATGCGCGGCATGTTGATGTCGGATACCACCATGTCGACATGCGGGTTCTGCTCGATCGAGGCCAGCGCTTCGATCCCGTCATGGGCGAACACAAAGGCTACGATGCCGTCGCGGATCTGGCGACGGAATTTCTGCAGCACCAGTGCCTCGAGATCGGGCTCGTCGTCGACGACGAGGATCGTTGCGGTCATGCGGCTTGCCCGAGCCGGGTATCGATCTCGTGGCGCAGCAGCGCAAAATCGATCGGCTTGGTCAAGAGGCCGATCGCGCCGCGCTCGATCGCCTTGCGGCGGGTTTCGGCATCGCCATAGGCGGTGATCATGATGACGGGCACATCAGGCCGCGCCGCGCGCACCTTCGGCAGCATTTCAAGCCCGCTCATGCCGGGCATGTTGATGTCGGACAGGATCAGGATCAGCGACGGGTCACGCACTTCCGCAGCACGCTCCAGCGCCGCAGGCGCCGACGGCGCGAACTCCATCGTAAAGCGACCGGATTTGAGGTCGCGCCGGAACTGCTGCCGAAACAGCGTTTCGACATCGGGCTCGTCATCCACGACGAGGATGTAAACGCTCAATTTTGCCTCCAGTATCATTGGGCATGATCTTACCCGAAAACCGGTCTCCACTTTTCGGGATCATGCCTGCGCTACGCCTTTTCGCGGCAGCGTAATAATGAATTCGGTGAATACATCAGGCTCGGTCCGTACGTCGATCTTGCCCCCGTGCTGTTTCACCACGATGTCGTGACTCATCGATAATCCGAGCCCGGTTCCCTCGCCCGCGGGTTTCGTCGTGAAGAAGGGATTGAACATTTTCTCCTTCACTTCCAAGGGGATACCCGTTCCATTGTCACGAATCCGGATTTCCACCTTGTTGACGAGGTTTTTCGTCGTCGCCGTCAGAACAGGCTCAAAGCCCTCCTCGCCCGTCTCCTTGCGCTTGGTCGCGGCGTAAAAACCGTTCGAGATCAGATTGAGGAAAACCCGCGTGATTTCCTGCGGATAGAGATCGACCATGCCGGCCTCGGGATCGAAATCGCGCTTGAGCGTGATGTTGAATCCGGATTTTTCCGCCCGCGCGCCGTGATAGGCGAGGTTGAGGCTCTCCTCGATGATCGCATTGATGTCGGCGGAGCGGAGTTCGCCTGATCCCTCGCGCGAATGCAGCAGCATGTTCTTGACGATCGAGTCGGCGCGCTTGCCGTGCTGCACGACCTTTTCGAGATTTCCCTTCAGCATATGGGTGAGTTCATCGATCTCCTCGCGGGTCTTGTCGTCGAGCGCGGCGGGCTTCAGCACATCGTTCAGCTCGTCGATCAGTTCAGACGACAGCGCCGAGAAATTGTTGACGAAATTGAGTGGATTCTTGATTTCGTGGGCGATCCCGGCGGTGAGCTGGCCGAGGGACGCCAGTTTCTCGGTCTGTATCAGGCGGTCCTGCGCGGTGCGCAATTCGTCGAGAGACTCGCTCAGATCCTTGGTACGTTCGCGCAATTCTCGGAGCAACCGCGTGTTCTCGATGGCGATCACGGCCTGGTTGGCGAAGCTGCTGACAAGCGCGATCTGCTTGTCGGTAAATGGCCGGACCTCCTGGCGATAGATCGCGATCGTGCCGATCAACTCGTTTTCCTTGAGCAGCGGAACGATGACAATGGTTCGAGCCCCCGCAAGATCGGACATCGCAACAACGGCTGGATGGCCTTCGAGATAGGGCTGTTGTGTTCGAAGATCCTCGATTTGGACCGCCTGATGCGTTCTTACAATCATGCCAAGACCGCTCTTCGGGTGCGGATAGATCGGCTCATCCGCCTGAGCGACATACGCTTGCGGTACATTGAAGAGTGCAACGTTGCGGAAGCTGTTCCCGTCGTACTGATTCATCGTGCCAAAATGCGCGCCGCAGATATGCGTAGCGTTTTCGAGCATCTTCTGGAACACCGGATCCAGTTCGCCCGGAGATGAGCTGATGACTTCCAATACTTCCGATGTCGCGGTTTGCTGTTCGAGCGTTTCTCTCAGTTCTGCAGTCCTTGTCTCGACCTTCTTCTCCAGGTCGGCATAGGATTCCTGCAGCCTTGCGCCCATTTCATTGAACTGATTGGCGAGGCCTTCGAGTTCGTCGCCGGTCTTGATGCTGATGCGCTGGGCGAAATCGCCGCCGCCGATGCGTTCGGCGCCGGCTCGCAATGCCTGGATCGGGCCGACCATGCGACGTGCCAGGAAAATTCCGGCGAGCACCGCAACGATCGATGCCGCCGCGAGCAGCAAGGCAAGCCGCTGCAACGCCTGGTACAGCGAGGCGTAGGCTTCGTTGACCGGCAGTTCGACGAACATCGTCCATCCCAGCGGGGCGATCGGCGCGGATGCCGTCAGCACCTCCTGCCCCTGGATGTTCAGCGCGCCCTGCAATTCAACGGCTTCGCTCGTTCTGCCGGTGCGGGCGGCGGCCTGCACCTGCGTCAGCTTCGACATGTCGGTGTTGCGCAGCACCAGGCTGATGTCTGGATGGGCAATCAGGCGTCCCGCCGAGCCGACGACATAGGCGTGGCCGCGCTCGCCGACCTTGATCTGCGAGACCACGTCCCAGATCAGCTTCAGATTGACCTCGGCGATGCTGACACCGGCATCCTTGCGGGTGCCGGCCAGCGATAGCGTCATGTAGGGCTCGGACTCCCGGCGAAAATACACCGGCCCGTAAAACACCTTGTTGGCGACGGCTTCCGTGAATTTCGGGTCTTTGGAAAGGTCGAGGCCGGAGTCGACGACATCCATCGCCAGCCGCGACACCCGCAGGCGTTCCTTGCCGGTGGAATCGATCTGCGACAGCTCGGTGATGGCCGGCACCTGCCGCAGCAGGCGGAGCGCGTCGAACCGGCGATCCTGCAGCGATCCGGCCGACCAGGGCAATTGGGTAGTCCAGCCCAGCTGGCTTTCGATTTCCTTGATGAACTGGCCGATCTTGGCGGCGGCGGCTTCGGCCTGCTCGTGCTGGATCCGGATCAGGGAGGTTTTGTGCTCCCGATAATAGAAGAAAACCTCGAAAATCCCGTTGGAAAGCAGCGCCACGCCCACCACGGCGACGAACAGCGCGACGTATTTGGTGAACAGCCGGTTGCGGGTTTTGGTCCCGGGCGCCCCCTGCGCGGGCACAGCATTCTCCGCGGGCGAAGCAGCCGCCAGCGTGCGCCCCTCTGGGGTGCCGGGATGCAGGGAAATGCTCATCCCGGCCAAGCTATCAAGAAGCCTTGCGGTTGTCTCTTGCCGCACCGCGGCAAGCCGGAGCTCATGACGAAACGGCGGCGATCAGGACCGCCGCCGTCTTCGTCCTATTCGCCTGCCATGCTCAGGTCGGTTTGAGCCCAGGCGTTCCCAGATCGAAATCCGCGATTTCCTTCGTCCGCTGTGAACCAGCCTTGGCCTGGTGGTCGGTGGCCATCCAGACATAGACCGCCGGCAGCACGAACAGCGTGAACAGCGTACCGATCGACATGCCGGAGACCACGACGAGACCAATCGAGAAGCGGCTCGCCGCACCTGCGCCCGTTGCGGTCAGAAGCGGGATCAGGCCGGTGACCATCGCCGCCGTCGTCATCAGGATCGGACGCAGCCGGATCCGGGCCGCCATCTCGATCGCCGAACGCTTGTCGAGACCTTCCTTGAGCTGCAGTTCGTTGGCGAACTCCACCATCAGGATGCCGTGCTTGGTGATCAGGCCGACCAAGGTCAGCAATCCTACCTGGGTATAGATGTTGATCGTCGCCACGCCGAAGAACAGCGGGATCAGCGCGCCGACGATCGCCATGGGAACGCTGATCATGATCACCAGCGGATCGCGCAGGCTTTCGAACTGCGCCGCCAGCACCAGGAAGATGATGATCAGCGCGAAACCGAAGGTGATCGCGAGCTGATTGCCTTCCTGCACATACTGGCGGGAATCGGCCAGATAGTCGTGACCGAAGCCGGCGGGCAACTTCTTGGCTTCACCTTCGAGGAAGTCCACCGCCTGCCCAACCGTCACGCCCGGCATCGGCACCGCCTGGAAGGTCGCGGAGTTCAGCTGGTTGTAATGCGTCAGCGAATTCGGATCGGTCGCGGTCTCGATCGACACGATGGTCGACAGCGGCACCAATTGCCCCGTGTTGGTCGGGACATAGTAACCGCCGAGCGATTCCGGCGACAGCCGCATGCCGCGGGGCACCTGCGGGATCACCTGATACGAGCGCCCCTCGAGGTTGAAGCGATTGACGTAATTGCCGCCCAGCAGAGTCTGCAACGTGGCGCCGACCTGCGCCATGTTGATGCCGAGATCGCTTGCCTTGGAACGGTCGATGTTGACCCGCACCACCGGCTGATTGAAGTCGAGGTCGCTATCGGAGACGATGAACAGGCCGCTCTTGCGCGCCGCGTCCTTTAGCTTGTTCATCTCCTCATAGACGGCCTGGAAGCCGGCGGTCGAATTGATCACCATCTGCACCGGCAGACCACCGGGCCCGCCCGGGAGCGGCGGCAGGTTGAACGCGAACGCCTGGACACCTTCGATCTTGCTGATCTCCGCCTGTACCAGCGGCTTCAGCTTGATCGAGGAACGTTCACGCTCGTCCCACGGCTTGAGCAGCATGCCGGCGATCCCGCCCTGCGGCCCGTTGATGCCATTCAGGACGAAGCGCAGGTCGGTTTCGGGAAACTTGGCAAACGCCTTGTCGAGCTTGTCGCCGTAGAAGTCGACATAGTCGATGTTGGCGTATTTCGGCGCCTTGGTCACCGAGAACACGATGCCCTGGTCCTCTTCGGGCGCGAGTTCCTTGGCCGTGTTCATATAGAGGAACCCGACCAGACCGAGGATCGTCAGCGCGAACACGCCGGTGATCGGGCGATAGTCGAGCGAGCGATCGAGTTGCCTTCCGTACCAGCGCGTCATCGCGCCGAACACCCGGTTGACGATCCTGGCGAAACGCCCCTCTTCGGCGCTCTTGAGCAGGACCGAGCACATCATCGGCGACAGTGTCAGCGCAATCACGCCGGACACGATCACCGAGCCCGCGAGCGTGAAGGCAAATTCACGGAACAGCGAGCCGGTCAAGCCGCCGAGGAATCCGATCGGTGCATACACCGCCGCCAGCGTGATCGTCATCGAGATCACGGGACCGACGATTTCGCGCGCACCCTGCAGTGACGCCTGTACCGGTGTTTTTCCCTCTTCCAGATGGCGATGGATGTTCTCGACCACCACGATGGCATCGTCGACCACGAGCCCGATGGCGAGCACCATCGCCAGCAGCGTCAGCAAGTTGAAGCTGAAGCCCAGCGCCAGCATCAGGCTGCAGACGCCAATCAGCGACAGCGGAATCGTGACGACGGGAATGATGACCGAACGGAACGATGCCAGGAACAGGAAGATCACGACCACGACGATCAGCATCGCCTCGATCAGCGTGTTCTGCACCTCGTCGATCGACGACTGAATGAATTTGGTGGAATCGTAGGCCACCTTCATCTTCATCGAAGGCGGCAAGTTGCGTTCCAGCTCCGGAAACAGCGCACGCACGCCTTTGACCAGCGTCAACGGATTGCCTTGCGGGGTCGCCTGCACGCCGATGAAGATCGCGCGCTCGCCGCTGAACGCGACACTCGCGTCGGTGCTTTGCGCCGCCAGTTCGACGGTCGCGATATCCTCGACCCGAACAAAGCCGCCGTCCTTGGACTTGACGATCATCCGCTTGAACTGATCAAGGCTCCGCAAATCGGTATTGGTCGTAATGTTGGAGACGATGAAGTAGCCCTTGGCCTGGCCGGCGGCAGCCTGGAAGTTGTTGGCCTGGATCGCCGCCTGGACATCGCTCGGCGATACGCCGCGCCCGGCCATCTTGATCGGATCAAGCCACAGCCGCATCGCGAATGTCTGGCCGCCCAGTATGTCGGCCGACGCCACGCCGTCGACGGTCGACAGCACCGGCTGAACCACGCGCGTCAGATAGTCCGAGATCGCCGAACCGGACAACTCCTCGCTGGAGAAGCCGAGATACATCACGGCCGTTGTCTGACCGGTTGTCTTGGTCACGATCGGATCGTTGGATTCTTTCGGGATCAGATATTTGACCGAGTTCGTCTTGGCGAGAACTTCGGTCAGCGCCTGGTTCGGATCGAAATTCAGCTTGATGTAGACTTGGATCGTGCTCGTGCCCTGCACCGACGATGACGTGATGTAGTCGACACCTTCGGCGGAGGCGATCGCCTGCTCGATCGGCGTCGTGATGAAGCCCTGAATCAAATTCGCCGACGCGCCCGGATAGACGGTGGTGACGTTGATCACCGTGTTCGACAGCTTCGGATACTGCCGGATCGGCAAGACGCTGGCGGCCCGCAGACCGAGCAAGAGAATCAGCAGGCTGACGACGACCGACAAAACCGGGCGCTTGATGAAGATATCAGTTAAGGCCATCGCTGGTTATCCAGTTCAAACATGTGGGCACGGTCCCTTCACGAGACCGATGCCTGAATCCTGATGTTGCAAACGCGGCCTTCGGCCCCGTCACGTTCAATAGCGCGGCGGCTTCGCCGGAATCACAGGCGCCGGATCGGCCGAAATCGTCACCGCGGCACCCGATTGCAGCTTGAGCTGTCCGACCGCAACGACACGATCGCCGGACTTCAGCCCTTTCAGGATCTCGGCACGCCCATCGATGCGGTTGCCGGTCTGCACGAAGGTGCGCACCGCCGTCAGGTTGGTCTTGCCGTCATCCTCTTTCTTCTCGGTGAGGAGATAGACGGAGTCGCCATACAGCGTGTAGTCGACCGCGGTCTCGGGAATGGTGACGACCGGCGGCTTGTCCGGCAGCACCACGGTGGTGGTCGCGAACATGCCCGGCTTGAGGATGCGGTCCGGGTTGTCGATCGTCGCCTGCACGCGAATGTTGCGCGTGTCGGTAGCGATCTGCGGCTCGATGGTCGTGATCTTGCCCTCGAACTTGCGGCCCGGATAGGCGTCGACCGCGATACGAACGACCTGTCCGACCTTGAGCGCGCCTGAGTCCTTTTCCGTCACGGTGAAGTTGGCATAGAGCCGCGACAGATCGGTCAACGAAACGATCTGCGTTCCCGCCGTCAGATACTGACCGACCTCGACCCTGCGAACGCCGAGCTCGCCGTCGAACGGGGCCCGCACCTGCTTTTGCGAGATGATGGCCTGGGTCTTGGCGATGCCGGCATTGGCCTGGTCGAACGCCGATTGCGCCTGGTCGACGGTTGCCTGCGGCCCGAACTGGCGGCTTGCCAGTTGCTTGGCGCGCTCGAGCGAGAGCTGCGCCATCGTCGCCTGCGCCTTGAAGCTGGCGAGGTCGGCCTGCTCGGGACCATCGAACAACTGCACCAGCGGGGTGCCTTCCTTCACGGCAGCACCCGCGGTGAACATGATCTCGGTAATACGGCCGTTCAGATCCGAGGTGACATTGACCTGATGCACGGCGGCGAGATCGCCGACCGCGGTCAACAGGTTGGGTATGACCTCGGACTTCGCGTCGGCAACGCTGACGCTGGTCGGCGGCGGTTTGTTGTTCGCGAAGAACTGCGCGATCATCTTGCCGCGGAAATAATTGAACCAGACCAGGCCGCCGACCAGCAGGCTCAGCAACAGCCCGACGACGATGAACCAGCGCACCATCCGGACCGGACGCTTGCGCGCCTTGTCGCCGATCGGCTGACCCTTGAGGTGGCTTTCGGTTACGATATTCATTTCATGCACTTTCTGCAGTTACCGATTGTCCCGAATTCGGCGACGGCTCGTGGTCCAAATGCGTAGCAATTGCGGCTTCGTTGAGTCCGATGCCGCGAAGGATGAATTGGCAAAGCTGCCGTTCGAGATCGGCGGCGTTGCCATAAGTAAGAACAGGCACCGCCGGAAGCCGCGACAGCGCGGCCATCAGCACGGTGTGGTGCGCAAACCAGAACAGGTTGAGCGGCTCATCGCCGATCTTCGACGCATCGCCGGCCGCCACGGCGCTTTCGAGCGATGCCGTGAACACGGTGCCGATCAGATCGCGGACCTTGGCGTAAAGCAGCCGCGCGAATTCACCGTCGTCGAGATGGCTCGTCGTCATCAGCCGCAGCCGCTGCGCCTCTTCCTCGTCGGGGCCGTCGGAGATCTGCATGAAGTGCCCGACCATGCCCTTGATCAGTTCAACCAGCGTCGCGGTCGAGGGCGCCTGGCCTAGCAGATGGGCCAGATCCGGATCGGCCTCGCACTCCTCCGCCAGGATTTCCGCATAGAGCGCCGCCTTGGATGGGAAGTGCTTGAACAGCAGCCCTTCCGAAATGGCAGCAGCCGCCGCCACGCTCTTGGTCGTGGTGCCGGCAAAGCCGTTGCGGGCGAAGCACCGCTTGGCGGCGCTCAATATCAGTTGACGCCGTAAATCACTCGTCATGCGAAGGCTGGACATGGGCGCGTGAGTAATCACTCACCTTGACCAAGTCAAGGATTTATTGCAGCGCAAACCGGACATTTCGACCTAAATCGGCTGCAATCCAAGGCCCCTCGGGTGTTCTCTCCGGGGGGCATCGGCGCGGGAATGCATTTGCCTGTCAGGGTGCATATCAGACAGGACTGTAGACCGCAGGCCGCCTGACAAAAGCGCCTAAGCCGCCTACCCGCTTCAATTTGAGTTGACCCGGACCCCGGGACGGAGTTTAAATTAGTTGCAGATGCGACTAATTTAATGCACGCGACCTCGCTGGGCTTCACACCTTCTCTGTCTCGCAAAGAGCATGACGCGCCATGAACTGGGATGCACGGGAGCTGTCGGCGAATTTCGACCTGGAGAAACTGACGCCGGAATTCTATGCCAACCCTTATCCGACCTATCGGGCCCTGCGCGAGAACGAGCCCGTCAAGCGGCTGCCGAACGGCTGCTACTTCCTGACCCGCTATGACGATCTGGTCGCCGCCTACAAGGCGACCAAGGTGTTCTCGTCCGACAAGAAAAAGGAGTTTGCGCCGAAATACGGCGACAGCCTGCTCTACGAGCACCACACCACCAGCCTCGTCTTCAACGATCCCCCCGCCCACACAAGGGTGCGGCGGCTGATCATGGGCGCGCTGTCACCGCGCGCGATCGCGGAGATGGAGCCCGATTTGATCAGGCTGATCGACCGCCTGCTCGATGGTCTCGCCGCCAAGGGCGACGTCGAACTGATCGAGGATTTCGCCTCCGCCATCCCGATCCAGGTGATCGGCAATCTGCTCGACGTGCCGATGGAGGAGCGCGAGCCGCTGCGCGACTGGTCGCTCGCCATCCTCGGCGCGCTGGAGCCCGTGATCAGTCCGGAGGCGTTTGCGCGCGGCAACAAGGCGGTGAAGGATTTTCTTGGCTATCTCGAAATCCTGGTCGAGCGGCGGCGCGCAAAACCCGGCAACCCCGAACGCGACGTGCTGACGCGCCTCATTCAGGGCGAGGACAATGGCGAGCGGCTGACCTCGAAGGAACTGCTGCACAATTGCATCTTCCTGCTCAATGCCGGCCATGAAACCACCACCAATTTGATCGGCAACGGGCTGGTGGCGCTGTCGCATTATCCGCACCAGAAGGCGCGGCTGATCGCAAATCCCGCCATGATCAAGACCGCGGTCGAGGAGATGCTGCGCTTCGAAAGCTCAAACCAGCTCGGCAACCGCATGACGGTCGAGCCGGTCGAACTCGGCGGCATCGCAATGCCATCAGGCACGCCGGTGACGCTGTGCATCGGCGCCGCCAACCGCGATCCGCAGCAGTTCGCCGACCCTGAAAACCTCGATATCGGCCGCACGCCGAACCGGCATCTCGCCTTCGGCACCGGTGCGCATCAATGCGCCGGCATGGCGCTGGCGCGGTTAGAGGGCGCAATCGCGATCTCGCGCTTCCTGGCGCGGTTTCCGGACTATGCGCTGAACGGCGAGCCGGTGCGCGGCGGCCGCGTCCGCTTCCGCGGATTTCTGAGCGTGCCGTGCCAGGTCGGCGAAAGCACGCGGGCGTCGTAGGCGGCAGCCTGCTTACGCCGTCGCCGGCTCTCCAGCGATC
Source organism: Bradyrhizobium sp. AUGA SZCCT0182 (assembly GCF_018130185.1). Taxonomy (NCBI): domain Bacteria; kingdom Pseudomonadati; phylum Pseudomonadota; class Alphaproteobacteria; order Hyphomicrobiales; family Nitrobacteraceae; genus Bradyrhizobium; species Bradyrhizobium sp. AUGA SZCCT0182. The sequence goes on along the minus strand of NZ_JAFCLY010000003.1, from coordinate 9,411 downwards.
GCGCGGTCGATCGCATCGATCAGCACCTGCATCTCCAGGAATTTGGCGCGCGCCCGCTCGGCCTTGTCGCGGTCGAACGGCGCCGCGAGCACCTTGGCGTGCGCATCGCGGTCTTCGAGCATGCGATCCCTCGCCTTCTTCAAATTGTCCAGTCGGTCGCTCATGCGGGCTCGCTTTGCTGTTGGCTGTATCAGGCTCTGCCAGGGATTCGCGGCGTGACCATAGGGCATGGCAAGGCCAATGGACCCAAATTAAATCAGCTTTCGGACGATCGTCCTGTATCTATCCTTCGCCAAGTTGCTACCCTCGCCCGGCACGATGCTTTCGAAGCATCAACTCCAGGGAGTGACCGGCATGGCCAAGGGCGAGCAAAAGAACAATCGCGAGGCGAAGAAGCCCAAGAAGGAAAAGATCAAGACGATCGCGGCGGCGCCGAGCCAGAAGGGCGTCGGAAGCCTGCAGTCGGGTTTTGGCTCGGGCAAAAAGAAATAGTCAGCAAGGCTGTCTGACAAGCTTCGATGTTGGACCGATCTTCCTCACCTGCACCGGCGTCGGGGTTTGCGCCGCCCCGATCAGCGATTCCGGCCTCCACCGTCTTTGTCCTGGGCCGGTAATTAACCCCCGGTTTACCATGTTTGCGTACCTTTTTCGCACCGGCGTTTCGAAAAAGGGCCTCCCGTATGGCGTACCGCGCAAATCAGCAGCTTCGTGAGGACATCTGGGATTACCGCTACCCCTCCGCGCCCGCCCCGCTGCCCGACGAAGAAGAGAAAGTCGTCAGTTTTGCCCGGCAGCCCGCGAAAGGACCCGGCACCACCGCGCTCAGCCTGATGCAGCAGGCCACTGAGATGTTCGAAGGCATCGAAAACCAGGCCCGCGAGACCGAAGCCCGCGCCCAGTCGTTGTGCAAGAGCGCCACCGAGCGGCTGCGGCTGGCCGAAAAGCAACGCGACGCTTCCGAGCGCGCGCGACGCGAACTGATCAATGATTTCAATGCCCGGCTCGAGGAAATGGCGAAAGCCATGCAGCGGGCCGAAAAGCGTATCGTAAGCGCCGAGGATCATGCGATCGGAGCCGAGTTCCGCGCGCAGGCCGCCGAGGCCCAGCTTCACAAAGCCAACCGCGAACTCGCCGCCATCGAGGACATGATCCGCAAGCGGCTTGTTTGAGATACTCTCCGCCGTCGTCCCGGCGAAGGCCGGGACCCATAACCACAGGCTTTCGTGGTTAGACCAGCTGGCGCTCCAGCCACCCTCCTCAACAATCAACTTCGGTGGCTATGGGTCCCGGCCCCCGTGCGCGATTGCGCACTAGGCCGGGACGACATAAACCTAAACCACCGACCGATGCCGTTCGATGCAGGTCAGCAGCACCTCATCCATCGGCTTGCGCCACCACTCCTCCGAAAAAATCTCGATCTCGGAATACCCTTCAAAGCCCTGCGCCTCGACGGCTGCACGCACCGATTTGATGTCGATGACGCCGTCACCCATCATGCCGCGGTCGTTGAGGATGTCCTTGGTCGGCACCAGCCAGTCGCAGACGTGGAACGCCAACAGGCGGTCCTTGCCGGCGCGCGCGATCTGCGGCAGCAATTCCGGATCCCACCAGATGTGATAGACGTCGAGCGCGACGCCGAGCGCGCCTGATCGTTTCGGATCGAGCGCGTCGCAAATATCGAGCGCCTGCTTTGTCGTATTGACGCAGGCTCGGTCGCCAGCATAGGCGGGATGCAGCGGCTCGATCGCCAGCGGCATGTTTGCGCTTCTCGCATAGTCCAACATCTCGGCGATGCCGTCCTGCACCTGGCTGCGGGCTGCCAGGATATCCTTTGAGACCGCACTGCCCGGCCGCGAATATTGCGGTAGTCCGCCGACGACCAGCACGATGCAGGGCGCGCCCAGCGCCTTGGCCTCGTCGACGGCGCGGCGGTTGTCGTCGCGCGCCTCGATGCGACGGGCAGCATCCGCCGTGAACATGCCGCCGCGGCAATAGCCGGTCAATTCCAGCCCGGCATCGCGCACCGCCCGCGCGGCACGCTCGAGGCCGACGGCGACGACCTGATCGCGCCACGGATCGATGGCGCGGATGCCATGCCGCGCGCAGGCCTCGATGATCGCGATGAGGTCGCCCTGCTTGCGGACCGTTGCCGTGTTCAGCGACAGCCAGCGATGGTCTTTCGAAAAATCCCGCATCAGGCCTCAACGCCGCGTGTCGCGAGCACGGTCTTCATCCGCCGTGTTGCCAGTTCCGGATTGGCGAGCAGGCCCGCCTGGTCGGCCAACCTGAACAGTTCGGCCAGATGCAGCGTCGAGCGCGTGCTCTCCTGCCCACCCACCATGGTGAAATGGTCCTGGTGGCCGTTGAGATAGGCCATGAACACGATTCCCGTTTTGTAGAACCGGGTCGGCGCCTTGAAGATATGCCGCGACAGCGGCACCGTCGGCCCGAGCACGTCGTGAAAGCCGGCCTCATCGCCGGCCGCCAGCCGCGACAATGCGTAGGACGCCGCCGGCGCAATCGCATCGAAGATGCCGAGCAGCGCGTGCGAAAAGCCCTTGTCGTCGCCGGCGATCAGTTCGGCATAGTTGAAATCGTCGCCGGTATACATTTTTACATTCTTGTCGAGCCGGCGGCGCATGTCGATCTCGCGCTGCTTGTCGAGCAGCGAAACCTTGACGCCATCAACCTTGGCGGCGTTGGCGTTGATGATGCCGACCGCGATGTCCATGGCCTCATCGAGGCTCGAGGTGCCCCAATAATTTGCCAGCGCCGGGTCGAACATGTCGCCGAGCCAATGAATGATCACGGGCTCGCGGACCTGCGACAGCACGCGATTGTACACCTTGGCGTAATCGTCGGCATTGCGGCCGATCTTCGCCAGCGCGCGCGAGGCCATCAGGATGATGCGCCCGCCGGCTTTCTCGACCGCCGCGATCTGCTCCTCATAGGCGCGGATCACGTCGTCGATACTCTCAGCATCCTCGACCGCGAGGTGGTCGGTGCCGGCGCCGGAGAACACCAGCGCATTGCTCCTCGCCCTGGCAGCCCTCACCGAGCGCTGGATCAATTCCAGCGAAGTCGGCCAGTCCAGCCCCATGCCGCGCTGCGCGGTGTCCATCGACTCGGCAACGCCGAGACCGAGGTCCCAGATGTGTTCGCGGAACGCGATGGTCTTGTCCCAATCGATCGCCGCCGTCAGCCACGGATCATTGTCGGCAAAGGGATCGGCGACCACATGCGCCGCCGAAAACGCCACGCGGTTCATTGTGCCTTCGAGCCGCGCCGGGAAAATCCGCGACGCCGCCAGGCGATAGGTTTCGATGCTGCGGTTCGCGGTCGGCAGTTTCAGCGACAGCGACGAGACAGGCATTACCGGCTTGTTCATGGCTTCACCTCACACCTTGATCGGAGCGACGTCGATCCAGCGCCGTTCGCGCCAGCTCTGCAAGGCGCATTCGGCGAGTTGCACGCCCTTGGCGCCTTCCAGCAGCGTATACTTGTAGGGCGCGTCCTCGCAAACGTGGCGAATGAACATTTCCCACTGTTCCTTGAATCCGTTGTCGTAGACGACATTCTCGGGGAGCGTCTGCCAATCGGCATAGAAATCATGCGTGCGCTTCTCGTCCGGATTCCACACCGGCCGCGGCGTCGCCTGCCGCGCCTGAATGACGCAATCGGTCAGCCCCGCGACCGCCGAGCCATGGGTGCCGTCGACCTGGAAGGTGACGAGATCGTCGCGATAGACCCGCGTCACCCAGGACATGTTGATATGCGCGATCACCCCGCCCTTGAGGCGGAAGGTGGCGTAGGCGGAATCGTCGGCGGTCGCCTTGTATTGCTTGTTCTTCTCGTCGAAACGTTCGGGAATGTCCGTGGTGCCGGTGCAGCTCACGCTCTCGACCTCGCCGAAGAGATTGTCGAGCACGTAACGCCAGTGGCAGACCATGTCGAGGATGATGCCGCCGCCGTCCTCGCTGCGGTAATTCCAGGACGGCCGCTGCGCCTCCTGCCAGCCGCCTTCGAACACCCAATAGCCGAACTCGCCGCGCACCGAGAGCATGCGGCCGAAGAAGCCGGAGTCGCGCAGGAAGGCGAGCTTCTTGAGGCCCGGGAGGAACAGCTTGTCCTGCACCGTGCCGTGCTTGACGCCTTTTGCAGCAGCGAGGCGCAGCACCGCAACGGCCTCCTCGAGATTGGTCGCGATCGGCTTTTCGCAATAGACGTGCTTGCCGGCATTGATCGCCTTGGTCAGCAGCGTGGGCCGCGCCTGCGTGGTCGCAGCATCGAAGAAGATGGTGTCATTCTTGTCGGCCAGCGCCTTGTCGAGGTCGGTGGACCAGCGCTCGACGTTGAAGCGCTTGGCGAGACGCTCCACTTTATCTGCATCACGGCCGATCAGGATCGGGTCCGGCATCATGCGGTCACCATTGCCAAGCACCACGCCGCCCTGGTCGCGGATCGCGACGATGGAGCGGATCAGATGCTGGTTGAGCCCCATGCGGCCGGTCACACCGTTCATGATCAGGCCGAGGCGTTTGGTCGTCATATCGCTTGCTCCCTTGGAATGCATGGCTTTGGCCGCTCCAGCGGCGACATCGCGGACCAGTCCGGATGCACTGACGTGGCAAAGCCTGGTGTCGTCAGCGATCCCGTCAGGAGATCGCCGTCATGGATCGCGAGACGGATTTTCTTGCCGTCGCGGAGATAAAGATCAGGATGGGCGGTTAGAAACGCTTCCGCCTCAGGAGCGGGCGTATCACCAAACCCATCAACATAATGATGGCCGTTGCGCTCGGCGTGGGTGACGCCGATCAGCGCGCCAAGCGCCAGATCCTGCTGCACGGCTAGCCCGGCCTGACAGGTCAGGTCCTCGCCGGCGATAAAGGCCTTGTCGCCGTCCGCGCTCCATTTGGCGGCGCGGGTCGCGTTGATGACCGATTTGTAGACGCCCTTGCAGGATTTCGAGGAGATGCCGCGATAGCCCAGCGCGCGCGCCGCGGGGAACGCGTCATAGGAATCATCGGCCTCATCGACGATGAAGTCGCGGCTGGCGAGCGCGCCGAGCGGCGACTGCCGCGTGATATCGCGCGGCATCGGCTGCTCGATATAGAGCAGTCTTGATGCGATCGGCTTCAGGGCACCGTCGCGGTCGAGGCGTTCGACCAGCGCGCCCAGCACGCTGAGATCGGCATATTGTTCGTTGGCATCCAGCGTGACGCTGTAATCATACGGCAGCGTGGCAAGTTCTCTGCCGATGCGGGTCAGGCGCTCCGCATCATGGACGGGATCGCCATTGAGCTTGAGCTTGAAGTATCGTGCGCCGGAATTTTCCCTGACATCGGCAACACCGCCCTCGCCTTCGACATGATCATCCATGCCGACCGTATGCCGGATCGCGACGCGCGCCAGCCGCTGACGGCGGACAAGGAAGCGCGAAACATCTTCATCGCCGAGGTCGCGCGACAGCCGCGCATCGACGCCGGCGATATTATCAGCCATGCCGTCAAAGAAGTTGGCGCCGGTCGCGCGCAGCAGCGCGTCGAGGATCGCCTTGTCGATTTCGGCAGGGCCATAGGCGGCCGCAAGCGGCGGGATGTCTTCCTTGGCGCAAGCGGCGATCTGCGAACCGATGCAGGCCGCATGCAGGCCGAACGCGGTCTCGTAGCCGGACTGCGCCAGATAGAGTTCGCGCGCGATCAGCAGCGAGCGCCGCAGCTCCTCGATCGTCTCCTGTGGTGAGAGATGCGGCCGCTTGTCGAACCATTTTGCCACGAGAAACTCGGCACTCGCACCTGTCGCCTTGCCTTTTCCCTCAACCTCGATCTCGACCCGCACGAACATCTGCGGCGTCGCGTTGATGACGACGGCGCCGAACCGGAACGGCCGGGCAAAAGTCACCGGGCGTTCAAAGAAAGCGATATCTCGGACGGTCAGACGTGGCGGCATCAGCCCGGCTCAATCCAGCGCGCTTTGGGTGAAGAAGTGCTTTCGAATTCGCTGGACAAGTTCGGTGAAGGCGGGATCGGCCATCGCGTCAAGCGAACGCGGGCGCGGCAGCGGCACGTCGTAGATCGCCGCGATCGCGCCGGGGCGCTCGGTCATGACCAGCACGCGGTCAGCGAGGAACACCGCTTCCGGTATCGAATGCGTGATCAGCAGCACGGTCTTGCCGGTCTCGCGCTGGATCCGCATCAACTCGACATTCATCTTCTCACGCGTCATGGCGTCGAGTGCGCCGAACGGCTCGTCCATCAGCATGATCTTGGGATCGTGCACCAGCGCCCGGCAGATCGAGGCGCGCTGCTGCATGCCGCCGGACAATTGCCAGGGCAGCTTCTTCTCAAAGCCTTCGAGCCCCACCATCTTGAGCAGCGCCTTGGCGCGCACGAGATATTCCTCGCGCGGCAGCTGCTTCATGTCGATCGGCAGCATCACATTGCCGAGGATGTTACGCCATGGCAGCAGCAGCGCGTTCTGGAACACGATGCCGACATTGCCGTGCGGTTTTGTCACCTGTTCGCCTTCGACCAGGATTTCACCGGTCGAGGGCGCCAGCAGGCCCGAAATCATCTTGAGCAGCGTGGACTTGCCGCAGCCGGACGGGCCGACCACGACAAAGAACTCGCCCTCGTTGATATGAAAATCCAGCGGCTTCAGCGACGGCACATCGCCGTCGCGCGACCGATAGGTCTTCGACACGCCCGACAGCGTGATCCCCGGCGTGCCGGCGCCTGCCCGATCGGACACCAGGCGCAGATGCGCAGCGGGCTGATCGGGGTCGGTTGCTTTGGTCGCTGCGCTCATTCAGTTTCCCTCCACCCGTCGTCCCTGCGAACGCAGGGACCCATACGCCGTGCCCTTTCGTTCGGGCACGGAGGTAGAGACCTTCTGCAACAACGCAGGCCGGTGGCTATGGGTCCCTGCTCCGTGCGCAACCGCGCACTCGGCAGGGACGACGATGGATGTGTCATCAATGGCTCAAGATCCACCCTTCGGCAGATAATCATTGGTATAAAACGCCTTCGGATTGTCCTTGGCCTTGGCTTCGAGGCCGCCATACTCGACCATCAGATTGACCGTGTCGGTCATGTTCTGGTCGGTGACCTCGAACGGCCGCTTGCCCTTGGTTTCCGCGGTCCGATAGAGCGGGATCGTCAGCTCAAAGCCCTGCGTCAGCGTTTCGATCTTGCCGCCCTTGGGGTTGGCGTCGAGGATCGATTGCGCCGCACCCTTTGCATCCTTCTCGGCGGCTTCGACGGCCTTGGTCGTCGCCGACATGAAGCGCTTGACGAGGTCGGCATTGGCCTTGACGAACTCGGTGTTGGCGACGACGCCCGAGCAGACCATGTTGATGCCGTAGTCGGCGAACTTGATCGCGTTGACGTCCTTGCCGGTGGCGTCCTTGATCTTCATCGACTGGTCCATGACGTAACCGAGCAGGAGGTCAGCCTGGCCGTTGATGACGGCGTTGAGCTTGGTCTGGCCGTCGCCAGCCACGGTCTGGAAATCGCTTTCCTTCAGGCCGGTCTTCTTCAGGAACAGCGGCCAGATCTGGGTCATGGAATCGGCGGGCGTGATCGCCACCGTCTTGCCCTTGATGTCTTCGGGCTTCTTGATGTTCTTCTCGACGAAACCCATCGCCGACATCGGGCTGGTCTGCAGCAGCACGCCGGTAGCGACGATCGGCGCGCCCTTGACCGCCGCGCGCATCATGGTTGGCACGTCGACATAGCCGAAATTGGCGGTCTTGGCCGCAACCGCCTGTGTGGTCGCTGCCGAACCGCGGCCTTCCTGGATTTCGAGATCGATGCCTTCGGCGGCATAGATGCCCTTGGCCTTGCCGTAATAGAACGGCGCATGCTCGCCATAGACGTACCAGTTCAGCATCAGCACCACCTTGTCGGCGGCAGATGCGGGGACTGCCAGCGCAGCCCAGATCAGCGCGGCCGAAACCGCTGTCATCGCTCGTATCATTGTCGTCCTCCCGTTGGTGTTGGCTTGCGGTCCTTGGGTGAACCGATTTTTTTGGGTTACAGTTTACGAAGCAAAGATGATGTCCTCGCGCTGGCTGACATGCCAGGGAATGACGAGGCTTTCGATCCGGTCGACGATCCAGAACAGGATCACGCCCAGCAGCGCGAGAATCACCAGCGCGGCGAACATCGTCGGCAAATCGAAGGTGCCGATCGAGCGCTGCAGCACATAGCCAATGCCGGAATTGGAGCCGACGAATTCGCCGACCACGGCGCCGACCACAGCCAGCGTGATCGACACTTTCAAGCCGGAGAAGATCGCCGGCATCGCATGCGGCAGGTTGACGGCGCAAAATACCCTAAAGCGGCTGCCCTGCATCGCGCGCGCCAGATCGACCATGTCAGGATCGACCGATTTGAAGCCCTGCACCGCCGACACCACGACCGGGAAGAAGCCCAGCAGAAACGCCGAGATCACTTTCGGGATGATGCCGAAGCCGAACCAGACCACGAACAGCGGCGCGATCGCGATCTTGGGCACGGACTGGGAGAACACCAGCAGCGGATAGACGTAGCTTTCCACCGTCTTCGATCCCGCGATCAGCATGGCGACGGGAATGCCGAACACGGCCGAGAGCAGGAACCCGCAGATCGTGGCGTAGGTGGTAGGCCAGGCCTGCCGCAGCAGTTCCGGCCAATCGGTCCACAACACGGCGACGACATCGCCGGGCGCCGGGATCTGGTAGGCGGGAATCCGGAACACGCGGATGGTCAGGTCCCAGATCACGACGATGAAAATCAGGAACAAAAACGGCCGCACCCACGCCGCGTTGAGCGCCTTGGTCACGCCGCTGGGGCCCTTCGGTTCGGCCACGTCTCGCTCCCTGATCAGGTTCTTGTCGGCGAGAAATTAACCCGTTGGATAAATACTGTCCAGTGGCATCCCTGTGACATTTTCTCTCCGTCATTCCGGGGCGGGCCAAGCGCGAACCTGGAATCCATCAAGCCGCATGCGCCGCCGCCCAATGGATTCCGGGCTCACCGCGTTGCAGCGCCCGGAATGACGGAGGGAGGTGCGACAAAATAGCCCGACAGGCAAATCAGTTCTGATTTACGGAAATCGTGTCAAGCCCCAAAATAAAAAATATTTCTGTTTTACAGAAGGCAAATCAGGTGCATATCTTTGGCCATCCCGTCCCTCTCAGAGGGCGTCGGCCGTCGTCACGGACGTTGGACGGGTTGCGGTGGACGCTGGTTTACGCCTCGACGACGGCGTGGATAAGCGTACGGCAAAACCGTGTGGTCCTGGCGCCCGTGGCAGGCGTCAAGCTGTCGGAGAAGCGTGAGCTGAACCGGCAGCGACGGAGTCAACCAAGAACTCGTCTCCGGGGAGATCACGGCATAAGCCGTAAAGCCATTGCGCAGGGAAGGCCGG